>CAVOEM010000134.1:0-7628 GCA_963694575.1 Planctomycetes bacterium UBA1146 | reverse complement strand
ATTCAACGAGACAGAATCACAGGGGAAATGGCTCTCGAAGGAAGATCTGACTAATTTCCGTGGCCACCGATGGGACCAATTTGACCGCACCAGGAACCGGGGTGTTTACACCGAGAGTGTGATGTGCACAACGGCTTCGGCACATCTCGAGGAGAAGACTCGAGAACAACTCGGGATCGGCCCAGAAGCTCGTGTCAGCGTGTGGAATGGTACCTTCACAGATAAACCCAATGGGCACGGTAGGCACTGATGAGCAGTTCTCGGAAATCCATCATCGAAGTCCGAGATCTCAAGATGACCTATGGTCGTAAGGATGCCGTCGCGGGCATCAGTTTCGATGTTGATCGCGGTGTGATCCATGGATTCATCGGTCCCAACGGGGCCGGAAAAACAACCACCATACGAATCCTGGCGGCCTTGCAGGTCCCCTCTGCCGGGGGAGCATGGATTGATGGCGTCAATGTTGTGACCGAACCGAAAGAAATCAGGCGTCGATTGGGATACATGCCAGATTATGTCGGAGTGTATGAAGGTCTTTCTGTGACGGAATACCTCGAGTTCTTTGCGCAAGCACACCGCTTGGCGCCGGCACGGAGGAAATCAGCGATCTCGGATGTGGTGGAGTTGACGGACCTTGGATCTCTCCTCGAGGTCGAAGTACACACTCTCTCCAAGGGAATGAGGCAACGTCTTTGTCTGGCGCAAACACTCTTGCACGAGCCAGATCTGCTGATTCTGGACGAGCCAGCCAGCGGGCTGGATCCTCGAGCCAGGATTGAGTTCAGGGGACTCTTGACCGAACTAAGAAGACTGGGAAAGACCATCTTCCTCTCCAGCCATATCCTCTCGGAACTCTCACCCATCTGTGATTCAGTCAGCATCATCGAGATGGGAGCCCTGGTGGCACACGGATCGCTGGAGGAGATACAACAACGGATTCGCGGAACCGATGTCACCTTCGAGATCCGGTTGGTCGAAGAGAGTGATGTCGTGGAAGCGGTACTTTCTCAACTTCCTGGAGTTTCAAGAATCTATCAAGAAGGACGGAAGGTTAGTTTTGACTGGAAGGGCGAAGACTCGGAGATTCATCAGGTCTGGGGAGCATTGTCGGCCAAGAAGATCGCATTCACCTCGGTCAAAAGGCATGAGGATGATCTGGAGAGAATGTTCATGAACCTCACGACCGGGGAGGTCCAATGATAACCACGATGCTCGGAAGACTTCCCAGTTATGCCATCATCCAGAAGGAATTGATCCTGCGGATCCGTCGATTGCAATCACTCTTCATTCAGTTGACCTTTGCAGTCATCGTCGGTGCTGCGATGTGGATCTCGGTGATTTCGGATTATCGAGGGGGTTCACCGGAGAATCATGCATTGCTACTGGTCATGATATATTTCACCGTCCAGGTAGTCGTCATCGGCTTGATCGTGCCCGCTCTGGGGGCCGTCAGTATCACCAGTGAGAAGCAGGCAAAGACCTGGGAGTCGCTGATTACTACTGACTTGACTCCTGGTCAGGTGGTGTCGGGAAAGATGATGGGGATCGTCGGAGTACTGTTCTATTTACTCGTGCTACCGGCCCCAATGCTCTCGATGACGATGCTTTTTGGAGGAGTCTCCCTGGGTTCGATTGCTTTCGAGTACCTGGTTCATTTTCTGGGTGCGATTCTCATCGTTAGCCTTGGAATTTACTCCTCTGCTTCGAGTAAGGGCACGATTCGGTCGATCGTACAGTGCACCTTGATTACCATTCCGCTGATGTCCATGGTACTCGGATTCCTGTGGGGAGAAGTGTACGGCCAAGAGATGTTGGTGCTCGATTACATGGAGAAGTACCCACCGCCCTGGCAATTCTGGATCTGGTCCATCACCTTATACTTGGGTATCGGGCTGGGAAGTTTGATGGGTGCCTCCTATCTGCTATCGGGTGTTGAATCAGCCAGGGATATTCCTGTTCGATTGCTATCATTTGTACTGGCTGGTCTTTTCTTCGGGATCCTGGTGGTGACGGTGGGCCCTGACTCGAGTTCAAATCAGGGCCGCTTCAATGGCAACATCACCGGAAATGCGGGCCAACTCTTGATGGCCATGCTCCTGTTCTATCCGATGGCATTGACTCGAATCGCCGGCTCGAGTGCCAAGGTTCCGCTACGTGTCGTCCAGATGTATGCTCATCGTCAATGGGGAACCAGAGTTGGAGCGATATTTCTTCCGGGTGGAATCCGCAATCTGTTGTACTCCTGCCTGCTGCTGTCTTTTCCAGTGGCTGCGATGGTGTTGTTATTGGGTTACGAGACCGCCAATTCCAGTGGGGGCCAGGCCACCAACACCATCGTCACTCAACTGAGTGACGATAATCGGATGTTTCTGATGTGGCAGGGAGTGTTGTTTGTCTGGGGAGTTGCTTTACTGACTCTATCTTGGTTTTTTGCTCAGTGTGGATTCTCCGGAGTGATCGCTAGTGTACTTGCGGTGGGAATTCAGATTGCATTGGCCTTGGTTTCCCTCACAGCACGTGAATTGAACTGGACAGAGGATGGGTCATTCTTGGCGACTCTCTCACCTCCTTTTCAACTCCTCAATGGTAATAAGTTTCCTGAGATCACTATGGACTTGTTCATGCAGATGAATCTCTCGATGGGTTGCTCCATCCTGGTGCTGACGGTATTGGGTGTGTGGATGGCCAGGATAAAAAGAAATCCTGTATTTGAAATAAAGCGTCCTGGTCTGGATCGTCTCTATTTCGATATTCCAGCGGAGGTGAAATGATGTCTTCCAGTTCAATGCAGTGGATCTTGCTCACCTTCCTTGCCCTGCTCTTGTGCAAGGTTTGCGAGGCCGATGTGGTCTTGTTGAAGACGGGAAAAAAACTTGAAGGAAAAATCCTCGAAGAAACAGCCAAGGAAGTGAAGATCGAGGTGGTGTTTGGCAAGTCAAAAGCCGTGATGATGATATCGAGGAAAGATATCGAGAAGATCGAGATGGGTGAGCTCAAGTCAGAGGAGTTCAATCGTCGGCTCAAGGTACTCGATCCGGCCGATCTGAAGGGGCACAAGGAACTACAGGAGTGGTGCCGATCCAACAAGTTATTCGAACTCGAAAAATTGGTCGTGGCACGACTATCCAGCGTGGAGGTCGAAGCACGGAAAAAGAAACATCCCGATAAGTGGTGCCGCCACTGCGATTCGATTGGCATGGCTCCGTGCGTCGATTGCGAAGGTGCTGGAGTCATTTCAACTCCCTGTTCCAGATGCGCAGGATCTGGAGAGGGGAAAAATTGTGCCGTCTGTGTTGGAGTCGAGGATGGTCTTCTCGATTGTAGACGGTGCGGTGGAGCAGGAAGTTATGAGAGGTTTGACCCGGTCAAGGGCAAGAAGGTGAAGACTCGATGCCGAGACTGTAGTGGGAAGGGCAAAATCGTGTGCCCGGTGTGCAAGGGGAAGAAGCGGGAGTCCTGCAAGGATTGCAAGGGGAAGAAAGAGTTTTCTCAGCAGTGTGTAGACTGTTCCGGAAAGAAACGAATCTCCTGCGCGAAGTGCTCAGGTACCGGTATCACCGGTGAGAATGGCGACCTGAAACCCGTGAAAGAGAAGAAAAAACCGGAACCCAAGAAAAAGCCAGTGGTGGAATCGGATCCTTTCGGCCAAGCCGTGGGTCATTCATCTTGCTTGACCACCAGCATCAAGGCCCCTGCCGCCACAGCATCACCTTCCTTGACGTGAATTCCGAGGACAGTACCGACCACCTGCGACTGGATTTCATTTTCCATCTTCATCGCTTCGAGAAGTATCAAAGAAGTTCCAACCTCTACCTTTGAGCCGACAGCCACCATGACCTTGCGGATGATGCCTGGCATGAGGCTGGTGATCTCTTGTATTCCCGTGGATCGAGGACCAACTCCCACTTCTCTGGTGATCAGATCTATCGGATCGAGAACATCTAGTTCTAGAGGGGTGTGGTCGAGCAGGATTCGAATAGGATCTCCGACCCGATTGCCAGGGAGTAGGGAGACTGTCTTGCTCTCACCCCCGATGATCAACCTGAGAACCGATCCCTCCTCCAGCGTCTCGACTCGAACATCGATCCGATGCCCTCGAGGCATCTGGAAGCGCCACTCTCGTCCGAGAGGGTCACAGTCTGCAATCACTTCAATCTTCTGGTCTTCCCATTCCACTTGATACTTCAAGACAGGTTCCCCCGGACTCCAGCGATCCTTGCGGCCATGCCCCATTTTCCACCGCCAGGAATTCCGGGTGTTGAATGAGAGCGAGCGGCACTCAGGGTGTGCCTCGCCACTATGGCAGCAATTAACTGCATGTCGTCTGGTGCTGAACTGCGCTTATCTCGGTCAGCCATCCATCGTTCGAGAGTGCCTGTATCAAAATCCCCATCGAGAAACCAGCCTTGATTACAAAGTTCTATTCCCAGTGGGATGGTCGTGTGAATGCCACCGATTCTGAGACGCGAGAGAAGTGCCATCAGGCGATCGATTGCAGATTTGCGATTTTCACCCCAGACGATGGCCTTGGCCAGCATCGGGTCGTAGTAGGGCGTCACTTCCAGTCCTTCTCGAAGAGCACCATCTATTCTTGAGAAGGGCGCATGTGGAATGCGAAGTGCGCGAATCTGACCGGTGGATGGAAGAAAATTCCGATAGGGGTCTTCTGCACAGATTCGAAATTCGATGGACCATCCTCTGCGTGGCAGATCGGGATCGTGTTCCAGTTCCATTCCCTGTGCGACATCGAGTTGCATGCCAACCAGATCGATTCCAGTGACCATTTCGGTGACAGGATGCTCCACCTGGAGCCGGGTGTTCATTTCGAGGAAGAAAAATTCACGGGAGGATTCGTCGTAGAGGAATTCCATCGTTCCGGCACCCCGGTACTCGATGGAAGCTGCTCCTGCGACCGCTGCGTCGCGAAGTCTGGATCGGACTTCATCGTCGATGACTGGCGATGGGCTTTCTTCGAGAACTTTTTGATGGTTCCGCTGCAAGGAGCATTCTCGCTCGCCGAGGAACCAGACCGATCCTCTTCCGTCTCCGACCACCTGGACTTCGATGTGACGGGCAGGGCTGACAAATTTCTCGAGATAGACCCGTCCATCTCCGAATGCTGAAAGTGCTTCAGATCGAGTCCTCTCCCAGGCGGGGAGTAACTCGGAAGCCGTGTCGACCCTTCGGATTCCCTTTCCGCCTCCACCTCCAGCAGCCTTGATCAGGAGTGGGAATCCGATTTTTTGGCTCTCCAGTTGTAGTTCTGCCGGGTCATCGATGGCTCCCGCAGTTCCAGGGATCACTGGAACCGAGGCGGCCTCCATCAATTTGCGGGCACGCACTTTATCTCCCATCGATGAGATCTGTGATGGGGTTGGACCAATGAAGATCAGCCCGGCATCTTCCACCGCCTGGGCAAAGGAGGAACTTTCTGAGAGGAATCCGTAGCCTGGATGAATGGCGTCCGCTCCTGTTTCTCGGGCAGCATCCAGGATGCGATCCACCTTCAAGTAAGACTCAGTGGGGGAGGGTGGACCGATCAGGACCGACTCATCGGCTGCGAAACGATGTGGCGCGGAAGCGTCGGCTTCTGAATGGACTGCTACCGTTTCAATCCCACGTTCTCGACATCCCTGAAAGATGCGGATGGCGATTTCTCCCCGGTTGGCTACCAGAACCTTTTTGATGGACTGTTGTGAGCTCATTGAGGTCCATTCCCGTGCTTCTTCGGGGGGTTCTGATCACGCTTGCCTTCCAGCAAGCGGAGCCCTTCGATCAATCGGCTTCTGGTTTCAGGTTCCTCGATCACGGCATCGATGTAGCCGCGCTCTGCAGCTGTGAAGGGGTTCGCAAATAGACCTTCATATTCCTCGGTTCGAGCCGCAGCGATCTCTTCCGGGTTTTCGGCAGTGGCCAGTTCCTTGCGAAACAGAATCTCAACAGCGCCGGGAGCACCCATCACTGCGATCTCTGCAGAAGGCCAGGCAAGATTCAAATCTCCGCGAATGTGTTTCGATGACATCACGTCATAGGCGCCGCCATATGCTTTCCTGGTGATGACCGTCAACTTGGGGACGGTCGCCTCGCAATAGGCGTACAGCAACTTGGCACCGTTGGATATGATTCCGTTCCACTCTTGATCAGTGCCGGGCAAGAAGCCAGGTACATCGACAAATGTGATGATGGGAATGTTGAAGCAGTCGAGGAAGCGAACGAATCGAGCCGCCTTGACACTGGCATGGATATCGAGACAGCCAGCCAGGACTGATGGTTGATTGGCAACGATCCCGACCGATTTCCCATCCATCCTTGCAAAGGCCGTGATGATGTTTCGTGCGAATTCCGGTTGAACTTCTAGCAAGGAATCCTGGTCGACAACCCTACGTAAGACTTCATGCATGTCGTAGGGCTTTTCTCGATGATCAGGAATGATGGTTGCCAACTCTGGATCGGCACGATCGATGGGATCGGTACACTCACGTTCAGGAGGACTCTCGAGATTGTTGGATGGCAAGTACGAAAGAATGTTTCGAATCTCTTCGAGGCAGTGCCGATCATCGCGACAGCGGAAGTGAGAGACTCCACTCTTCGTAGCGTGAGTGGAGGCACCTCCCAGCTGCTCCTGAGTGACCTCCTCATGAGTCACCGTTTTGACCACATTGGGCCCGGTGACAAACATGTAACTGGTGCCATCGACCATGAAGACGAAGTCGGTCAAAGCGGGTGAATAAACGGCACCACCGGCACACGGTCCGAGGATGCCGCTCAGTTGAGGGATCACTCCGGATGCGAGGGTATTCCTGAGGAAGATATCGGCGTATCCGCCGAGGCTAGCGACTCCCTCCTGAATCCGCGCACCACCGGAGTCATTGAGCCCGATCATCGGTGCGCCCACCTTGAGTGCCATCTCCATCACCTTGCAGATCTTTGCTGCATTGGTTGCAGAGAGACTTCCTCCTTCGACGGTAAAGTCCTGGCTGTAGAGGAAGATTCTTCGACCATCGACTTCACCCCAGCCTGTCACTACGCCATCGCCGGGCACCTTCCGATCAGCCATTCCGAAATCGCTACATCGATGTGTGACGAGCGCGTCCATCTCCTGAAAGGTACCTTCGTCTAGAAGGACTTCGATCCGCTCACGTGCGGTCAACTTACCTGCGCTGTGCTGGCGATCGATACGTGCTTCTCCACCACCTGCGCGGGCGGCTTCAATGCGGCGTCTCGTTTCGCTTCGATTCTTTTCCTTCAAGTGTTTCGCTCCTCTTCGGGGTGCGAGGTATGACTCCCGGTGGTGTACTCCACCAGTTCGATCAGGATTCCTCCGGTGGAGGTGGGGTGGATGAAGTTGATGAGGGTCGAGTGGCTTCCAGGACGTGGTTCAGAGTAGATCAGTTTTGATCCGGCAGATTCGAGTTTCTTCATGGTGGCGGATAGATCCTCGACTCGGTACGCGATGTGATGAAGACCTTCTCCACGTTTCTCGATGAAGCGAGAAACGGCGCCATCCGATGAGGTAGGTTCCATCAACTCGGTGCGGGTTTCCCCGGTTTCGAGAAAGAGAACCTCTACCTGTTGCGATGGAATCGACTCGCGATTTCCGATCTTTGCGCCGAGGGCGTCTCTCCAGA
>CAVOEM010000133.1:0-7640 GCA_963694575.1 Planctomycetes bacterium UBA1146 | reverse complement strand
CGCTGGCCGGTCATTCTCGCTGGTCAGTCAAGGTTGGCAGGGCAGGAGGGACTCGAACCCACAACCCGCGGATTTGGAATCCGCTGCTCTACCAATTGGAGCTACTGCCCTCCTGACGAAACCACTCGCAAAGTCAAATCGAAACTCAAATCGTCGCACTCAAAAGTGCACTCCATCAAATTCTAATCAGGGACGCCGCACCACCTCTGGTCACCCGGAGGTGGTTCGGCGTCCCTCGAAAACCAACGTAAACCCGAAGGTCTACTTCACGATCTTGCTCACCACTCCCGCTCCGACGGTTTTACCGCCTTCACGGATTGCGAAGCGCAGCTGCTCGTGCATTGCGATCGGAGTGATCAACTCAACCTTGATCTTTGCGTTGTCCCCAGGCATGCACATGTCTGCCCCGACGACCTCGGTGTTACCAGTCACATCAGTGGTCCTGAAGTAGAACTGAGGACGGTACCCGTTGAAGAATGGAGAGTGCCGACCACCTTCGTCCTTGGAGAGGATGTAGACCTCTGCCTCGAACTCGGTGTGCGGAGTGATGCTGCCTTTCTTGGCCAACACCTGTCCACGGTGCACTTCTTCCTTCTTGGTACCACGAAGCAGCGCACCGACGTTGTCGCCGGCTTGCCCCTCATCGAGAGTCTTCTGGAACATTTCGACCCCAGTGCAGGTGGTCAAAAGAGTGTCCTTGATCCCGACGATTTCAACTTCGTCACCGGTCTTGAGAATTCCAGTTTCGATACGACCAGTCACCACGGTTCCACGACCTGCAATGGAGAACACATCCTCCACCGGCATCAGGAAGTCCTTGGCGTTGTCGCGTTCTGGAATATCGATGTACTCATCGACGGCTGCCAACAACTCGGTGATCGCACCAGCGGCATCGGAAGTTGGATCCTCCAGAGCCTTGAGTGCGCTTCCCTTGATGATCGGAATGTCGTCTCCGGGGAACTCATACGCACTGAGGAGTTCGCGGATTTCCATCTCCACCAACTCGATGAGTTCCTCGTCATCGACCATGTCCGCCTTGTTCATGAACACAACGATCTTCGGCACGCCGACCTGACGAGCGAGCAGGATGTGCTCACGAGTCTGGGGCATCGGACCATCTGCGGCGGAAACGACCAAAATCGCTCCGTCCATCTGGGCCGCACCGGTGATCATGTTCTTGACATAGTCAGCGTGTCCCGGGCAATCCACATGGGCGTAGTGACGGTTTTCCGTCTGGTACTCCACATGGGCGGTTGCGATGGTGATCCCACGCTCCCGCTCTTCAGGCGCATTATCGATCTGATCAAACGCCTTTACCACTGCACCGCCAGATTGTGCAAGCACAGCAGTGATCGCAGCGGTCAGAGTCGTCTTGCCGTGGTCCACGTGACCAATTGTCCCCACATTGGCGTGAGGCTTGTCGCGTACGAAGGTTTCCTTCGCCATCTTGGAAATCTCCCCGCCCGTGGTCTGGACCGTCATTCAACGGCCACTGCCCGGGTCTCATCCATGGCCTCCCCCGTCGCAGACACGACTCGGGTTCGGCGAACTATTAATCTCATCCCACACCAGTGTGCGGGCCCATTTGTCTGGAGCTGCTGACGGGACTTGAACCCGTGACCTCGTCCTTACCAAGGACGTGCTCTACCACTGAGCTACAGCAGCTCGTCTATTTCTTTTCATCGACACCTCGGTGCCGTTCTGATTCCTGGAGCGGGTGATGGGAATCGAACCCACATGACCAGCTTGGAAGGCTGGGGCTTTACCACTAAGCTACACCCGCAAATCGTTCACACTCGTTCCACCGGTTTCTCGATCCGCCAAACGCGATCTCAACTTCTTGGTAGCCAATGTTCTTGGTAGCCAATGTTCTTGGTAGCCAATGTTGACCACTTCGCGCAAAGCATCATGGAAATCCTGGTCAGTCCTGTTTCCAGTCACCAGTATCCGGCGGCCTCTCGACATTCCTGCGAACTGAATCGTCAAGAACATCATCTATCGCGATCCCCCTCGTAGCAGGATCTCTCGCACTCGAACTCTCGCCACCGATCACTTCGGGCGAATCCCCCATCTGGGGAATCCTTCTCCAATGATGGAAGGTCCAATAGGAAACAAGGTTGCGGGTCGTCTTACAAGCAAATCCGTGGATCTTCTCTCGATCTGGAAGAACAGTGGGGGCGGTAGGATTCGAACCTACGTAGCTTACGCACTTGGTTTACAGCCAAGTCCCTTTAACCACTCGGGCACACCCCCACACAGAATCCACAGATGCACTTTCCAGGCCCGACCCTGGATTCCCGCAATCCCTTACCGCACAAGAACTTGCAGAAGCTAGCGGTGGGAGTCGAACCCACGACCACCCGCTTACAAAGCGGGAGCTCTACCGCTGAGCTACGCTAGCACAGATGGGCACAAGGCCGGAAGGATAGCCATCCTGCTGCCGCTCTGCAAGCGTCCCTCGGAATCGAGGCCCGCGCGCCTCTCATGGCTGTTTGTCGGTCGATCGACTCCTGATCGCGTCCCCCCGAAAGGATCATTACCGGTCCTCGCAGAGTGCTCAGCAACGTCACCCCGGCCTCATGAGGTCTCTGAGGGGATCCTGGCCACCCCACAACGCCTCGAAAAGCGACTCGCAGGTGGGGTCCCGCCGATCCCATTCAGCGCTGGCGACTCCAGGTGGTGCCGGTCGGTCCATCCTCGATGACGATCCCCTCGGCCAGCAGTTGATCTCGAATTTCGTCTGCCAACGACCATTCCCGCTCGGCTCGAGCAGTTTCTCGCCGCTCGATCAGTTGCTGCTGACTGTCGGTCAGGGGCACTGCAGGCGCCTCGTCTTCGACGAAGATAACCCCCAGGATCTGATCACAGTGGCGCAAGAATTCGAGGGCTAGCAGCGCCGCAGAGCCTTGGGGCAAATCCCTACCGAGAGCTCTCACCCGATCATGAAGCACTCCCAGGGCTCCCGAGAGATTGAGGTCGTCGTCGATACATACGTCAAATTGTCGCTTCGACTCCTCCAGTTGCGAGTCGACCTCGGTATCCGCAGTACTCCCGACTGACGCTTCCTCCAGTTTTTTTCTCAAGGTTCGAAGACGCTGGACCGCCTTGGTATCCCCGTCCATCCCATCGATGGTGAAGTTCATCGGCTGACGATAGTGATTGCAGATCAACGAGTAGCGAATTTCGTGGCCACGGAAGCCACGCTCGACCAGATCGTTGATGGTGTAGAAGTTACCCTTGCTCTTCGACATCTTCTGACCGTCGACCAGTAGGTGCCTGGCGTGAACCCAGATCCGTGCAAACTCTCCGACACCTGCGCCGACCGATTGAGCAATCTCACATTCGTGATGAGGAAAGATATTGTCTTCACCACCGGTGTGAATGTCGAAGGTACCTCCCAGGTACTTCAAACTCATCGCCGAGCACTCGATGTGCCAACCCGGAAACCCACGTCCCCATGGGCTGTCCCATTTCATCAGATGCTTGTCATCGATTTTCCACAATGCAAAGTCGTGAGCGGATTCCTTACGTTCGTCGACCTCGATTCTCGAACCGGAGTCGAGGTTTTCCAGAGTGTTGCCCGAGAGGCAGCCGTACTTCTCGAAGGAATGAACACGGAAGTAGACCCCTACATCCTTGACTGCATATGCGTGTCCTCGTTCCAGCAATTGCTCGATCATCTGGATCATCTCCGGGATGTGATCGGTCGCTCGAGGATACTCATGAGCCTTCAACAGGTGGAGTTGTGAAGCATTTTCGTGAAACATCTTCTCGTAGCGGAGGGCGATCTCGAAGGGGTCCAGCCCTTCCTCTTTGGCCTTCTTTTCCAGCTTGTCCTCACCACTGGCATCCGCCACGTCATCGGTGGTGAGATGCCCTACATCGGTGATGTTCATCACCTGCGTGGTCTTGAATCCACGCTGATCGAATGCCCGACGCAGAAGATCTCCCAGCAGGAACGAGCGGAAGTTTCCGATGTGGGGATCGCTGTAGACGGTCGGTCCGCAGTTGTACATGCGGATCTCACCGGCCTTGACCGGCTCCACCTCCACCAGGCGGTTCTCGAGAGTATTCCACAATCGAAGTGCCATTATTCCTCCGTACTCTTCAGTTGAACCACAGCCAGAGCTTCGATGACCAGCGACTCTCCGACCGGCCCGACCCCTTCACCGGTCTTCGCCTTCATTCCGATGGCTCCTGGCTCGATGGATAACATCTCGGACAGCTGTTGCCGGATCGATTCGCGATGCTCGGCCAGCTTCGGCTTCTCCAGGTGCACGACCAGATCGATGTTGTGTGGTTTCCATCCCAGTTCGCCGATGGTTCTCAACACTTCCTCGACGATTCGTCGGGAAGGCAAATCCTTCCAGCGTGGATCCGTGTCTTCGAAGAGGGTTCCGATATCCTCGGAACCCGCGGCACCCAGCATCGCATCGGAAAGAGCGTGTAAGATCACATCTCCATCGGAATGCGCAACCGGACCATGTGGAGAGGGGATCTCCACTCCTGCGAGAATCAACGGACGCCCCGACTCGAGGCGGTGTCGATCGGTGCCGATCCCGACCCGGATCTGCTCCACTGCTGCGGACTCATCTGAAGAATTCGTCATCGAGATTCCCTCTACTTTCGCAGCCGGATCGTATCGCGTCCCCTACGCCGGATCGAGATCCGCCACGAATCCCCACGGCAACGGTCCAATCGGCGCATCTCAATTCTCCGGTTACCGGATGAGAACGAGCCCCCAGCGCTGGCCAGCGCCGGGGGCCCGTACTCGGTGAAAGAGTCTACTAGAAGCGAACCTCGGAGGAGATCGAGATCACCTCGACCCCCGATCCGACTCCCAGTGCCTTGGCATTCTGCAGGGTGCCGGCATTGAGGTAGAAGGTCAGGTAGTCGGTCGCACGGTAGGTCGCCCGGACATCGAACTCGTCGCCCAACTTGCTGCTGGAGGACCCATTCGAGGCCGCACCATTGCTGTTGGCATTGAGGGTCGCATAGGCAAACAGCCCCTGCACCGACCATTCCGGAGTCAGGTTCATGCCGCCCTTGATCTTGAATGCACGATAGTTGGTATCGACATCGAGACCGTAGTAGGCGTCCTCGAGTACCAGCAAATCGTTGTTGAACTCGTACGAGACGAAGTTCGAGTTACTGGAGTTGGCACCGTTGTCATCTCCCGACAGATCCCACAGGGAAAAATCGACCCATGGAGCGTCATTCTCATCCGCATCAGGAATGTCGTAATGCACTCCCGCGACCAAGCCGTAGGCACTGTTCTGGTTGACCGAACTGCTGTAGTCGCCGAACTGCCAGTAGAGCTCACCGTAGAATTTGAGACCGTCATCTCCCGACAGGTGTCCACCACCTCCGAAGGTCAGAAGATCACTACCTCCGTCATTCTTCGAGTTGAGCAGGACGATTCCCATGTCACCGGTATAGTCACCGGTATCGAGCGGCAACCCGTAGACCAGGCCGAACAGGGATTCGTTATCGACCGGAGACAGATCAAACATCAGGACATCGAGAGTATTCTCGCCGAGATCATAATGACCCACTGCTCCGACCGCCTGAAGAGAACGGACCCGACCGGCGGAAGCAGACTGTGGCGTACCGCTGTCCCCTCCACCATTGTCGTAGGCAGACTCCGCATTCCCCAGATCGAGCAGGAACGGCTGCTGGTTCCCCGAAAAGTCGATGGCGTAGTCCACCACCCCGAAATCGAGATCGAGGGCGGCATCCATCGCACCTTGCCAACTCACCTTGGCCTCGCCGATGGACAATGGGAGATTGCCATCCCGACCGTTACTGACGATGTCAAAGGGAGTTTCAAGATTCAGTTTCGCCGTCACCCCCTCGGAGATCGACGCCACGATCCCGATGTTGACGAGCGGATCGAAGAAGGAGCCTCCCGCCAGATCTCCCGGCCAACTGCCTCCCAGGAGCAGTGGATCGTCACCGGATCCTCCCGCCGCTGCGAGTCCAGCGCGACCGAATGAATCGCTGCGATCGACCAGGCTGAGAGTCATGTCGCCGGTGATGGTCAACCGAAGCGCACGGCCCGGTTTGACATCGCCACCTAAACTGGTCTGAGAAAATGCCGAACTACTGACCGAGATCGCCAGTACCACTGCAATAACGAGGCTGGGAAGCCTGTGAATTCTGTTCATGGGGTGTTCCCCCCCTTCACCGGATGAAGACAACCTGAATTACAACAACCTGAATACTGTCAGGCTGCCTTGAAATCCGACCTCGCATCCGGCATCCGAATTGGACACCCGACCATTCCACAGGTCAGATCAATCGGTGGAGTCTGCGCAATCAGATCCGCCCGGTCAAGGGTGCCATCGAAAGGCTCGTGAGAGATATTCGGATGTTGATCTCCCGGCCGAGAGGGGCGGGAAAGGAGAGATCTCACTCACTGCGTCGAAAAAGCGCCTCTGCCGCGTCGAGATCGTGGCCGGTAGTGATCTTCGGATTGGGGTGCTGGGGTTCAACGAATTCAACATCGAGGCCACGACAAGCCACCGCCTCCACCTCATCTGTGCCCTCATCCGCGCATTCAGAGAGCGCCTGCCGGATCGAGTCCAGTTCGAATACCTGGGGAGTTTGCGCCTGCCACAACTGATCTCGATCGACCCTTTGTTGCCATCGTTGCTGCCGGTCCAGCCGGTGCAGGGTATCGGTCACCGGGCTGGCCAGCAGCGCCGCCCTGGAGTGGCTCGCACGATCCAGCACTCGGGCCAGATCATCGGGGTGAAGAAGCGGTCGGGCGCCGTCGTGAATCGCCACCAGATCTCCCCCAGCAGCGGATATTGCTGCCAGTCCCGCCAGCACACTTGCCCTGCGAGTGTCGCCTCCCACGACGATTTCGACCGGTATAACTGCTGAATCAAACTGCTGGAGCCAGTCTTTCGCCGCCTGCAAATCCCCCGGATGGACCACCAGCGTCGCACTGCGACAGGATGGATGAGCGGTCGCCGCCTCCAGCGAGTGGATCGCCATCGGACGCCCCGACAGCGGCACCGCTGCTTTTCTGATCGGCTGACCGAGACGGGTGCCCTGACCGGCGGCCACCAGCACGACGTGATAGTCAGAGACCATTTCGCGCTCTCCTCATGACAATCGTCCGGGGTCATTTTGATGGGGGCTGAACAATCGCTCGTACTCCTGCACACAGTAGCGATCGGTCATCCCTGCGATGTAATCACACACCGCCCGCTCCCTGCCAATCTCTGCGCATCGCTCGAGGAATTCTCTGGGCAATTGTGCGGGTTCACGGACAAATTCCTGGCCTTTTGAGAAACCCTGACACAGTGCGGATCCCGATAGAGACGATCATGAAGGAAGGTCTGAAGCTGTGCCTTCTCGGCACTCATCGCATCGGAGAATCCGAGTAAGTCATCGGGAGCCGCCCGTACATCCTCAACACTCTGGATGTTTCGCTCGGCAATTCGTGCACTGCTGGTCGCCACCAGATCGTTGATCTGATCCGAGATCACACCCGAGATGGTTCTTGCGATCAGTACCCTGCGAGACAACGCCTCTCCGTACTGCTGTCGAACCGCGGCTTCCGATCGAGCAAAGATCTCGATCCCTCGCAATGCTTCCAGTTCCAGCACACCCGAACGCAATCCGTCATC
>CAVOEM010000132.1:0-7675 GCA_963694575.1 Planctomycetes bacterium UBA1146 | reverse complement strand
ACTGCGGATCGGTGTTCCCGACGAGAGTTCCTGTGCCGCGACAAAACCCACCGAGAAAACGATGCCAATAATGATGCACAGCATGCCCCACCTGTGGTGAGAAGTGGTCATGGATTTCCTCCCAGATAAGTTCCCGAAGTGGCGGCGATGGAGTCATCACACTGCGTGGGCTGGGAAGCCCAGCCGATCCAGTCGCGGAAATACCGATGTGGAATCCGGACGTCTCTCTTCGCACACGAAAATATTGAAATACAATCCCAACAGTTGAATATACATCACGAATGTAGCATCTGCACGACTCACAGCACCTTCACTGCCAAGGATTGCTGTTAAATCTCTCCAGATGAGTGGCGATCGATCGTTTTCCGCTGCCACGAGAGTCAGTTTCCGGATATGTGGCACACGACGGCATCGAGCTGGATCTGTCGTGGCCGCGCGCCCTTCCCTGGCAGATCGTCTGGAACCACAACCATCTCTTGCGGATTCACGACTGACCGATCCGGTGATCCGGTTGAGCATCGAACCGGTTGCGGGCTATCCTGATGGAGCACCGATACGATCCATCTGGCATTTGAAAGGGAGTTCTTCCATGTCGATCATCGATCAGCTACGCCGTCGAAGTGTCATCGTTGTGGTATTCTTGGCGCTCTTCACCCTGTCGAGCTGCTCCATCACCACCTCGACCCACATCGAGGAAGGTGGAGAAAGGGAAGTGAAGCGCACATCCTTCTCCATCGGCACACCCTTTGGCACCATCGGTGCCAAGGATGATGAAGACGAGGACTAGACTCGATCTTTACGGCACCACATTCAAGGTCGCGTAGACCTCCTTGTGCAGTAGTGCTTCTCCGCCAGTGGACCGCACGCCATCGAGGATTATCTCGGTGACATAACCGATGCGCATCGCACCGGGTCCCGTCAGTTTCAGCGTCACCGACTTGCCATCGGCGGAAGCCACCGCACTGTCGACTTTGACCTGGGCACGATCCACTTCCGGACTTCCATAGGGGCTGTGCAGCTTGTAGGTGTAGTTTTCTGTGCTGTAACTGCTCACATCTTCCACGGTGCTTCGCTCCATCGGCAGGGTGAAGGTGATCTTGTAGCCGTCGCTGGTACTGCGACAGGTCAGCACCTCACACGGCATCTCGCCAGTCCAGCGCAGGTATTCGAGTCCCTCTGATTTCTTGCCGACCGAACCCCAGCCGCGCGATGTCTGACCGATTAGCATCACGTTGTCATCGCCCCAGGCGAGTCGCAGTGCGCCGCAGGAAAGACCCTCGCGGAAACGCATCGCTGCGCCTTGCCACACTCCATCGACCTGCTCCAGATCGACGCGCATCACCGAAGCATGGTGTTGATCGGCGACAAACAGTTGATCCTGGAAGGGTCCAAAATCACCGCCGGTCGTGTCCCACACCATCCCTGCGGCACTCTTTCCCATCTTGTTGTAGGGGAACCAGATCGCCGGCAACTTGAGATCGGGAATCTTCTTCTTTGCCTCGACATAGGTCAGCCCATCGGGTGTCTTGCCGGGGTACTCCATGCGACTGCCGGGTAACTTCGCCGATTCCACTCCCCAGGTATGGCCGAAGTAATCGCCTTCCTCGATGTGGCACAGTTTGTTGGTGCCGCACCACTCGCCCTGGTTGTCGGTGTAGAAGACATCGCCCCATGGAGCGATCTCGAGGCCTGCCGGTGAACGAAGACCACCGGCCATCGGAACCATCTTGCCGTCGTCACCGATGCGCATCGCCCAGCCACGCCAGTCCATCTTGCCAAAGGGCTCATCTCCGAAGGGTCGGTTGAGGGTCAGCCAGAAGTTGCCATCCTTGTCGAGCCGCGGACCGAAGGCGTACTCGTGATAATTGCCACTGATGGTCCAGTCATCACAGAGAGTCTCGAGGACATCCGCTCGTCCATCTCCATCTTCATCGCGCAGGCGACTCAACTCGCCGCGTTGCACGCAGTGGAGCCAATCGTCTTTCCATAGCAAGCCGAGAGGTTCCTGCAAACCATCGCTGAAGAGAGTGAAGCGCGGTGACTGACCGTAGGCATCTTCGATCTTCCAGATATCGCCGCGGCGAGTACTGGCGTAGACCTCTCCGGGTCCTGGCCCCACTGCCAATCCGCCCACCTCCAGTACGATCCCTGAGGGCACCGGAATGTTGACCGCCTGGTAATAGTCCGCTTCTCGAGCGACCTTTGGGATGGCTGAATCGACAGCACTGTCGACGGTCGCCAGCGGTCCACTGGATGTCATCATGTGTGTCATCAGTAGTAGCGTGATCATCACCACCTCACCTCCACTTCGACCTCGGCCCCGGCTCGGGTCACCGATGCTCTCAACTCCATCATGCCATCGACTTCCACCACGGCGGCCGACAGTCCTCGCACTGCGAGGGTGATTCCCTCCTTGGTGATCCACGCATCATCCCCCGAAGGAGAAATCTGTTTCGATCGGGCAAACCGCATCGCCAGGTTGCGCGGCATCGTCTTCCCCTCGAAGCGGAAGATTCTTCGCAGATGAATTCCATCAGCAGCCACCAGCGGCACCACCACCTCGGTCATCTCGACCCCGCCGGGACCGGAGATGCGGAAGATCGGTTTGCGATCGGCATCTCTTCGATGGCCACGATATCGCCAGCCCTGATCGCGAACCGGATCATCGGGCCACTTCGAATCTCTCTGCTCGATGATGGCGACCGGCAGCCCGGGCGCAAAGTCGATGACATCGGTCCCCGCAGGAGATTCCAGCGATCCTGCACGCCCCACCCAGGTGCCCTTGACGTTGATGAAGTCACCTCGCCACGCTTTGCCCAGTCGTACATTTTCCATGTCGTAGGCGATGCTGATTCGATCGGGATAACCCACCGCAACGACCCTGCCACTGAGACCACGCATGAAGACACCGACCATCGTCGGTTCCTCGGCGGCGGGTAGCAGATCAAAGTCACTGTGGTTGATGATCAAGCCCTTGGGGAACGGAGCCGCTGAACCCGCTGCGAGGTAGGTCCAGAGCGCATCGACCTGGGCATCGGTATCGCCCTCCAGAAGATCCGGATACACCGTAAAGTCATCGAACCAGAAGGTCGGCATGCGGGTATCGGGGCGCTTCGATTGGGGATCGATCATGTACTCGTGGAACCAGCGCGGTTGCAGCCTTGCCGCCATCACCGCCAGATCATAGGCGGGTTCGCCAAGGGAGTCGTGTCCTGCAAACTTGTGGCAATCGATGCACCTGAACCCGTCGGTGCCGGTGAGTTGATGGCCTACCTTGCGCGACTCGACGCTGAATGCTGGAACCAACGGTGCGACGGGAGGCTCGTTATCGCCGGCGAAGATGGCGCGAGTCACTTCCTCTGCAAGCGCTGCAGGATAGGAGGGCATCCGGCTGACCACGTAGGGCCGCACTTTCAGCCCCTCGGCGATGGTCTTGTGCAGAACATCGTACTTCAGCTTCGTGCCCACCCCGGTCAACAGTGGCGGCAGACGCCCTTCATCTCCCAGTTCTGCGGTGCCGAGAAAAGTCTTGTTCTTCTCGGCGTCGGGTCCACCTCGGCCATTTCGTTGGTGACAACTGGTACAACTAGCGTCGTCGATGAGTAACTCGGCATGAGCGCCAGGCTCGAGTGCCATCTCGTGTTCGACCGAGCCGATCAATGCAATCAAGTTGTTGGTCATCTCGCTATCGAAGTTGTATGCAGGGCTTCCGATCGGAGGATCTGTCGAGAGGCACCCGACAGGCTCTGCTCGGAGTTGATTCCAATGTTTCTGGATCGGGGCTGCCTTCGGCTCATGACAAGCATTGCAGCCGTATGTCGAATAGGCCTGACCCCCTCGGATGATACGCCCCGGTTCCAGTCGAAAAGGAGGCTCCACCGGCAATGCAACACTGGATCGGGTTCGTAATTCCGCAGGCCTGAACTCGCGCTCTTCATCGATACCGGGACCCGACCAGCGGACGAAAAGAGATTCTCCACCACCGTGCTCAAAAACCCTCGCATCTACACCGTGCCAGCCACTGGTCAGTGTCATACTTCCGGTCTTGGTCGTGGGCCCATGGACACCATCGTTGTCGACCACCAGAACTCCGTCGATCCACAATTTTGAACCGTCATCGCTGCGCAGCGAGAACTGATACTGGCCCGCTTGAGATACCAGGAACTCGCCGACAAAACGGATACCGAAGTTGTCCTGTCTCGGCTTCGGGTCGACCGAAATCTTTTCGGCGTAACCACTGGCGACCAGCTCTCCATCGATGATCTTTTCGCAATTCTCGAAGGTCCCCAGATAGGACTCGTAGCGCAGGCCTGGAATCACATCGATGAAGGGATCTCCGTTGGTATCGGTGGCCTGATCGCGTATCAGGTACGTGGCGATGGCGGCAGCCTCGGTCGTCTCCATGACGATCTGCGGCATTCTGCCGGACCGATGGATGGCATGGGATTGTTGCAATTCCTTGGTCAGAGCGTTCTTGGTAGTTCTACGGGCCATCCGTGCCGACAGCGCCGACCCGTCGTGACAGGCGGCACATCCGATGGTGTCAAATAATCGTTTTCCGACATCCACATCGGCACCGTTGAACTGTACCGGACTCCAGTCACCCGGTCCGCGATCTCGCGCGATGAGGAAATGCGTGATGTCGGTCGCCACCTCGCGTCGTTGATCCCCGGGTACCGCGGCCAGAGCATGCGGCATACGGGTGCCTGGCTCATCCGTCGCAGGATCGGAGATCCAGTCGATCAGCCAATCGGGACGAAGTCGCAATCCAGCCCCATCGAGCAGCGGTGGAGCAACCGACCGTAACCAGTTGGACCATTCCCCCTCGGCCTGATGGCATTGCAGGCACGCACCGTCTCGCACGGCACGAATTGCCGATTCGTATCCTTCATCCTGGGAATGCACCTGGCCAGAGCCAGAGAGCAACAGCACCAGCGTCATCTGCAGATAATTGGGCTTTCTCGAAAACAACTTCACTCCTCCCGGCGGCCGAAGGGCCACGGAATGATCGTCAACGAGAGGAGACAGGGAGTCAACGAGGCGACCGAAGGCGGTCGGTGGTCCACCCTGGGAGATGGCATTGTGGTTCCCGTCGGGATACTCCGCTCTTTCACGCTGCAAGCGAAGGGAAGAGGAGTCCAGATGCGAACCGGAAAGAGCCCTTCTCGACCACCCTGTTTCTGGTTTCAGATCGGGTCGATGGCACTGGTACTGCTGATCTCCCCCGATCCAGAGATCTCCGCCCGGTCCAGTTCGGCTGCCTCGAGATCAGAACCGAACGCCGAAAAAACTCATCTTGGCGACCCCATGATGGCCCCGTCGATCGACAGTGCACTCGACCATGAAGATCCGTTGGGGCCACAGTTTCGCCTGCGCCAGGCTTCTTCACGAAACTGCACCTCGATTCTGGCGGCTCGATGCGGTGTGCGTTTCGACACCGAGTACGGTGGATCTGCCGCTCGCGCCGCACTACTGGCCAGCTGCCATCTTCTCGCCGATTCAGATCCTCATCTCGGGAGTATCCACGCATGGCCAGAAATCGGCTCCAACGATGGAGTCATCTGGATTCACCATCTCGACTCCGACCTGCCCCGGCTGCTCGATCGGCTGAATAGACTGCTTTGCGGCACACCAGCACCGATCGAGACGCGTCGTGCCATCGATCAACTGGGTGAACTCTCGGTCGACAAGAACAACCCGTGCGCATGCATCTCTCGATGTTGCTGTCGCCCTCATCAGAGAATCCTGCACCGGATGGTGGAAGCGATCGATCCACTTGCTCGAGCGACACGCCGAAGCGGTTGTCCGCGAAGAGCAGCACTACTTCGAACAGACATCGTCGATCAGTGGCGTAAGGAACACATTGATGGCCGATCTACCGTGGTAGTGTTTGAATGCGCTGAAAATCTGAACAATGCAGCGGTCCGAACTGCACTCCGCAGGGAGATCCAGAGCCACCTGCACTCCCGCCCGATCTTTTCCAGGCCGATCCTCTCCCGCCCGATCCTCTCCAGGCCGGTAGCGATCCAGCGAGCGGATTTCCTCAGGCCGTGTCGATCCATCGTTGCTCCTCCGACCATCGGGATCGAAGATCTCTCCGCAGAACCGGAAAGAATCGTGGCCGGCTGGATCGCGGATACGGCGAGTCCCATCTCTGCAGTGCGACCACTCGAACCTCGTGTCGCAGTGTGGAACGAGCCGATCCATCGAGGAGAGCCCGCTTCTATCGCTTTGCTTCGGCTTCTCGCAAGGCGCCTCGATACCCGGCTGCGTGGCAATTCCTCGGCGACCGTCACGGGATCGAAGGTCACATCGGTTCAGCAGGCGTTGATGATCCTGCGCAGCAATGATCCCGCTGTCCGCACCCTCCTCCCCCGCCACCGACGCAGTGCGCCGATCATCACGATTCTTCGTCGACAGCAGGATGATTGAGGTATCGACCGTCTTGCGGATGGAGAGTGGCGAGAAGCGGATCCGGCAAGCCGACCCGACGTCGGTGGCGCTTCTTGAGACCCATGGAAAACCGTGGCGAGAAGAGATGAATTGGCAAGAACAGCCTCGTATTGGCCGATTGCTGCTACTGGCAAGACTCTGCCACGAGCCTCTGATCCACTCCCGCAGAAGAGTCGAATCGAATCCTGTAGGCCATCCGATACACTGGGTACTGGAGATCCTGCCCTCCTCACCCTGCTCCCTCGTCACCGACGAAGCGCACCGATCGTGACGATTCTTGGTCAACCGTGGGATGATGGAGGGGTCGAAGAGATGCGTATCGATGGGTGGATCTGAATGCCATCTTTCCTTATAGATGATGCTCCGGAGAGGAAACCGATTCAATGATCACCATCGTGCTGAGCCTGATGCTGCTGGCGCCATCGATGACGGGCACCACCCCGATCGCCTCCGACGATCCACCGCAACCTGCCGGCGATCGACTTCGACAGGTGTGGTACCCCCTCGAAAATGGAATGGAAGTGGGGCTGTTACCGCTTCCTTCACGATTGCCCGCCGCTTCGCAAGAAGTCTCCATCATCACCGCTTGGAAAGTGGGCGCCGATCATGATCCTGTCGGCCTGTCGGGAAGAACCCATCTGGCTGCCCAGTACCTGGCATCCCAGTACCTGACCATGAGCGGGAAATCGGCCGCCGGACATCCAGCAGAAGTCCAGGCGGGCAGTCATCAGACCTGGATCATCGAAAAGGTCGCCCCTGCACAACTGTCGCAAAGCATCGAGGCCATCGTCGAGACCTTCGCCACCCAGCAAGTCGATGAAACCAGGCTCCAACGATGTCGCGACCAGATCCGGTCGCTCGAGCGAAGCGGAACCGAAGGGGACGCCGATCGGTTGAGCCGATTGATCCTCGATTCACTCGATCCACTCGCCTCCGGCGCAAGAGGACTCGATCAACTCGATCAGATCAGCGCCCAGAAGATCGGCAGTTTTCTCGCTCGAACCTACCATCCGGGAACGGTTCGCATCGCCATCGTAGGACCCTACGATCCAGCACCCATCATCCAGCGGATGAAGGAATCACTCGCCTCGATCGACGCCGGAGAAGAACTGATCACCCCACCGGTCCTGGCCGCCACTCCTGGTGAACTCGACCCCATCGCCACCACCGTGACAGATCACGGAATGGTCGCTTGTGGCTGGCGAGTACCACGCCCAGGAAC
>CAVOEM010000131.1:0-7772 GCA_963694575.1 Planctomycetes bacterium UBA1146 | reverse complement strand
AAATGGTCAGGGCATCTTCGTCAGCATCACGTCGTCCACCTTCGAGGTGAAAGATTACGAAGGCAATCCGATGACCACTGCAGATCTGGGCTACATCGGCTTCCTCAATTCGATTGGTCTCTACCCCCCCGTTATTGTTCATGTTGAGGGAGACCTGGTCGATACCACGGGTGGAGACCAGGTGATGGTTGCCGACCCGGGTGGTGTCAGGCTGGTCTCTGCACCCCTGAGTTTTCCTCCCTCGGTTTCTTATCTGACCGGGAGCATCGCTGCCGCCGATCTGGGTCGAATCGTCAGCACAGCAGGGTTCTTGCAGGTTCCCCCGGTGGGTGGAAATGTCGGCTCCAACGGCTGGACATCGGTGAGCGGTGGATACCGCTGCCGAATCGATGACGGCACCGGTTCGATCAATGTCTTCTTGCCGGTCAATGTGATCGACCCGCTCTTTTCAGGAGCCGATTTCTTGACCGATCTGGTGACCTGGCCCATCGGAGTCAATATCGGCCAGGCCCTATCGGTCACCGGCTTCTTGCGCCACTTCGATGGAGAGTTCGAGATCGTGGTTCTGCGCAATCAAAGCGGCTACATCGACTGATCCGATCTGCCACTCAGCATCCTGTCTTCGGTCATACTGTTGGGTCCTCTCGAGAGGATTCTTGCGTATGATCGGAGTGCGTCGATACCGATCCAGAATCCTGTTCCCTTACCGGAGGAGATGCCATGCTAACGGCACTGCTACTCCCGATGATGACCCTTTCCTGGTTCGTTCCCCTCGATCCACCCGATCCCGAGGCTGGCAAACAGGTTCCGCAGTGGCAAGTCCTCCACTTCGAGAAAGATGGCGAGAAGCAACAGGAGACGGTGCGTTATCAGTTGTTCCTCCCTTCCTTTTTCGAGAAGGGCAAACCGCTGCCATTGATGCTGTTTCTTCACGGTGCAGGAGAACGCGGTGAAGATCTCGACAAGGTCAAGCAGTGGGGTCCACCCCGCTTCCTGCCAGAGCGCCCCGATTTCCCCTTCATCGTCGTTTCTCCTCAGTGCCCGAAGGGGCAGTGGTGGGACCTCGATGTCCTTTCGGCACTGATCGATCAGATCGAGCGAACCCATGCCATCGATTCCGATCGCATCGTGGTGACCGGTCTCAGCATGGGTGGGTATGGTTCCTGGGGACTGGCTGCCGCCACTCCTGAACGCTTCGCAGCGATTGCCCCGGTCTGCGGCGGCGGAGATCCGGAAACCGCAGACAGCCTCGTCGGAATTCCAGTCTGGAACTTTCACGGCTCCGCGGACAGAGTGGTTCCGGAACAAAAATCTCTACAGATGGTCGCCGCAATCCTGGCCGCTGGCGGCGAACGGGTCAAACACACCTCCTATCCCGGGGTCGGCCACGATTCGTGGCGACAAGCCTATTCTGGCGACCAACTGTGGAACTGGTTACTAGCACAGCGTCGTGGTGCCAGTGCGGACCCACTGGTTTCCGAACAGCGATTGTCGCAGGCGGGGAAAAATCGTCCTCAGATCGAACGCGCACTGGCGAGTGGATCTGCTGAGCAGAGGAAAGCGATGCGCTGGCTGGTGCAACAGATGCCGCTGACAGACCTCACCTCACTCGATAGCGATTACCTACTGGAAAATGCCCGATTGGCACTGGAGGCGCGCCAATACACCCGCTGGAAGCAAGCCATCCCGGATGAGATCTTCCTCGACGCGGTGCTTCCCTACGCCACCATCAACGAGCGCCGCGACCGCTGGAGAGCTGACTTCCGAGAACGATTCCTGCCGCTGGTGGCCGAATCGCTGTCGCCGTCCGAGGCGGCCGCAACTTTGAACCAGAAGATCTTCGAGATCGTGGGTGTGAAGTACTCGACGAAGCGTCCCAAGGCAGATCAAAGTCCCTACGAATCGATGGAATCGGGACTCGCCTCTTGCACCGGACTCTCCATATTGCTGATCGATGCCTGTCGCTCGGTAGGTGTCCCGGCTCGCTTTGTCGGCACCCCGCTCTGGTCCGATGGATCGGGCAATCACTCCTGGGTAGAGATCTGGGATGACGGCTGGCACTTCACCGGTGCTGCTGAACCGACAGGGGAAGACCTCAATCGTGCCTGGTTCACCGGCAGAGCATCCAAGGCATCGCGCGAAGATCCTCGAAATGGCATCTACGCCGTGACCTGGCGATCTTCTCCCATCTCCTTCCCGATGGTCTGGGCTCCCGAAAACACCGCCGTCCGCGCCAGCGATGTCACCGACCGATACACCCGCGCCTCTGAACCTGCTGCTGAAGGCAAGAATTTGGTTCGCTTTCGTCTCCTCGATGGCAATTCAGGAAATCGATGCCAGGCACCGATCCAGGTGCTGGGAGCTGCCGCAGAGGTACTGTTCGAGGGAGAGAGCCGTGACGAGAGTTTCGACGCCAACGATCATGTTTCCGCACAACTGGTTGCCGGCGAAAAGGTGATCGTCGTCGCCGGTGAGGGCTCATCTGGTCGAGTCGTCTCGATCCGCGTCGAGGAAGCAGAACAACTGGTCTCCATCGAGTTGAAACCGAGAACCGCTGCTGCGGCATCGGCAGAAGCGATCGAATCGCTGGCGGCGGTACTCGCCATCTGCGGTGCCCAAACCGATCTCGATTCACTCCCCATCGCCTCCGTCCCGCTCACCCGTGACGATGCCGATGCCGCAGCCAGTCTCATCTGGCAAGCCCATTCCACTCTCATCGCCTCCCGGAGAGCGGGCGAGATGGAAAAGCGCGAACTGACCATCGGAGACCTGAAGATGCCGTTCTGGTATCACAGCCTGGGCACACCTTCTGCGACCGGTCGTAGCCTGTGGATCTCATTGCACGGAGGTGGCGGCGCGCCTGCAGAGGTCAATGATGGCCAGTGGGAGAACCAGAAAAGATTGTACAGACCTGAGGAGGGGATCTACCTGGCTCCCAGGGCCCCCACCAACAGCTGGAATCTGTGGCACCAACCTCATGTCGATCAGTTCTTCGATCGATTGATCGAGAACCTGATCGTCTTCGAACAGGTCGATCCCAATCGAGTCTACATTCTCGGGTACTCCGCCGGAGGCGACGGGGTCTACCAGATTGGCCCGAGAATGGCTGACCGTTGGGCTGCCGTCGCCATGATGGCCGGGCATCCCAATGATGCGCGTCCGGAGAGTCTCAGAAACACGCCCTTCACCTTGCACATGGGTGGCAAGGACGAACCCTACAACCGCAACGGGCAGGCGGTGATCTGGCAGAAAAAACTGGCAGAGCTGGCCAGCGCCGACCCCGGAGGATATCCGCACTGGGTCGAGATTTATCCCGACAAGGGTCACTGGATGGATCGCGAGGATGCCGCTGCCATCCCCTGGATGGCCGGACACACCCGCAATCTACGCCCCAAGAAACTGGTGTGGCAGCAAGACGATGTCACCCACGATCGGTTCTACTGGCTCAAGGTTTCAGAGGCGAAACCACGAAGCCGAGTGGTGGTCGAGATGGATGGACAGAAGGTCAACATCCTGGAGGCCCAAGGCGTCACGAAACTCACCATGCGCTTCGATGACTCGATGCTGAACCTCGAAGAATCGGTATCGATCGAGAAAGACGGGCGCCCAATTTACGAATGTATCCTGGAGCGAAACATCGCAACCATCTCCCGGACGATGCGAGAACGAGGAGATCCGATCGGGATATTCAGCGCCGAGGTGAGCGTGGAAATTCCCCAGCAAAAGGACTCCGAGTAAAGGAAGACAGATGGGCACTCCCTACCTCGAACATCTCAATATCACGGTCCTCGATGTCGACAAGGCGGTCAGTTTTCTGCAGACGGCAATGCCACAACTCGAGGTGAGAGGCGGCGGAACCGGCGAAAAGTGCCGACGCTGGGTCCATATCGGCACCGAACACAGTTACCTGGCCATCGAGGATCGTGGAGCACAGGGGCCAGGACCCCATCAGCCCTACATCCATCCGGGAATGAACCACATCGGATTTGTCGTCGATGACCTCGACGCAGTGGCCGAAAGGCTGCGCTCTTCTGGTTACAAGGAGGGGATGAATGACATGGACCATCCTCATCGCAAGCGTATTTACTTCTTCGACGATGACGGCAATGAGTACGAGTTTGTCGAATACCTGTCCACAGAGGCTTCCGAACGCAACGATTATCGACTTTAACGAAGCTGGACGGTTCCAGGTGGCGACCCGATCGACACCGGTTCCGCTTCTGCTGCAGATCGTATGAGAATTGGTTCACTCATGCACGATACCACGTACCATCCCTTCTATCGTGAAGGCCTTATTCCAGCAGGGAGTCAGTCGAGATGAGTACTCTGAACCAATTCCAGCAACAGTTCATCGATTTCCTGGTCCGTTGCGAGGTGCTCACCTTTGGCGACTTCACCACCAAGAGTGGTCGAAAGACGCCCTACTTCGTCAATACCGGTAGGGTTCGCACCGGATCGCAAATCGATCAGTTCGCCTCCTTCTATGCCCGAACCATCGTCGAGAAGATCGGCGACGAGTTCGAGGTGATCTTTGGCCCCGCCTACAAGGGAATACCTCTGGCCACCGCCATCTCCACCTGCCTGGCCAGAGATCACGGCATCGATCGCGGTTTCTGTTTCGACCGCAAGGAAGCCAAGGATCATGGCGAGGGTGGCTCGCTGGTCGGCGCCATCCCAGCAGATGGTGATCGCGTGCTCATCGTTGAGGATGTCACCACTGCCGGAACCAGTATCCGAGAGACGGTGCCAAAGTTACTTTCTGCGGCGGAGGTGAAGTTGGCAGGACTGATGATCTCGGTCGATCGAAGAGAGCGAGGAACCGATCATCGAGCAGCACTCGATCAACTCTCCGAAGATCTCGGGATGCCGTGCATGGCAGTGGTCACGGTCCATGATGTGATCGAGTACCTGCATCGACGAGAAATTGACGGCCGTGTCGTCATCGACGATGAGATTCGATCCCGGATGGAACAATATCTAGATGAGCACGGGCCGCGTAATCGCACCATCCAGTGATGTTTCAGGGGGACGCAGTGATCAATACCTCTGCGTCGACTGTCAGGGGAGCGATTCCCTGGGCGGTGTCGGTCACTACCAACAAGTCGTTGGCGGTCGTGGTCAGCGGAGAATCCTCCACCCAGATAAAATCGACCGGGACTGCCCCTGATTGACCGATGAATACCCCGGGAATCGTATCGTAATCGATCAGAGCCACTTCCTTCTCCGTATCGAATTGCATCACTGCCAAACTGGTGAAGGATAAAATGGTTCCGATCACCACTTCATCTCCTAGAGTATCCGCGAACCAGAAGGTAGGACCAGCCCCCCCGTTGAGCGCCTGCATCACCGCCGATGGACCGATCATGGCCACCGTGAGCGACAACTCATCATGCGAAATAACCAGATTGAATCCGGAGATGTCGGTCGGATAGGTCGGATTACTGCTGTCCTCGACCAGGGTCAATACAAGGTTGACGCTACCCACGCCGGTGCTTGTGGAATAGGTGCCCGTGGTGGGAGAGGTCTGGTAGGTGAAGATGGGATCGATACGAATTCGCAAGTTGAAGGAGGTCGATCCCCCTGCGTTGGACGCGGTGATGAAATGCAGTTCATCGTGCCCATCGGTGGTGGCGGTTCCTGAAATAGTGCCGTCGGTGAGATCGATCATCAAACCATCTGGCAACAGTGGCGTCACCTGCCAGTTCGCCACTGGTCCACAACTCACTGTCGGTACCTGTGCTGTGAGAGCAACCCCGGCAGGTACCATCACGAAATCCAGCGGATAGGCCAGATTGCAAGGTGGCGGCGGATTGACCTGGATCCGGATGCTGAAGGAAGTCATTCCCGTGACATTGGAAGCGGTGACGATGTAATCATCGTCGGTACCCGCTGTCGTCGGAGTCCCGGAGATGGTGCCATCGATCTGCGAGATGGTCAGACCCGCGGGCAAGGCTGGAAGGACGCTCCACAGTGCCACCGCTCCACAACTCACGGTCGGAGTCTGGGGATTGATGGCGGTTCCCTGCTCCGCGATGACGAAATCAAGCGGATAAGTCAGCGCACAGGGAGCATTGGGATTGATCAGGATTCTCAGGATAAAATCGGTCGATCCAGTGCTATTGGATGCCGTGATCACATGATCATCATCGGTACCCGCTGTCGTCGGAGTTCCAGAGATGGTGCCATCGACCTGCGAGATGGTCAGACCACCCGGGAGAATCGGCGTCACGCTCCAGTCGTCGACAGTACCGCAACCGACCGTAGGAGTGAGTGGAATCAGCAGTTCCCCTTCCTCGACCGTGAGAAACACGATCGAGTAGATCAGATCACAGGGAGCTTGCGGGCTGGAGGATCCACCACCGCCGCCGCAGCCGCTCAGCAGTAAAAGTCCCAGCAAGATATAGAAAGATTGACGAATCACTGGTTCCACTCCGTCCGGACACTATTCCACGGGCGACCAAACCGGGTTCGATGAACCCACGGATTCGATCATCGACAGAGAGAAGAGGCAGACAGCCCCACCCCCCTCGCCAGCGGATGAGAACACATGAGAAGCAGCGATTCCACTCGAAGAAGCCAGTCGGATGGAGTGATCGCCTCAGCCATCAACTCTGAACGGAGCATTCGAGGATCGGCTTGAGCACTTCCTGACGTTCCGCTTCCTCGAATGCTTCGACCCCGGCATCTAGCGGGTACGAGCGAACCAGTTCATCGACCGGGATCTCACCGGCATGCAGGGCATCGATGGCTCGCTGATAATTTGGCTTGGCAGAGGCATAACAGGTCCGGATGTCGATCTGGTTGCGAACCAGCACATTGAAATCGATCGTCACCTCTTGTGGGTAGAGGGCAACGACGCAGATGGTGCCATCTGGTCGAACGATTCCAGTCGCCTCTTCCAGCACCCGAGAAGACCCCGAAGCATCGACGATCACATCGACCTCCTGACCCTCGAGTTGATCGGTCAGGGAAGGATGTTGCCCCCCTACCGTCAGCGTCTCGAATCCGATCTTCCTGGCGATGGCCAGTCTCACCGGTTCATCGGCATCCAGTCCCGAGATCACCACCTCTGCACCCCGTTGCCTCGCCATCAGGGCGCAAAGGATTCCGATGACCCCTGGACCACAGACCACCACTCGATCGCCCGACTCGATCTCCGAGCAGTCATGAATGCAATGGTCCGCCACCGAGAGTGGCTCCGTCAGTGAGGCGGCGATGGTGCCGAGGCCATCCGGTAACGGCAACAGGTAGTGGTCATCGACGACCACCTTTTCGGCCATGCCTCCATCGAGGTGCAATCCTTGCACTCGCCTGCCGCGACATAGTTGGGTCAGCCCGGTCGAGCAATAACGGCAACTGCTCTCCAGGCATCCCTGAAGTGCGATCATCGTGGCGGTCTGCCCCTTCTCCCAGCGCTGAACACCATCTCCCCAGCCGACGACCACTCCCGCCCACTCGTGCCCCAACGTCACCTGGGGTAACACCGACTCGTATCCCTTGTGGTTGAGATAGACGTGCAGATCGCTGCCACAGACTCCGCAATGACGCACCTCGAGGAGCACCTGACCTGGACCAGGAGTCGGTTCATCGATCTCCTCCAGCGCAACAGCTCTCGCCTCCCGGGCCTGTCTCCGAAGTGCCTTCATCGTCTCCTCCAGTGCATTTAATGGTTACCTGGTTGAAGATATCGGCAAGAACACAGACCGCAATCATGCGCATCCAAATCGCTGCCGCGAAGATAGCAATTGACCCCCCTGGCCCTGAGGTTTACG
>CAVOEM010000130.1:0-7818 GCA_963694575.1 Planctomycetes bacterium UBA1146 | reverse complement strand
GTCCCCTGGAGACGAGGAGAGAAAGTGATGAACCGGAGTCTTATGCGCCTTCGCAGCGCACTTCTCGCGGTACTTTTAGCCGCGATCGGCACACATACCTTCGCTCAAAATTCACTGACCATCACCGATGGTCAATCGGCAGGACTCGCATCCGAGTCATTAAGCGTTCTGATGGACGCTGATGTATCGGTTGAGGGATTTGTTCTTGCCATAACCTTCGACAACGGACTGTTGTCGGTAACCGATATCGTCGCAGGATCTGCGACGACTGCAGCTTCTGCAGAGTTAGTCGTGCCGGAAACTCTTCCCGGTGGATTCACTCTCGGAGTCGTTGTGGATGCCAGTGCGCCTTTCGACGGCCAGGAAATTCCTGCCGGGTCGGGCCAGGAGATTGCAGCATTCACACTGACCCCTCAGACCATCGTGACCACGGACACCCAGAGTGCCGTTGAGTTCTCTGACGGTGTTCTGAACAACCCGCCCTTGTCCAACCTGCTGGTGCAGAATGGGCAAAGCATTGGTGCCGCCAATGGCCTCGGGCTCAACAATGGCACCATGACGCTTCTTCCGCCTCCACCCGACAGCATGCGTCTCGAGTCGATTGAGTTCGATTCCGATTCCAGTGGTGCTGCGCGTGTCCTTCTTTCAAACTCCAGCGGAGCTGTCCAGGGATACGTCCTGGCGGTGGCTCATGACTCGGCTGTCGTGTCCCTTCAGGGGATCACGCTGGGTGCAGAGACTCTCGCTGCAGGTGCTGAACTGGTCGTTCCGGAGTTGTACTCCAACGGAGGAACTCTGGGAGTGGTGCTTGATTTCGAGAGCCCGTTTGAGGGTCAGAGCATCGCAACCGGTGCTGACAACCACATCGCCAGTTTCACTTACTCGTCCAATCAGGTCATCGAAAACCCTGATCCGCCCATCACGACCGCCATCGAACTGGTCAATAGCCAGCTGGGCAGCCCTGCTCTCGATAACGTGATCGTCGTCGCAGGACTGTCGATCAGTCCCGCTCTCGAGGACGGAACCTTGACGTTGCGGGATATCATCATTCCAGTCAACGATACGGCGTTCTACATCGGTCAGCGTGACTTCCCGGAGACCGGCACCAATGGTGGCCTGGGCTTCCCCGGTCAGGAGATCGAGTTTTGCTTCTTCTACAGTGACCCTAACGACAACATTCAGGGTATTCAGATGGCCGTCTGCTACGACGACCTTCTTCTGATCGACGGTACTTTCACCATCGAAGGTTCCATCGCTGACGAGCTGGGTGCTGAATTCGTCAACTACCAGATCGACAATGACGACAATGACGGCGATGGCCGTGAGTTGGTCGCCGGTATCCTGATGGACGCTCTTCCACCCTTCGAGAACCAGCAGCTTCCTTCAACGAATGAGCCGCTGATGATCGCATGTGTGCAGGCTGAAGTTGACGCTGGAGCCACCTGTGGTGATTCCTTCTCCATCGATTTTTGCGACGGAATCAACGGTAACGGCATGGTCCCGATCAACAACCTGGTTGTTATCGAGTACCAATCGGTCCAGTCCTTCGAGCGCTACGGTGCGACCTACGAGATCATTCCGGTTCCCGCCTTCCAGCGTGGTGACTGCAACACTGATACCAAGGTCGACCTGGCGGATGCCGCCACCGTGATCGCCAGTCAGTTCCAGGGCTACGCGGTTGGATGCCTCGACGCCTGTGACGCCAATGACGACTCCGTGATTAACCTTGCGGACTCAGTCTTCCTGCTCAATTTCTTGTTCAAGTTCGGGCCTCCGACACCAGCGCCAGGCGCTTACACGCCGGGTGCCGACCCCACTGAGGACGACCTCGATTGTGCTTTGCCGGCCTCTTGTAACTAATCCCGAATCAGGAACCCAAAGATTAAGGACTTCCTTCAGGAAGTGAGTATGAAAATGAAAACTACAAAAATCGCTTTCACCCTTGCCTTAGCGCTCCTGCTCGGGGCCCCGGCATTCGCGCAATACGATCTGTCGCTGAGCAGCGCAGCAGGAGCACCAGGCTCCAGCGCCGATCTGCAGGTCTTGCTAGACAACAATGGAGACGATATCCAGGGTTGGTCCTTCGGAGTCTGTCATGACGGTCTGGCACTCAGCCTGACTGCCGTCATCGACGGAGCCACTACTGCGACCGTGAAGAATGGAGATGATCCAGACTTCAATCAGGTCAACGTGGTTGCTGACCAGGGCTTCACCGTTGGAGTCGTGATCTGTTTCACCGGTTGTGCAACATTGCCGACAGGTACTACAGGTAACGAGTTGAATGTCGCTTCCTACGAGTTACTCGGCGCAGCCGGTTCTTCCACGAGCGTTGACTTCTGCAACACTCTCGGAAACCCAGCAGTTGAGATCCTCGTGGTGGTTGGTGGACAATCAATTCTTCCCACGACCAGCTCCGGAACCATCGAGCTGGTTGCAGGACCACCTCCCTTCGACTTCGCAGTCGCCGACCATGCCATCTCGTACGATGGACTCAGTGGAGAGGCTACCTTCACGATTACTCCGACCATTCAAGAGAATCCGGATAACTCCGGTTTCCCCAGCGAGACCCAAGGAGTCTCTATGGGAATGGCGCATGATTCCTCCTTGTTGACCGCCAACTCGGTCGCCTGGAACCTTGATACTGGAATCGATCCGGACTTCGCGGAAGGGAACGCCTATGACGGCGGATGGACCATTGGAGTGGTTTACAGTTTCGTTGGTGCACAGACTTTGACCTTCGAGACCGCTACACCTGTTCTGAACGTCGAATACAGCACCGTCGCTTCTGCACTTGCAGGACTCGATACGGACACGACAACTGCATTGGCTTGGTCCAATGCGCTTGGATCCCCCCCGGTTGTGAACATTGTGGTCGTGGGTGGAGGAAGTGTCGATCCGTCTTTGACTGACGGTTCGGTGACTCTGAGCCCCTCCTACGCTCCGCCTGACCTGCCATTCGTCCGTGGTAACTGCAACGGAGATCAGTCCGTGAATATTGCTGACGGAATCTGGATCCTCAACGAGATGTTCCAGGGCGGACCAGCCGGCACTTGTGTTGAGGCTTGTGACGCCAACTCCGACGACCTCGTCGACACTGCGGATGCGATCTTTGTGATCAGCTACCGGCTGCTCAGCGGCCCGATACCCAGCGCTCCATTCCCGGAGTGCGGTACCGAAGAAGGAGCGGACTGCGAATCCGCCTCAAACTGCCCCTAAGAGCGAAATTGCTCCAGGACACACGGGAAGGTCCGATGCGGTTCGCCGCATCGGACCATTTTTTGTGTGTAGGGGCGGTAAGGATGTCCGGAAGAGGCCGTTGGGAGAAGTGCACGGGATTGACTGCCGAGGAGTTCCCGATACGATGGAGTTAGCCTCGGGGATCACGCAACCGCCGGGTCTGGCCTGAAAATCCTTCCGAAAGCTCCATCGTCGACGACCCGTCGAGACGGTCTGTATAGCCGTGCTTGCCTGGTCGTCTGAAGCTGGTTTCACTGTTGAAACCAGAGAACCACTGGAGTCAGCGATAGCTGATTTCCGAGAATGACGACGGAGGCCGATCGATGAAGATCGCCCTGAAAACACAATCGATGTTGACCGTGCTTGGCTTACTGCTGGCGCTGGTCGGTTGCACCAATCCCCCCTCGGTGCCGTACACGACTCCTGCCCATGGAGCATCCAATGTTCCCGTGAGCTCGACGATCGAGGTGGCATTTACCACTTCGATGGATCCAGGGTCTGCCACGGACTCCAGCAATTGGAGTATCCAGGGTTCTCTCTCGGGAGCCCACACATCCATCGGGGCGCTGGATACAGACCAGAGAGTTCTGACCCTGACCCCGGATGCGCCCTTTGATCAGGGAGAAACGATCACCGTCACCATCACGGATGGGGTCAAGACTGCGGTCAATATCCCCATCGAAGCGATCACCATTCAGTTCACGACTGAAGGTGCAGGAGCTTCGTCGGGAGATTTCGAAGCGGACGACGATGAATTCAGCCTGTACCAGTTGAGTCCGTTGACCGGAGCACAGTCGATTCCTCTTCGTCCTTCGGTGACCGCCAATTTCGATCTTCCCTATCAGACTTCCAGCGCTGCGCAGTCGGTCACCCTGCAGGGCACGAGAACCGGTTGGAGAGATATTCAGCTGGCCCATCCTGGTCAACACTCGGGAGTCGCCGATTCCCTTCAACTGTTGATTCCAGGGAATACCCCCCAGTTACATCCGGGAGAATGGCTGCAAGTGGTCTTCTCCAACGATCTCCTCTCGGAGATTCAACCGGAGGAGGATGAACCCCGATTCCTCAATCCATATGTGGCTCGATTCAGGGCGCGGCTCGGTCATGCCACTGGCGGCCTGGGTCCCCGGGAATCGCTGATCGCTGGCGGAACCGACCCGGTGCTGCTGGCCGAACTGGGGGAGTTCCTTCCCTACAGTGGCCTCGAGATGCTGGTGGTGGGGAGTTCCGGCGATCTCCGTCTGCTGAGAAGTGGAAGTAGCGGCGAAGCCTCGACGTGGACGGTTCATTCGCAGATGCAACTCGATTCCATGCCGGTGGCTGGACTGCTGGTGGATATCGATGCAGATTCCCGTACCGAAGCGCTGATCTCCTGTGTCGATGGCACCATCCGGATCGTCGGAGTGCAGGGGCAGGACCTCATCGAAGAGCAAGATCCTGTCGATCTTCAGGGCGTTGTCGCTGATGCTCTGGCCTGGACCGAACTCAATGGAGATGGCTTGCCTGATCTATTGGTTGGAGCGGCGGACGGATTGAGAGTGCTGCGTCTGATCACCGTCATCAATCCATCCACCTTTGAAGTCACCGAAGAATTGACGGTCACTGGCCTGATGCCGCTGGGTGGCCCGGTACAGTCGATCTCCATCGCCGATTTTGATCGGGATGGAAAGATCGATGCTCTGGTGGTTGCCGGAGATGGATACCTGCTTCGAGGAGCAGGAAATGGAACGTTCCTGGAGGCCGCGCTGCTCTCCCCGGCACCGCAGGGTGAAGTGGCCCTGGGCGATGTCGATGGAGATGGTTGGATGGACGCTGTGGCGGTGGCTGCCACCGGTCTCTCGGTACACCTTCATCCTGGCACTCTTCCCGAGGGTACCTGGGAGGGGATCCCATTCCTCACAGGAGGACTGGTTCAGGACCTTGCGGTCGGGGAAGTCGATGGCGATCCGGTCAACATCGACGATATCGTGGTGCTGCAATCGGGTACCACTGACCCGCTGACCCTGATCCGTCGCCTCTCTTCAGACCTGGGAGACTCCAGCATCACTTCGCTGGAATATCCCGACGATCCTGCGAAGGGATCTCTGCTGCTGGTCGATAGCGATGGAGATCGCGGAACGGATATCTTGCTGCACCTGTCAGAATCCGCTGGATCCGGGGCGATGGCCCTGTGGAGATCGTCAGCGGTGGTCAGTGCCGACGAATCGCTGCTGGCTTACGGCCTGCCTTCTCAGGTCACCGTGGGTCCAGGTGAATCCCAGATCGAGATCCCGCTCACGGCGGATTTCGAACAAGATGTTTCCCGCTTCAACCTCGCCATCGAGTTCGATCAAGAACTACTACAACTGACGAGGATCGAGGCCGATCCAGCGACCTTCCCCTTCGGGTCGGTCGAGGTGATCGAATACATCGATCAAGAAAATGGAGTGGCTGCGGCAGAACTGCTCATCAATGGATACCTCCCGGCGGGGAGTGGGTTGCCCATCGCCCGCTTCGTGTTCCAGCCCCAACCGAGTTTGCTCGGAGAGGCGGCATACCAGCTCGCAGATGGGCTGCTGATCGATGGGGTGCCCTGGTCCAACCAGGCCATCCTCGAGGTGGACGGAGCCCTCATCGGGGCCGAAATTTCTGCCGCACAGGGGGTCGTCTCCATCGAATCGACGACACCATCTCCTGAGGGACTGACCTGCCAACCTTCGGCGGTGGGTGGTGTCGATGGAGTGTTCCTCGAGTGGACCAATCCGATCACCTACGACAGCCTCGGCGGTCTTGAGATCTACAAGAATGGTGTTCTCCTCGCAGCCCTTACAGGTACCGCGACCAGTTTCACCGATAGCAATACCATCAATGGAACCTTCGACTACATCCTCATCGGGTTGTCATCGGGAATTGAATCGGTGCCTGTCCAGTGTCAGGTGACGGTCATCCCGGTACCCGACCTGCAATGCCAGAGGCTGGTGAGCTTGCCCCAGCGGGTGTTCTTGTCGTGGGGTTTTGTCAGCGGAACCACCAGCTGGGAATTGAGTCGAGATGGAAACTTGATCGCTCAACTCGGCTCCACCCAGCTCTCCTACAACGATGATACCGATCTGAACGCTCATGATTACCAGTTGAGGTCGATCCAGTCGGGATCCCAGAGTTCTGCGGGTGCCCCGTGCAGCGTCACGGATGCCGGCGGCGCAACCACGGTTCCACCCTCCGATGTGAGTGCTGCTCTGATCGGAGATGACGATGTACGAATCAGTTGGTTCAATGGTGAGTCCTATGATCAGCTGCAACTGCTGGCCGATGGAGTTCTGGTCACCAGTCTGGCCGGAGATGAGACCGAATTTGTGGCGAACGATCAGTTCCCAGGTCTGGTGGTCTACTCGCTGCAGGCGTTCGGAGACGGCGGAGCCAGTAGTGTCATTCATGCTCCCGAAGTCAGTGTTCCGCTGGCACCTCCGACCAACCTTCAGTGCTCTGGCTCCGGTGCCAGCGTCGAGTTGACCTGGCAGAACGGGCCCACTGCCTTCGAGTACGATGAGATCATCGTGGAGCGTACGGGATCGCTCGGAAGCATCGAATACTTCCTTCTCGAAGGCACCTCGACCAGTTTTACTGATCTTGCGGGTGCCGGAGAGTGGACCTACACCGTGGTGGGGGATTACTTCAACCAGGGCCTCCAGCACCCGGCGCCTTCAGCGGCTTGCGCCGTCTCTCTCACCGAGAGAGTTTTCTATGATTCTGCAACAGTAGTCGTCGGTCGCCCCTTCAGCATCGACCTACAGGGTCAGTTACTGGAACAGACTTCTGGCTGGTCCGTAGTGGTCGATTACGATTCGACCCGACTGCAAGATGTCTCGGTCTTCGTGCCAGGAGTATCTCCGACGGGGATCTCGACCACCGATGAGCCTCTGGGAACCTTCGCCGGACTTCGCCGCCTGACACTTCAGGTGGAGGGCGCATCTGCGGCCCCTTCCAACTCCGCCATCTTGGCCACCCTTTCTGGAAACATCCCGGCAGACTTCTCACTCCTTGGATCGGCGCTCTGCCACATCGTGTCGGCGACCCTGCAACCGGCAGCCGGTGGCCCCAGTACCGAGCCGGCAGTGCTCGACGGTGGAGTCAGCGTCTCGGGTAATGCACTCTTCCTCGAACCTGCAGTGCTCAATCCTGGTGAGGAAGTGGTGGTGTGGGCCCGCGGCGCCTGGCAGCAAGATCTGACCGGCTACAGTGTGGTCTTGCAGTGGGATCCAGCGATCCTGACTTGCCTCGAGGTCAGCAATATCGGTACCGTGGGTGAAGACCTGAGTGGACCCTTCGCCGCGTTCTTCTCCGGTATCGATGCCTCTGCGGGGACCGCATTTGGCTCGGTGATCTCTGCATTCAGTAGCATCCCCTCGTCGCTCGGAGCGGAACTGGGTTACTTCCGTTTCATGGTCTCCCCGGGAGCTCCCCAGGGGCTATCGACAGAGGTCGTCTTCGGCGAACACCTGACGGCGAATTCCTCGATCACCAACATCTTCGTCGATGACCAGGCGACCTCCATCGATCCGGTCACCATCGGAGCAGAGTTTGTGGTGCTTTCCGATCCTCAGC
>CAVOEM010000129.1:0-7887 GCA_963694575.1 Planctomycetes bacterium UBA1146 | reverse complement strand
TCGGAAGCGATGCATTTGCTCGATCGTGGACTGACCACATTGCGAGTGCGGGGAACCGATCGAGACCTCGGATCTTTGCGTAGAGAAAGAGTCGAAATGCTCGATCGAGTGGGGCTCAACGCACTGGCTCAGACCGAGCGGCGAAAAATCGCTGCCGGAGCAATCCCCGAGCCCGGATCGGATCCGGAACCGTTCGGAATGCGCAGGACACGCAATGCGCTCGATCGAAGACGGGTGTTGCTGCGACGGCATCAAGAGGAAGAGGCTCATCATTGGCTTGAAATCGCAGCCCTCGATGCGCTTCGATTGCGCGCACAACCCATCTCGACCTGGTTGTCGCTGGAGAGAAGCGCTCACGCATCCCTCGAGGAAAAGGAGCGGGTCGCTTGCAATGCCTGGAGACGGGTGGTTCGACTGGAAACTCGCCATGGTCATGCTTCGGTGCTCTTCTGGTGGGCCCAGGTACGAGAGCAAGCCGGAGATCTGGACGCAGGGCAGAAGTTGAGGCGAGCGGCCATGGCTGAGATCGATCGGTGGCTCGGAAACGCTCCCAAGGGCATCCGCTGGAGCGAGATGGCTTCGCTCCTTGGCGTGTCAGAGTTGGCCAGTGGAACTCTTTCCGGGAATGGTGGCCGAAACTCCGCATTGGCGTAGAATCAACGCGAATAAGATCTTGCATGGAGAAGGGGAACTGAAATGCTGAGAAGCCATACCTGCGGAGAACTTCGTGCCGAACATGTCGGCGAGGAAGTCACTCTGGTCGGCTGGGTCGATACCATCCGGGATCATGGTGGGTTGCGATTTATCGATTTGCGCGATCGTTATGGTCGCACTCAGGTGACCCTTTCACCAGAAACCATCGACGGAGAACAACTGACCTCATTACGTTCCGAGCAGGTGCTACAGGTGACAGGACGGATCCAATCTCGTCCCGATGGGATGAAGAATCCTCGCCTCCTGACCGGTGAGATCGAAATGGTCGCCACGGTAGCGACGATGGTGGGAGATTGCCCCGCACTGCCCTTCGATTTTTCAGGGGGTGACCTGGTCAACGATGAATTGCGATTCCAGTATCGTTTTCTCGACATGAGAAGGCCAGAGGTGCAACGTCGCTTTCAGTTGCGCTCCGATCTGCAGCATCAGTTGCGAAATTATCTACACGAAAAGGGATTCATCGACCTCGAGACGCCGATGCTGACCAAGAGCACTCCAGAGGGAGCTCGTGATTTCCTGGTGCCCAGCCGGTTGAATCCAGGTGAGTTGTACGCTCTTCCCCAGTCACCTCAGATCTTCAAGCAACTATTCATGGTCGCTGGATTCGATCGATACATGCAGATCGTTCGTTGCTTCCGTGATGAGGACCTGCGAGCAGATCGCCAGCCTGAATTCACCCAACTGGATCTCGAGATGGCCTGTGTCGAGGAAGACGATGTCATCGAGGTGCTCGAGGGCCTGATGGTGCACGTTGTAAAAGCTCTGACGGGTCAAGAGGTGGAAACTCCCTTCCGACGGATTTCTTACGATGAGGCGCTGCTCAAATATTCGAGTGACGCCCCCGATCTTCGCAGCGATCTGGAGATTTTTGAAATGTCCGATCTCGCCGCAGATCTTGGTTTCAAGGTCTTTTCTGGCGCCGTCGAAGCGGGCGGAGCGGTGCGTGGGGTGCGGGTTCCCGGAGCCGGGAAATGGTCGAGGAAGCAGATCGAATCGCTCGAAGCGATCGTCAAGAATCAGGGTGCCGGCGGTCTCGCATGGATGAAGAGAACCGAGGACGGACTGGCCGGGCCTGTGGCGAGATTCTGTGAAGGTGATGCGGGCACGAAGTTGGTCGAGCTGAGCGGGCTACAGGTCGGGGATCTGTGCTACTTCGTCGCCGATCGCTCGAAGCGAGTCGTGATCAACTCGTTGTCCTTCCTGCGCAAGGAACTGGCGCAAAAGCTGGGTCATATCCAACCGGGCGCCCTTGAATTCTGCTGGGTGACCGAATTCCCTCTGTTCGACGAGGACGAGACCACCGGATCTCCGGTTCCTTGTCACCACCCCTTCACGGCTCCGCACCCAGAAGATCTCGACCAACTTGAATCCGCTCCTCTATCGGTGCGTGCCAGAGCCTATGACCTGGTTCTGAACGGCTTCGAGGTCGGCGGAGGGAGTATCCGGATCCACCAGCGTGACCTCCAGGAACGGGTCTTCGAGGCGATCGGATTGAGCCCGGAGGAGGCTCGTAGCAAGTTCAGTTTCCTGCTCGAGGCGTTGAAGTACGGGGCTCCACCTCATGGAGGAATCGCCCTGGGAATCGACCGTCTGGTGATGATTCTGGCCGGTGACGATTCGATCCGCGAGGTGATCGCCTTCCCCAAGACTCAGCGAGGGACGTGTCAGTTGACCGGTGCACCGACCCATGTCTCCGATCAGCAACTGGAAGAGGTGGGTTTGAAGGTCGCCGACGCTCCGAAATCGGTCTCCTCACAGGTGCCCACGGATGAAGCAGGAGACCCCACGCAGCAGTAAGGGGCCCCTCGACAGCCCCGAGATGGCGATTTTTTACGCATCTACCATAGAAATCAGGGTTTCCGGCTTGCCATCAGCCCCCTCTCCGGTGTATCCATCGGAGTTCTCAGGGCCGAGAAATGGCCCACTTCCCGGTGCTATCATGGGCCCACGGGCACAGTGCCGGAATTTCGTCGTTTCAAACCGCCTCCGAGGGAGGTGGGAGTGTCACGATGATCGCTAAGTTTCGAGTAGGAGGAACGACATCGCCGAAAAGACCAAGTACAGGGTGATCGATCGGCCCGCGCCGGGCCAGGTACGCCTCATCGATGATGAGGGTGTACAGGTCGGAATCGTCAAGCTGAATGAAGCACTGGAGATGGCCCAGGAGAAGGATCTCGACCTGGTCGAGATGAATCCGAATGCTGATCCTCCTCTGTGCAAGTTGATGGATTTCGGCAAATTCAAGTATGATCAGTCGAAGAGTTCCAAGCAGGTCCAGAAGGTCCGTAAGATCAAGGAAGTCAAACTTCGGCCGAAGACCGAGAAGCACGACTTCGACGTCAAGTTACGCAGAGCACGCAGTTTCCTCGAAGAGGGCCACAAGGTGCTGGTGACGATGGTCTTCAAGGGACGCGAGCAGCGTCACCCAGATCTGGGCCGCGATGTGTTGATGAGGTTCTATGCCGACCTCGAAGAAATGGCAAAGATGGAACGAGAGCCGTTGCAAGAAGCCCGAAATCGGATGGCGATGGTTCTGGCAAAGAAGAAGTGATGACTACGGAATCCTCGAGAGGATTCCGATTGGAAAGGGGCCCCTCGTGGCCAGGAAGACTCACAAACCGCACAAGGGCCTGCAAAAGCGGGTCAAGGTGACGGGGACTGGTAAGATCAAGCGACATCGTGCAGGCAAGAGCCACAGGATGGGCCCTTGGTCGGCGGCTCGGGTTCGTCGAGGACGTCGTGCGGAAGTTTGCCCCAAATGTGACGCCAAAGTGATCAAGGCGTTGCTCGGGATCGGCTAGTCGCTGACCACTGGTGGCAGCGCTGCTCGCCGCCGATGGTCAAAAGTTCGAGATTGTAAAAATTAGTTTACTTCATCAATGCGCCGAAGGGCGCGCCGGCCGGCGGTTACGGGGTGGACGAACCTGAAGGTTCCTAGCGAATCGAAAGATTCCTCCCGAGAATTGCCCACTGGAAAGGGACAACGATGGCACGCGTCAGTTTTGGCGTCGCTCGTCACCGCAAACAAAAGCGGATTCTCAAGAAGGCTCGTGGATTCTTCGGAGCCGCATCTCGTCAGTACAGGACTGCCAAGCAGTCCATCATCCGGGCAGAAGCTTATGCGACGCGAGATCGTCGGGTACGCAAACGTATCATCCGTCGACTCTGGATCACCCGGATCTCCGCGGCCTGCGGCCAACAAGACATCTCCTATAGTCGATTCATTCATGGTCTCAAGTGTGCAAACGTCGATCTGGATCGAAAGATGATCTCCGATCTGGCGATTCGAAATCACGAGGCTTTCGTCGCCCTCGTCGGAATTGCCCGCGGCGCAATATCATGAGCGAGGGGTCCCAGGTGGATCTAGATACCATCGAGGCGGCAGCATTGCAGGCGATCGAATCTGCCTCAGATGCCTCGAGTTTGGAATCGGTTCGGGTCGGGGTGCTCGGAAAGAAGGGGACCCTCAAGCAGGTTCTTCGCTCGCTGGGAACCCTTCCGCCGGAACAACGCGCGTCCTTCGGAGCCCGGGTCAATCTCGTCAAGGAACGAGTGGAATCGGCGCTCGGGGCGGCCAAGGATCGACTCGGTAGCTCGCCATCGAAGCCGAGCTCCGCTGGAAGTGCCACAGATGTGACTCTTCCAGGGCAGATGCCTCTACGAGGGAGCCGCCATCCGGTTCACCAGGTCGCTTCACGGATGATTCGCATCTTTGGAAATCTCGGATTCCAGGTGGCGGATGGTCCTGAGGTCGAGGACGAGTGGCATAACTTCACCGGGCTCAATATCCCTGTCGATCACATCGCCCGCGATCCTGCGGAAAACTTCTACCTCGAAGATGATTTGCTGATGCGCAGTCAGACGTCGACGGTGCAGGTTCGGGTGATGGAAAACACCCCTCCTCCCCTGAGGATCATCGCTCCAGGCAAGGTGTTTCGACCCGATACTGTCGATGCCACTCACTCCTACATGTTCAATCAACTCGAAGGGCTGGTGGTGGACGAGGGAATGACCTTTGGTCATCTCAAGGCCACCCTGCTGACCTTCTTCCAGCAATTGTTGCAGGACGATGGAATGAAACTTCGATTGAGGCCCTCTTTTTTCCCCTTCACCGAACCGAGTGCAGAAGTGGATCTGTACTGGCGTGGTGGCTGGATGGAGATGGGCGGGTGTGGAATGGTGGATCCCAACGTTCTGGAGTCGGTCGGGATCGACCCGGAACGGTGGACTGGTTTTGCATTCGGCTTGGGAATTGAACGGGTCACAATGGCCTCCTTCAACATTCCCGATATCCGATATCTTTACGAGAACGATGTCAGGTTCCTCCAGCAGTTTTCCTGATGGTTGACCATACTTTTGATAGTGGAGTGTCCAGATGAAGGTTTCCCTCGACTGGCTACGGGAACATGTCGATATCGATCAACCGGTCGAAGATGTGGCGCACAGACTGACGATGTGTGGACTCAATTGCGAGGCGATCGAGGTGTATGGCGACGACCATGTCTTCGATCTGGAAGTCACATCCAACCGGCCCGATCATCTGGGCCATCGCGGGGTTGCCAGGGAACTGGCATGCTTGCTCAATCGACCTCTCAAGCCGTTGCAGACCGACTACCGCGAGGTCGAAAAAGACTCCACCGGCAAGGGACTCAGTGAGATCACCTCCATCGAGGTGGATGACGATGACCGTTGCGGTCGTTACACCGCCAGGGTCGCCCTGGATGTCGATGTGTCGGAAAGTCCTCAGTGGCTGCGGAAACGTCTCGAGTCGATCGGCCTGAGGTCGATCAATCTGGTGGTCGATCTGACCAACTACGTCCTGATGGACCTGGGGCAACCATTACACGCCTTTGATCTGGACCGACTCGATGGCGAGGAACTGATCATTCGCCGCGCTCGCTATGGCGAAAACTTCGCTGCAATTGATGGCACCCATCACACCCTCGACTCGGAGGATCTGGTGATCGCCGATGCTTCCCGAGCGGTGGCGGTGGCGGGAGTGATGGGGGGGGTGGATACCGAAGTCGGTCCGACCACCCGGAGGATCCTGCTGGAGAGCGCGTGGTTCGATCCGGTGCCAGTTCGCAGCACTTCTCGTCGATTAGGTCTGGCGAGTGATTCCTCATATCGCTTCGAGCGCCGTGTCGATATCGACGCGGCCGACACTGCATCTCGGCGTTTCTTCCACCTGCTGTGCCAGGAAACCGACTGCAAGGTTCTCGCCGGTTGCTGGGAAGCGATGCGAGACGGCCTACTGGACCCCCCAGCGGAGGTACCGATCCGCCTCGATCGAACCGAACTGATCCTGGGAGAGTCGGTACCCGCCGCAGAACTGACTCGAGTACTGAGCGCTCTCGGTTTCCAGCACAGCGGTGGAGACGACGCCAGAAGCCTCTGGGTGCCTCCTACATGGCGTGCGGATTGTACCCGGGAGATCGACCTCATCGAGGAAGTCGGACGGATCCACGGCCTCGACAGGGTGCCCGATCGCCATATGGCGGTGCGAGTGGTCCCCGAGGATCGTGATGCAGGGCTGGTCGAGCGGGTCAAGGCTTTGCTGGAGGGGACTGGCCACCATGAATCCCTCACCTTCTCCTTCGGATCGGCAGGCGACCATCGAGAACTCGAGGAATGGTGGTGTCTCGGAGACCCGTGGGTGGTTCGAAACCCGGTCCGCTCCAATGAAGGAGTGCTACGGCGCAGTTTGCTGCCGGGGCTACTCTCCTGTGTCCGTGGAAATCGGCTTCATGGAGTCGAATCGGTGCGCTTGTTCGAGGTGGCTCGAGTCTTTCACCGTCGTGAGGGAGTCGATCGGCCGGTGGAAAAGGTCCATCTCGCGTGGGTCCACAGCAATGCCGATGGAAGTCGCCCGTCAGAGGCGTATCGGCAGGCGCGCGGAATCGCCGATGCGGTGTTGGAACTTCTGAGACTCGGTACCGAATCGAGGAGTGCGTCGACCTGGAATCCAATATCCACCTCCTGTGGCCTGGCTGCGGGGAGTGGTGCCGCGCTCGACTTCTTCAGCGAACGTCTGGGCCTGGTGGGATCCGCGCCTCTCGACGGAGTCACCGGAGAAACCTGGTGCGGCGAACTCGATCTGGGAACGCTGATCGGCCATAGCGAGGTCGAACATCGATACCGGGAATTCTCGCGCCACCCGGGGGTTCGCAGGGACCTCAACATCGTGGTCGAGGAGTCGGTGTTGTGGCGTGACATCGCATCCGAAGTGGACGCGGCGGAGCTGGCAAACTTCGAAGCGCTCAGCTTCCTCGATGTCTATCGAGGGAAGCAGCTGACCCAGGGGCAAAAAAGCGTCACCTTCTCGGTGGTGTTTAGGGCTGCCGATCGATCGCTGACCCATGAAGAAGTGGACGAGGCGATCGAAGGTCTGATGCACCGACTCTCAGGTCGATTCCAGGCGCGATTGCGCACCTGAGGAGAACTCAAGAGTTCTCGATCAATCGTGGATTTGCACCTGAGTTCCGACCCGAAGCCATGGATATGTCGCCACCACATCTTCGTTGCGTAGCCGGATACAACCCTCAGAGGCCATCGATCCGATACTTTCCGGTTCGCTGGTTCCGTGGATCCCGATTCCGGAATGGGAAGGCTTGTCCTCGAACCCGATCCACCTCTCTCCGAGCGGGTTACCCTCGGCTCCATAGGCGATAGGGGGGCGGCCATCGCGTGGCTGCCACATCGGCTTCTTCTGCACAAGGTCCACCTTGAATGCGCCCACCGGCGTACAATTTTCCTTGCCATGACCGATGGCGAAACCCTGGATCCAGCGACCATCGAGGAACACATCGAGCCAAAAATCACTCTTGTCGATGTCCACGGTGATAATGCCGGAGAGAAACTTCAATTTCTGTCCCGGGTGTATGACATCTGATTTCAACTGGTTCAGCGTCCTCAGGGAATCGACCGATACCTTGCAGCGCTTGGCGATCGCCGAGAGAGAATCTCCACTGACCACGGTCACGATTCCGGAATCGGTGAAGGGGCGATTCGAGATCACCCAGAAATCGACCAGGTTACGAAGTTTTTGACGAATGGGAGCGCGCCACTCGATTTCATCGGAACTGTTGTAGGCATCTGAAAGATAGGTCCAGCTCTTCACTGCTGTGGAATCGGTCTCGAAGCCGAGCGAATCTGCCATCACCAAGCAAGCTT
>CAVOEM010000128.1:0-8029 GCA_963694575.1 Planctomycetes bacterium UBA1146 | reverse complement strand
CCCTGGGGAACTGTGCCGTATACTCATAGCCTTCTGAACAAGGGGTTGGCCCCAAAAAAATCGGAAAATTCCTGATTTCAGGGTTTCTGCACCACAGGTTTCTGCGGCACAGGTTTCTGCACCACAGGTTTCTGCGGCACAGGTTTCTGCACCACAGGTTTCTGCGGCACAGGTTTCTGAACCACAGGCTTCTGCGGCACAGGTTTCTGAACCACAGGCTTCTGCGGCACAGGTTTCTGCGGCACAGCTTTCTGAACTGTCGCCTTCTGAACTGTCGCCTTCTGAACTGTCGCCTTCTGAACTGTCGCCTTCTGAACTGTCGCCTTCTGAACTGTCGCCTTCGGCTGCCCCGTCTTCAATCCTGGCCAGGGTTTGGCTGAGGGAGATGGTTTGGCTGAGGGAGATGGTTTGGCTGAGGGAGATGGTTTGGCTGAGGGAGATGGTTTGGCAGTAGGAGAGGGCTTGGTAGTCGGAACGATCCTGCTTCTCGAAGTCGGCCGGAGGGCTGCGCCGCCACCACGAGTCGGAGGGGGAGCAAACTGTGCATACAGACGTGCGGTGATCTCAGGCATTCCCTCGAGATCGGTCTGGATCCTCAGGGTGCCTCGAATCGATCGCTCTGGGCGGCTCTCCAGCACCTCGACCGAGATCACGTAACGCTCGGATTCTCGAATCATCCGTTGAGTGACACCGAACACGCCCTCGGGCACATCATCGATGGAGATACTCTTGATATTGAAGCGGGTTCCGGGGGTGGTGGCGAAGACCTGGATGTCTTTCTTGACCACTGCGGCACCGGGTACCGAGAGTCGCTCGGTCTCCTTGCGCTGGAACACGATGTTGCCGCGAGGAATGATGGTGACGGGAGACTGGTGATCGAGGGTCAAGGGGACGGTGGTGGTACGGATTTCTCCGTCACTACAAACCACCTCTACATTGACGATATCCCGGGTCATTCCGGCGACCAGCGCCGGCGGTGCGGTGAGGTGGATCTGGTACTTCTCACCCTCCACGACCTCGACGATCTGATAGAGATCGGCCTGGTTCTTGTTGACGGTCACCTCGGTGACCGTGATTCCCAGTTCGGTACCCCTGGACACCTCGAACATACCGGAGAGAGTCTCTCCCACCGGACCCTTGAGGATCAGCGCATTGGGAGTGGACTTGATCACCTGGCGCAGGATGCCATGGATGTTGAGGCGAACAGTGGGCTGCCGAGGATCGTTACAACTGACGGTAGCGTATTTCCGTACCGTTTCGGTGCGCAACTTGGAGGTGTCGACGCTGAGGGTGATTTCGCCTTCCCCACCGGGGAGGACTTCGCGGGTGAAGGTCCCGCGACTGCAGCCTCAGCCAGGCTTCACATTGGTGATGCGCAGTACCGAGGATCCGGTATTACTGAAGCGGTAGGTGTGTTCCACCTTGGTGCCTTGGAGCACGGTGCCCCAGTCATGGGTCAGTTGGTCGAAGGAGATGCGTGGACCCACCTCCGCCGGCGGAGCTGGAGGACCGAGATCATCATCGCTCAGTTGGAAGGCTGAAAGGGGCAAGCCTGCTGCGATGGTCAGGAGAACTCCCAGGATTGCATTTTTCACCGAAAATCTGCCTCTCATTTGATGGATCGCCAACTGGATCCGATTTCCTGCACTGGAGGACCGTGGTCGACCCGGACCCCGCCGTCAGGCAACAGTGGACGATCACCCTTAAAGATAACGGGAGAAGGCGCTTGTGGTCAAGTGGTCAGGGAGTCCGGATCAGGGCGAATCGGGCTTTCTGAGCCGAAACTGAGCGATGATCGGCTTTTCCCTCACCTGATCTTCTCCCTCACCGATGCGAATCCGAAGTGTGCCTCTGGCCTGGGAGAGAGGGTGGACCTTCAGCACATCGATGCGCAACTTGTAGTGATGTCCGGGCAAGATCTCGGTGATGATGAGGCCAAAGAGCCCCTCGGGGGCATCGATGATCTCCGCCGAGAAGGTCTCGAAGGGGAGGTCGTCGCGAACCGAGCGGATCTGCACCTCTTGCTTCACCTCACGCCGTACCGGTCCATCGAGCGGTGCGGTATGTCTGCGATAGAACACGACATTGCCATTGGGGATCATCTGGACCCGATCCTGGTGCACGACCACCACCGGCAATGGAATCTTCAGCTCTTTCTGATCCTCCAGCAGCAGCGACAGTTCCAGATCATCTCTGAGGCTTCCCATCGTCTCGGAAGGTCCCGCTTCCAGCATCAGACTCCAGCCCTTCTTGCCATCCTCGAGGGGGTCGATCGAGACCACCGAAAAGGAGCCGTTCTTGGAGCGTGCACCGGTCACCTCCAGAGGAAGTTCGGTGGCCGGCAGAATCGTGGTGGTCAAGCGCTTCGATTCGAAGGAGAGCCCCTCCAGTTTCAGGACCTTTTTCTCGAACTGGAGCAATGGATCGACCAGTCCGGTCATCCACAACTGGATCTGCGGAGACTCCGGATCACTGGTCTGGACCCGTGCATTCTTGCGAGGACGACCGCCGCTGAAATCGGTGGTGTCGACTTGCAGTTCGATGATGCCGACCGCACCGACCTCGATCAGTTTATCGAAGCGCGTAGAGGTGCAGCCACAGGTGGAAGTCACCTCGAGAATTCTCAGCGGTGCCTTGCCATGATTCTCGACCTCGAAGGAGTGCTTGACCAGGGTCCCCTGGAGCACTGTGCCCCAGTCGTGTTCCGTCTCGCCGAGGTGAATCACCGGCGCGGGGCCGATCGGCAGCGGGGCTGGCGGTTGTGGTTCTTGAGCTGCAATCGGGGTGACCGGCATCCGCAGAAGAAGCAGCAGTAGCAGCACAGCGTTCCACCACCACGATGAAGAATTCGATTTCTGGAGGTTGGAGTCTGGATTCGAGCTCCAGCAAGCATGGATCTGCGGGACTGGACGAAAATTGGCGGCGCTGGTAGTCATGGTCTTGAATACTCCTGATTCAACTCGAAGTGCGGGCCATTACGAGTGGACTTCGATGCTAGGACTGCAAAGTTGAATTGGCAACCCCACTTCGAATTCAAGGATTCTGGAACGAATGGCAGCCGAGGACCGTTGCGGAGGAAGTTGCTTTGAAGTCCATTTGACGCTACTTTGATAGGCAGAGCACTGATGGGCTCGAAAGGAGACCAATGTTAAAGAGAGTCATGACTCGAGGCAGTGCGTTGGCGATCGCCATCCTCTTGCTCTCGAGTATTCCTGCGGATGCCGGTTCCGAGGTGGGGGATGTCGCTCCTCCACTGAACGCAGGAGGTTGGATTAATATCGATACCAACACCTCCTGGGATTCCCTCCAGGGGAAATTGATCCTGATCGAAAAATGGGCCACTTGGTGAGGACCTTGCAAGGGCCAGATTCCGCACTTGAATCAATTCCATAAGGAATTCAAGGATCGCGGACTGGTTGTCATCGGGGTCACCGATGAACCTGAAGCCAAGGCGAAGCCCTACATCGACCGTAACAAGATGCAGTACCCGGTAGCTTTCGGTGGTGGTGCGAATGAATACAAGACCCGTGGGATTCCCCACTCCTGGTTAGTGGGTCCGGGCGGAAAGATCGTCTGGAAGGGCCATCCCGGAGGTCTCAATGCGTCCATCATCGAGAAACACATCGAGGGTGCCCGCATGGGGCCGAAGATCACTCTTCCTCCGCAATTGGTGAAGAGTGAGAAGTATCTCAAGGCGGGCCAGTTTGGTAAGGCCTACAATGATCTGGAGAAGCAGGCGGGCCGGGCCAAGGATCCAGTCGTGGAACTGGCCGCTCGAGATGCGATGAAAAAGATCGCCGAATTCGCATCGGTCGATTTTGCCCGGGTGGCTCAGTTCAAGAAGGAGCAGAAGTACTCGGCGGGCTTGCAGGCGCTACAGCGTGGTGCCGTCTCCTTCAAAGGGATGGCAATCGCCAAGGAGTTCGAAAAGGAACTGAAGGCGTGGAAGAAGGACAAGTCGATTCAGGCGGAGATGGCCGGAAGCAAGTTGCTCGATGATGCCAAGGACCTGGTCAAACGAGGCAAGTACCAAAAAGCAGCCAAGATCTATGCGACTCTGGCCAAGAGCAAGAAATACGCAGGATCGGCAGCCCAGAAGGAAGCGGAAATTCGCCTCCAGGAGATCAAGAAGTACCTCTAGTACCCTCTTCCGATCTCAACATTGAAAGCAGCCCCGCAGGTCACGACCTGCGGGGCTGCTCTCATGATGGGATGATCTGGAGGAGAGTATCAGGGACGAACGCGGTCGATCAGGTCCACCACGCGGCTCGAATATCCCCATTCATTGTCGTACCAGGAAAGGATCTTGGCGGAGTGAGTTCCTATGGTGGCCGTCAGCCTTGAATCGAAGATGGAAGAATGTGGGTTTCCGATGATGTCCGAGGAGACCACCGCGTCGGTGCAATACTGGAGTATCCCTTTCATCGGGCCCTCGGCAGCTGTTTGCATCGCAGAGTTGATCGCCTCGACCGACACCGGGTTCTCGAAGGTGGCCACGAGGTCCACCACTGAACCATCGATTACGGGAACTCGCATCGCCATACCGTCGAGCTTTCCCTCCAGCTGAGGAAGTACTTTCCCCACGGCACGGGCCGCTCCTGTCGAGGTGGGAATGATGTTCTCACCGGCAGCACGACTTCGCCGAAGATCCTGGTGATACCAGTCCGCCAGACTCTGATCATTGGTATAGGCGTGGACCGTGGTCATCACTCCACGGATCAGGCCAAAAGTATCATCCAGAATCTTGGCGATCGGTGCCAAGCAGTTGGTTGTACAGGAGGCATTCGAGATGATTTGATGTTCAGGTTTGAGAATCTCGTCGTTGACTCCGAGAACCAGTAATGCATCGATGGCGTCCTTGGGAGGGACGGTGAGGATCACCTTTTTTGCACCTGCATCGATGTGCATCTGGCACTCTTTACGGGTGCGGAAGCGTCCGGTGGATTCGACGACCACATCGACCCCGAGGTCTTTCCAGGGCAGTTGAGTCGGGTCCTTCTGCGCCAGCAATTGGCAGCGCTGGCGTCCGGCCGAGAGGATTCCAGAATCCAGCGTCACCGTTTCAGGATAGGGCCCCATCACCGAATCGTACCGTAGCAAGTAGGTCAGGGAGTCGGGATCAGAGATGTCATTGATGGCAACGACATCGATGTCTTCGCGGCTCGATGCGATTCTGAAAACACTTCTTCCGATGCGACCAAATCCATTGATGGCGATTTTCATGATTCTCTCCTCTCTCCTGCGGCGGGACTTCTCGATCCGATGCGAGCGGCAAGCTCGACAATCCTGTGGGAGATTCCGCCGCCCTGCTCGTACCAGCCAAGGACCTTGAGAAGAACCCCATCGGTGACCAGAGTTGCGAGGCTATCAAAGACACAGGAGGCAGAGTTCCCTCCGATGTCGCTGGAGACGATCGGTTGGTCGGTGTAGGAGAGATACCCCTTGTGAATACTGGCGGCAGCGCTGCGGAACACCTCGTTCACCTCTGCTGCTACCACGGGTCTTTTCATCTGCAAGGTCAGGTCGGTGCAGGAGACGCCGGGAACCGGCACGTTCAACTTGAGCCCCTTGAATTTTCCCCGTAGGTGGGGGAATAACTGTTCGATGGCCTCGTCGGTCCAGGTGGTCTGAGGGACGATATTCTGCATCGCTGCGCGGGAACTTCGTAGATCTCCCCGAGCAGGAACATCGGTAAGGCTCTGATCGGAGGTGTACGCATGGACCGAGGTGAAGGATCCCTCCTCGACTCCGAATGCATCTTCGAGAACCTTGACCATCAGTGCGGTGGCATTGGCCGTCGATGATCCGCACGAGATGATCCGGTTCGATCGATCGACATTCGAGGGCGTCACACCCTGGATGTGAAGGTGGTCGATATCGTCGGTCGGTGGGGTGGAAAGGATCACTCGATCCGCCCCTTGATCTAGATGTTGCTGGAGTTCGTGGCGGGCTCGATACTTGCCGGTGGCTTCTACCACCACATCGACGCCATGGTCATACCAGGGAATCTCGCCGGGCTCTCGATGGTGCAAGACCTGGATCTGCTTGCCACCGGCGTAGATCGAGTCATCGAGGATCCGGATCGGCTCCTCGAAGGGGCCACGCAAGGAATCAAATCGGAGCAGGTATTCCATCGCATGGGTTTCCGCCAGTTCGTTGATCGCCACGATTTCGATGTCCTCACGGCCATAGACTGCCCTGAACACATTTCGACCGATTCGACCGAAACCCATCAATCCAATTCGAACGCTCATCGAGAAACTCCTGTCCGGACATCCTGAATCCCAGTAGTTCCCGCTTGGTCGCAGGCACCTGTGGGTTCCGGGTAGCGGTAGTTACGATCCCCATACAGAATAGCGTCAACAAGAAAAAGGTCGAGGGATCCGCCAGTATCCGATGGGCAACCCTCTGGCCATCCACTCGAAAAATAGGACTCGAGGTCTCTTTGAACAGCGAGGTCTCTTTGAACAGCGAGGTCTCTTTGAACAGCGAGGTCTCTTTGAACAGCATCGTGGCGACCTACAGGGTCGAGGGTGATCGAGCACACTCCGCCGAACTGGCCAGGGCGATGGCGGTCGAGTTGACGGTCGAGGTTCCTCAGTCGTTGATCGATAGATACCCGAGAATCGCTTCGGAAATCGTCGCCGAAGTGCGCCAGGTCGAGGAACTGGAAGCCGGGGTTCAGCAGGTGACCCTGGGGTTGAACGGAGATCTCGCTCGATCCGATTTGAATCAACTGCTGAACCTGGTGCTGGGAAACTGTTCGATGCTGCCATCGATCCAACTCACCCGATTGGTCCTGTCCGATGAAGTCCTCGATCGATTTCAGGGACCCCACTGCGGCATCGATGGAGTTCGAGAACTGGTCGAGGTGCCTGGTAGGCCACTGGTAGCGACCGCTCTGAAGCCAAGAGGTGCCCCGGTTTCAGACCTGGTGCAGATCTGTAGAGAGTTCATCCGCGGTGGTGGCGATCTGATCAAGGATGATCACAATTTAATCGATGATGATCTGGACCAGTTTCGCGATCGAGTCCAGCGTTGCACCGAAGCCATTCGGCAGCAGCAGGGAGATCGACACCGTCTCTACCTGGTCAATCTGCTGGCGCGCTCCGAACAACTGGATGCACGGATGGAGATCGCCCTCGAGGCGGGAGCCGATGGAGCATTGCTGGCACCATGGGTGATCGGGCTCGATCGCGTGAGGGAACTGACAGGCAGGTGGCCTGGCGTATACCTTGGACATCCTTCGATGAGTGGCGCCCTCACCGGAGGCTCCGGTATCGCAGGGCCGATCGTTCACGGCACCCTGGCACGGCTGGCGGGACTCGATGGCTCGGTGTTCGTCAACAGCGGTGGCCGCTTTCCTGTGACCAGGTCTGATGGTAGGAGCATCGCAGCCGCTCTTCGTCAGCCGTTGGCGAATCTGAAGCCAGCGTGGGCAGTACCTGCGGGGGGGATGAGTCCCGAGCGACTGCCGGAGATGATCGAAGACTTTGGCCGCGATACGATGATGTTGATGGGGGGAGCCTTACTCACCGCGAAGGAGGGGATCGAGGCCTGCACGAGAGAGATCGTCCAGCAACTGGAGGATCGATTCGAGACTGCGGGGGAGATGTAGATGGGCACCCGCACCGTCGGGGCGGGATTGCTGCTGCTGGCTCTATGGATGCTCATCCTGTCGGGTCAGGCATTCATCGAACTGAACTCGATGGTCGCTGCACCGGGTCCTGTTTCCGAGGACGATCTCTCGATGTTTACCGAGCAGTGGCTTCATCTCGTCGTGAAGACGATTCCGACCTCTGCTTCGGCACCGCAGGTGGCCGCTACTCGGGTTCAGTACGCTCTCGTAGGATGCTGCCTGCTGGCCCTCATCATCGGTGGTTACGGAATGTCCCTTTTGTGGCGCGATCTCGCAGCGGAACGATCAAGGAACTGAGGAGTCTGTGGAGGCTCTGCCGGTCAAAGTGCGGCTGCTATTTCAGGCCACCTCGAAGGAATCGGCGAAGAGGATGGAATCACACGCCAGCCA
>CAVOEM010000127.1:0-8055 GCA_963694575.1 Planctomycetes bacterium UBA1146 | reverse complement strand
TTGCTGTGGCCGTCTCTGTTACTGGTACTGGTGCTAATCGTCGGAGTGGCATTCTTCACTGGCGAAGGTGGGATCATCGATGTGGCGGACACCGAGGTGGCTGTACTCATCAATTACTTTACCGGGGGAGAGGAACTGATCACCACCCCGGGACTGGTGATTTTCATTCCTTGGTTGCAGCAAGCCTATCTGTTTGATAAATCTCCCAACGAGTTCGTGATGGAGGGGTCGAAAGATATCAGCTTCAATCATGTCCGGGAGTTGACAGTGAGGGCCAAGGACGGATCCAGTTTTCGCTTTGACACCCTGACCATTCAGTATCAGTTGATTCCTTCGAGAACTGCAAAAGTCCTCAACGATTCAGGAGATGCAGATGCGTTCAAGCGCAACTGGATCCGTGCTTCTGCCCGATCGATCTTGCGAGATGAGTTCGGCAAGTACAGTAGTGAAGAGATCGCAGATCCCACCAGTTATGAGTTGGCAGTGGCAGCCGCCACTCTTCGGCTCGATTCCGTTCTCGAAGGTCATGGAATCGATGTCACTCAGGTGATTATTCCTCGACCCAAGTTCGACAAGGTGGTCGAGGATGCCATCGAGAGGCGCAAGAATGCCAATCAGGAAGTTCAAAGACTGGGGATCGAGATCGAAAAACTGACCAATGTACGAGAACGTACGTTGGCCCATGTGGAGAGGGATAAGGCGGAGGAGTACGAGGAAGTCCTCGGAATCCTCGAAGCGGATCGGATCACCGCTGAGAAGGACCGGATTCGTACGGTCAAGAACGCCGATGCCCAGAAGATCAAAGATGCCAACCAGGGAGCAGCGACCGAGCAAGCCAACTTGCAGGGGGCGAGAGCCCTCGAGGAGAAGGCTCGTAAGGACGCAGAGGGCCTTTCGGCCAGAGTGGCTGCGCTTGAGAAAAGGGGAGAGATCCTGGTACGAGAAAAGCTGGCCCAGAAGTACGCAGGGATCCGTTTCAACATCGTTCCTTACCGCCGGGATCCTGCACCGATTCGAATTGAACACCTGGGAAGTGGGGGACCTTTACCTCCCGCGCAACCGGTGCGAGAGACAGGAGGGTCGCCCCGATGAAAATCTATATTGGACTGATTCTATTCCTGGTACTGACGATCTTTGTGATCGGCTTCATCACGGAGAAGATTCCTCCCGCGCGGATCGGTGTGAAGCAGGTGGTGCTCGGCACATCCAAGGGGATTGTCGAGGAGGACCATTACACCGGTCTGGTCCTGGGGATCAGCGGATACCACCGCTGGCATTTGCTTCCGCGTCAAACACACTTTCTCCACTTCACCGAGTCGAAGGGGTGGCGTGAATCGAGGCTGGCTCGCGGTATCGAAGACTGGCAGCCAGCGGTCACCTTGAGAACCAAGGATGGCAATACCATCGATCTTGACGTCACTGTGACCTACAAGATCAAGGAGGGTGAAGCCTACATGATCATCAAGGATGGTCTGAAGGATGGCTATCGTGAGAGGGTCAGGGCGAGGGTGATCAGCACCCTTCGTGAAGAGTTGGCCGAGTTGACCTCCGAGGATCTTCAGATCACCGAACTGCGCTTGAAGAGAGCTGGCGATACTCTCGATCTCTTGACCCAGGAACTGTCGGAATACCATGTCGTGCCTGAAAACTTGTTCATTCGAAAGGTCAAGTTCCCTACCCAGTACGAGGTCAAATTGCAGGAGAAGCAGTTGCTTCGGCAAGAATCCCAGCTGGAGTCTGCACTGACCGAACAGGCCAAGGTGGAGCAGACGGTCAAGACCCAGACGCGTAGGATCGCGGCGGAGGCTCTTGCAGCGGAAAAGAACTGGGACCGAAAGATCCAGGAGAAGCGATCGGACTATCAGGTGCAAATCGCTCAGATCAATGCCGAAGCCCTTCTGTACTCGCGGACGACTATCGCGGAAGGGGAAGCAGAACGAGATATTTCGATTGCGAGGGGCAACCTGGCCATCGAAAAGGCCGGTGCTCTGCGCGATCTGCTGCGCAATGAAGCCCTCGACTCGGTGGGTGGACGGATCTTGTTGGCACTGGAAGCGGTGGAGAATCTTCATATTCCGGAGGTGACCCTCAACAGTGAAGATCCTGCCGTTCCGATGCTGCTCGATCTGTCAAGGATGACCCGACTGTTGGTTGGAGATAAGATTCCGATCCCCGGCGAAAATTGATCAGGCCGAATCTGGTCCGCCATGGCCGGGAGTGCTCTCCGCCAGGCGGACCAGATTCGAGACCTCGGGTCTGGCGATGCGGATGGTGGAGACTTTTGGCCAATGGCCAAATTGTTTGGCCTTCTGCAGCCACTGCTCGGTGTCCTCGTCACTGAGTGCCGGATCATGAAGATCGGCATCGTGGAGGATTACCTCGATCGCATCTTCGCTATGGCAGCGACCGATCCAGGTAGAACCGTCATGCTTTGAGACCACCACGGTGATGCCGTGGAGTTCTCCCATGTGATCGTGGAAGGTTCCCATCGCTTCGATCTCCTCGACCTTCAAGCGTCCGAGGGGGCGCAGTGCTCCTCGAAAGCATTGACGATGTCGAGGGCGATGGTCTGAGGATCTCGACCTTCGATCATGTGTCTGGGTAGGAACCAGACCAGTTTTCCACTTTCGAACAGCGCCATCGATGGGCTACTGGGTGGCACTTGGCTGCAGTGGTGGCGAGCCCGTTCTACCGCTTCGACATCTTGGCCGGCGAAGACGGTTCCGGCCTTCGTGGGAGCATGCTCCGATTGGAGGGCCAGGATGGCACCGGGGCGCGCGCCTCCGGCAGCACAACCACAGACACTGTTGATCACGACGAAAGCGGTCCCTCCCTCGGGGTCGAGGAAAGAGTCGACTTCTGCAGCATTTTTCAGTTCTGTGACTCCATGGTCGGTGAGCTCTCGACGCATCGGAGTGACCATCTCTTCAGGGTAAGGCATCTCAGTCTCCTTTCAGGCGGATGGAATATTTCCACCTCTGCACAGGATGGTAACAGGGAGTGGCGCTGGATCAACCAGACCCGACCGGGTCTCAGGAGTTGGAGCATCAGCTGCCACCAGGGGCAGGCTGTGGATCCTCACCCTCGCTGGAACAGCAACCGGAATCGGTCGATTCGGGAGATTCGGGGGGGGTGCCAAAAACTTGGTTGAGAAAGGCACGTGGCCCCTTACGGAAGATGCTCAACAGGAAGAGGAGCGCCAACAGACCGAGGAACAGTTCAGCGCTGCCAAAGGAGCCCCCTTCCTCTGAATGGGAGTGCTGGCCGAGATGGATGTGCTCTGCGACACCCACGGTGACGTCATCGAGGATCGCATCGACGGCGTATCCGCAACCGATGGCCCCGACCCCGATGGAGATGGCAAACAGGATGGCGGCGCGTCGTCCGTGCAGGTCGCCGAGAATACCAAAGGTGGTCGCATTGGTGGCGGGCCCGGTGAGCAGGAACGCCAGAGCCGCTCCCGGTGAAACTCCTCCTGCGATCAGGATTGCAGCAAGTGGTGTGGCTCCGCTGGCACAGACATAGATCGGAAGACCGAGCAGGGCGAAGGCGGGCACCTCGAGCCAGTCTGGGATCTGGGCGAGAAAACTGCCGTCCTCTACCAGTGGAGAGAGCGCCGCCGCTAACGAGAGTCCGAGAACGATCCATGGAGCCGTGCTGTCGACCAGATCGCACAGTCCGACCTTCAAGCCATCGACAATCTTAACAGTGAGAGGTTTGTGAGATTCTTCGGATTTCGCCGGCTCCGGTTTGACCTGGATCGGGCGGATGAAGCGAAGAGAAAGCATGCCCACCGAGACCGCCAGTACCGCAGCAGCCAAGACTCGTGCGATGGCAAATGGGCCATCGACCATGGTGAAGGAGAGGAAGACCGCATCGATGCCCAGTTCGGGAGTTGCGATCAGCAGGGTCACTGCAGCGGCGGACGGCACGCCCTTCTCGACCAGACTTCGATAGAGGGGGAGCACTCCACAGGAGCAGATGGGAAGGGGCAGTCCAAATAGCATTCCACGCAGTGACTGCTGAAAATTGGATCCACGGGCCATCCAATGGATGGTGGCTTTGGGCAGCAGCGCATGGATCAATCCGGCGCCCGTGTAGGCGAGCAACAGAGCGGGGGCACTTTCTCTGGCCAGAATGATGAAACGATCGAGGAAATCACCAACACTTGAATGAACGGTGTGGTTGTCGAGATGAATACTGTCTTGCAAGACGAAGCGGTACAGGAACAGAAGCCCCAGCACCGCACCGGTTGCCGAGAGTTTCGCTGCCCGTTCGATGCGGTCCGCTTTTTGATCGGGAGCATGGATGATCACGTGGAGCAACGCGCCTCCGAACAGTGCCATCACCGCTGCCGATGGAAAACTCGAGACCAGCGTCTGTAATTGTAGCCCGCCGAACCATCCGGCCAGATGGAGCAGGACTCCGGCGAAGAGGGTGGCCATTGCGATGCGTTTTCCATGGGTGGGTCGAACCAGCCACCACACCGCCATCCCCTCCAGCAATCGGTGAAGGATCACTGCTGAACCGAATGCCTCTGCATTTTCGGTAGCAACGCTGATCGACAGCGCAAGGCCGTCGACCATCGAGTGGAGGAGAATGGCGACGATCCCGAAGATCAGCGCCATGCCATGGGCCTGGTTGGCAACACGGAAGCGAGATTTCTCGATGAAACTCGGCACCAGCAAACCAGCCATGGCCAATCCTAGCGCCCACATTCCGATCTCTTCCATCGCATGGGGGATCACCTCGAGCATCACCAGGCCCGATAGGGAGATCAGCACGAAACCATCGATCACCGGAAGCATCGAGGGCACTCGACCGCCGAGGATCGCCACTAGCGGTCCCAGCAGGAAGGAAACTAAACTCTGAATCAGCATCGTCACGTGGTGGATCCTCCAGATAAGAAGGATATCGGCTTGGCGGAGAGATCAAACCTGAATCTGTGGGTACAAACCAGATTTTTGGTCAGAGTAGTCCCCTGGGAGTGGATCGGTGGGTGCTGTCGATCAGAGTGCCGTCGGTCACAGCGCCTTCTCTCGTAGCACCGGCAATGGACGCACTCCCCTCGAAATCAGCGGATTGGCCGGAAGCTGGAACCACTGCTGTTCGATGGTGGCATAGAGTTTTCGGTAATCGGTGGTGAACACCAGGTCGTTCTTGTCGAGGGTGCCCAGATCCGGCTGAGCGCCAGCCAGGCCACCGATGACCTGACCGCCCAGCAGCAGATGAGGAGCTGCGGTTCCATGATCGGTGCCCTCACTACCATTCTCGCTGGCGCGGCGGCCGAACTCGGAATAGGTGGAAATCAGTACCCGGTCCCAATCTCCCGAGGCGATCAATGCCTTGCGCAGTGCCGCGAGTCCGGTGGCCAGTTCGGTCAGCAGTTGTGGGTGTCGGCGCAACTGATCGGTATGGGTGTCGAATCCGCTGTGAGACAGCTTGATGAGGGGACAGGGGACACCTGAGGAGACCAGCGAGGCGGCAATTTCACATCTCTTGCCAAACTTGCTCTGGGGAAATTGGACCCCTAGATCAGGAGCATTGGCTCTCTTCTCCTCGATGACCCGGGCCGACCGCTTGATATCGGTCTGCACTTCGAGCAGGTGCTCGAGTGCTTTCCTCGCATCTTCGCCATGGGCGATGTCGGGAACCGCTCGAGCTTGCCGGGTGAACTGGATCGGATCGTTGAGGTGGATGACACGGGTCGAGTCGCCGTGGAGAGGACCCGAATCTCCGCCACCCAGGACGATGCCATCGGCGGCGCGTTTCGGATCTGCTGCAGCACTGCCGATCAGGCGTCCAAGCCAACCGTCGGTCAGATTTTCATCGGAGTCCGATCCGGTTTCCCAGATCTCGATGCTACGAAAGTGAGAACGATTGGGCTGGGGATATCCCAGACCGAGGATCCAGCACGCATCCCCGGCATCCCATGATTCTCCGAGAGTTGCCAGGGCATCGTTCATGCCGAGGTGGTTTCCGAGGTCCATCACGTGAGAATCGGGAACTGCGATCTTCGGTCTCAACTTCTTGTAACGCTCATCGCGGAATGGGATCACGGTATTGAGACCATCATTTCCGCCCTGCAACTCGACCAGGATCAGCACGCGATCGCCGAGTGCCGCAGTGGCGGCGGTTTCTTCATCGATGGCCCATGTGCGAACACCTGGAACCAGCAGTGGTAGGCAAGCGGCGCCACCGAGGCGAAGAAAAGCCCTACGATCAAATTTCATCCGAGCCTCATTTCAACTGGTAGGTGGGGTCCAGCAGTACCGAGCCGAGTCGGTCACGAATCGATCCCATTTCGACCACGGTTCCGACCGGTTTGAAGGGGAGCAACCACTGCTGTAGTCGTAAACTTCTGGCGTCGGGAGTGTCTCCCAGCGATTGCCACATCTGCTCCAGTTCACGCAGCACCTGGGGCATGAATCGACGCCGCTCTCGGGCTTTGATGCGCCGGGGGAGTTCTCGCTGAACTCTCATCTCTGGAGAGTTCCCGGGACTCATCATCTCGGGCTCAGACTCAGCGTCTTGCGCTGGCGGGCGAAGATCCTTCTGGGGTAACTGTTGCATCTGGTTCAAGATCGCCAGGTTGTGGATTTCCGCGGTCAGAAACTGGCGACGCCCGAGCAAGGTGGTGGCATCGATCCAATGGTGGCCACCGGGCCAGCCGGCGACATTGGGAGGATCGAAGAGTTGCTGGCCAAGGCGGCTGATGGTCCGCAGCGCCTGGCCGGCCGGGGCTTTCTCTATCTTCAAGGAACGCATTGTACCGACCACCAGATCGACCGGGCTCTTGATCAGCGATCCTTGGTTTTCCTTGGCCCAGAACGCATCACTGAGGAGAGTGATTCGCAGCAGAGCTCGTAGCGACCAATCTTCCTGCTGGAGCGCCTGAGCCCACTGTTTCAATACCGTCGCTTGCGGAGTCGGTGAGACGAACTCGATCCAGAAGCGCCGGCTGATCCATTCTGCACAGGCGGGATCAGCCAGAACTGCGTCGACCACCTCGGTAGCGGTCAGCGAGCCGGTCACGCCGAGTACGGTCTTCTCGCTGGCATCATGGCGACGCCGGATCCGTCGCAATTCACCGGTACGGTGGTCGATGCGGTATCCGGTGAATGCACGAGCCGCTTCCTGGATATCGGTCTCGCTGTAGTTTCCTTCACCGAGGCCATACAACTCGAGCAATTCCCGGGCAAAGTTCTCGTTTGGCTTCTCCCGGGTACTGCGTCGGGTGTCGAGGTAGATCGCCATCGCCGGGTCCACGGCCACACGGTGGAGCAGTTGGCGGAAGTCTCCGCTGCACAGCTGGCGAAACATCTGATTCTGTTTCAGCATCGCCGGTGCCGAGCGAACCTTGGTCATCTCGGAAGTGAAATGACCATGCCACATCAACACCAGTCGTTCCGTCAGCGGAGATGGGGTGGAGATCAGTTCCCGTGTCCACCAGCCGCGCAATTCACCCTGCCAGCGTCGAATGGACTTCTGAAATGCCTTACGACTCTCCGCGGTTTTTCCCCGTTGTTGCTGGATCTTGCCCGGTGTCAGTGACGCCCAGGAAGGAAGAGGGGTGACCGCGGTGGTGGTGAGAGTCTCGAGCAGGGAGTCGACCGCTTGTTCGCGCGTCAGCGATGAGTACCGCTGCAACTGATCCAGCGGAGCACCGAAGATGGTCCTGCCGAGCAGGTGTCGCGCCCCATCGAGGCCGATGGGAGTGGCGATCTTCTGGTCGACAGCAGGCTCAGCGGTAGTCGCCGGCTCATCTTGGCCACTGACCAGCGTGGTGACCAGTAGCATCGTCAGCAGCCAGCCACCTCGCGCGAGCGCAGGAAGCCGCAACTTCATCCTCTTCGACGTCATCGACGAGTGGTAAGAGTCTATTTCAGCGAGAACGGGGATCCTGATCATGCGGATCACTCCTCTCCTCTGTTTCTCCGAGCGAGCGAGAATCAGAGAGAAACTGGCGGGCTTCTCATCTACAACCCCAGAACTTCGATCCGGTTGCGTTGAAGGATCAGGCTGTAGCCTGCTCCATCGAACTCTCCCAGGCTC
>CAVOEM010000126.1:0-8058 GCA_963694575.1 Planctomycetes bacterium UBA1146 | reverse complement strand
ACCTTCGCCGTTGAGGGTGGTTCTTCCGGCGGTGGCGCCGAGCAGGAAGCCACGTCCTCGCCCATCTCCCATCGCCCAGATCTGATCTCCGACTCGCTGGAACCCGAACATCGAGTAGAAGATGTAGAAGGGTAATGTGACCTCACCGTGGGTCGAGTAACTGGTCGCCGCAGCGATGGTGGTGGCGAGTGAGCCACACTCGGTGAGTCCCTCCTGCAAGATCTGGCCATCCGCTTTTTCGGTGTAAGAGAAGAGCAGTGCGTGATCGACCGGTTGGTACTTCTGGCCACCGGGAGCGTAGATCCCGACCTGCTTGAATAGAGCTTCCATGCCAAATGTACGCGCCTCATCTGCCAGCACTGGCACGATTCTATTGCCGATCCCCTCGACCTTGAGCAGGTCTCGAAAGAGCCGAGCAAAGGCCATGGTGGTCGAGGCTTGCAGCGATCCCTCAGTGCCGCCATGGTACTTCTCGAAAACCATCGAAGAGGGGAGTGCCGGTACCGCAGCCTGCGATCGACGCCGTGGGATCGATCCTCCCAGTGCGGCTCTTCGCTCCTGCATGTATCGCACTTCTGCTGAATCGGCTCCGGGATGGTAGTAGGGAGCAGATTCCACCTCTGCATCGGGGATCGGGATCTCGAGCAGGTCACGAACCGCTCGAACCTCATCTCCTTTGAGCTTCTTGATCTGGTGGCTGATGTTTCGTGCCGCTGCCTGTGGGCCCAGGTGATGTCCCTTGATGGTCTTGGTCAAGATCACCGTGGGACGCCCATCGGGACGACAGGCCAGATCGAAAGCTGCGGCGACTTTTTGACGGTCATGTCCGCCGCGGCCCAACTGTTGCAGTTGTGAATCGCTCCAGGACTCGAGCAGTGTGCTGATTTCAGGATCGCCATCGCTCAACTGCTGACGCAGCCAGGAGCCATCTTCTGCGACCGCTCTTTGCCAGACTCCATCGACGATCGATCCGATCCTCTTCAGTAACCGACCAGAAGTGTCCTGTGCCAGTAGTGGATCCCAGAGTCGATCCCAGACCACCTTGATCACTCGCCAGCCGGCTCCATCGAAGGCGCCTTCGAGATCCTGGATCACCTTCGAATTTCCGGTGACCGGTCCATCGAGTCGCTGCAGGTTACAGTTGATCACGAAGGTGAGATTGTCGAGCCGTTCGCGCGATGCGATGCGCAGAGCTCCGAGAGTCTCTGGCTCATCACATTCACCGTCTCCGATGAATCCCCAAACCCGCTGATCACTGGTGTCCTTGATCGAACGCGCGGTGAGGTAGCGATTGAATCGAGCCTGATAGATGGCATTGATCGGTCCCAGCCCCATCGAAACGGTGGGAAACTGCCAGAACTCCGGCATCAGGCGAGGGTGGGGGTAACTGGAGAGTCCAGCCCCGTTCACCTCTTGTCGAAAGCGGTCGAGTTGGGTCGCTTGCAACTGTCCTTCGAGAAAGGCACGAGCGTACATCCCCGGGCTGGCGTGGCCCTGGAAGAAGATCTGGTCCCCTCCTCCTGCAGCATCGATGCCACGGAAGAAGTGCTGCTGGCCCACCTCGTAGAGGGTGGCGGCGGAGGAAAAGGTCGACATGTGACCGCCCAGTCCATCGTGCTGGGTGTTGGCCCGGACCACCATCGCCATGGCGTTCCAGCGCACGATGCGCTCGATGCGATCGTCCATCTCCTCATCGCCGGGGTAGGGTTGTTCTGCTTCGACCGGAATCGTGTTCTGGTAGGGAGTGATCCCGTGTGAACTCAGCGGTACATGATGCGCCTGGGCATGCCAGATCACATCATCGAGTAGCCCACCGGCACGCTCGGTTCCAGCCGCCTCACTGACCGAATCGATCGATTCGAGCCATTCCGAGGTCTCTTCAGGGTCTGGATCTGTCGGAAGATGTTCCATCCGATCTTCGGTCCTCTCCATCGATATTATTCGGCAGATTTATCTTCCGGCTCGGGAAGGATCACCGGGATGCCGTCTACCACCGGAAAAACTCGTTCACAGCCACTGCAAGCGAGGCCCTCGGGGCGCTGCTGCAGCGGCTGGTGCTGCTGGCAAGGGCAGCGAAGTAACGCCAGCAGCTGTGGATCCACATCGCCTGAATCGGCGCCTGAACTCTGCTCTGCGCCCTGGCTCATGGTGGACTCCCTCGCTCTGGCGATCGAGATCGGGGAGTGCCGTGGTGGCAAACCTGCCGCCCGATCTTTACAGTGACGATTCTCCGAAATCGGTGCTCCGGAGCAACCGAATCGCACCATGGCTCGGGGGATAGGAGGCCCAAGATGCCAGAAATGGCACCAGGTGAGCATTTCATGACCAAATTCCTCGATCCCATCTGGCTGGCTCGAGGTTTCTGATGGTGCAACTGGAGTTGATCGAGGGGCTACTGGTTCGGCGCTACAAGCGTTTCCTGGCCGATTGCCACCTTGCCGACGGTGGCGAGGTGGTGGCCCATTGTCCCAATCCGGGAAGCATGAAGACCCTCATCGATGGTCAGCCGCGAGCATGGTTGAAGTTTGTCGATAACCCCAAGCGTAAGCTCCAGTGGACCCTGACTCTTCTGGAAGTCGGCGAGGGAGCTCAGGCACTGGTCGATACGTCGCTACCCAATTCGATCGTGGCCGATGGCATTTTGCTCGATCAGGTGCCGCGACTGGGGAAGTTTTCATACTTGCGCCGTGAAGTAGCGATCGGTCAGGGGACGCGGCTCGACATGGTACTGGGAGAGATCGAGGATCCGGATGAGCGAACCGGGGATACCTTCATCGAGGTCAAGAATGTCACCATGAGATCTGCACACTTCGATGACCGCGCCGATTTCCCTGATTCGGTCACTGCACGGGGAAAAAAACACCTGGAAGTGCTGGCAGGTCTGGCCTCCTCTGGCCGCAGAGCTGTGCTCTTCCTGCTGCTGGGGCGGACGGATGCGAGGCGGGTGGGGTTTGCTCACGAGATCGATCCAGCCTACTGTCAGGCATTGCAGCAGGCGGTGTCTGCCGGGGTCGAGGTGATTTCTCACCGGGTACGGATCGATCAGGGACAGATCACTCTCGGCGATGAAGTTCCGGTCGATCTTCCCTGATCGAACCCGGACAAGACGCTTGGCAGGGCGGGCCATCCTGGCTTACTCTCTCCTCTCTTCCCGATCTGGAGGCACAGATGAGTGACCGAAGTTGCGACCAGTCCGTCGATCTATTGCGTGAATTGAGTCTGGCCGCTGCTCCACCAGGAGCCGAGGACGAGGTGCGAGCCATCGTCCATCGGGAACTGGCAGGGTTGGGTCGGTTACAGCATGACGCACACGGCAGTGTCATCGTCGATGGATCTCCAGCGGGTCCTCGAGTAATTCTCGATGCTCACATGGACGAGGTGGGATTTGCCGTCCAGTCGATCGACGACGAGGGGCGAATTCACTTCGTTCCCCTGGGCGGCTGGTGGGGCCACGTGTTACTGGCACAAAGAGTGGATTTGCTAGCCACCGGTGGACGCAAGATTCCTGGTTCTATCGGCTGCAAGCCGCCCCATTTTCTCAAGCCTGCAGAACGGGAGAAGGTTCTCAAACTGGAGAGCATGTACATCGATGTGGGCGCACGAAACCGTGCGGAAGTGGAGGAGTGGGGCGTGATGGTGGGAGATCCCATCTGTCCTCGGGGTCAGTTCGATGAACTGGCTTCTCCCGGACGCTACTGTTGCAAGGCGTTTGACGATCGTGTCGGGGTCGGAGTCTTGATCGAATCGTTTCAGCGACTGGCAAAGAACTCCTCGCTGCCCTGTCAGCCGGTGGCGGTGGCTGCGGTCCAGGAGGAGGTCGGTTGTCGTGGCGCAAGAACCGCCAGTTCCATCAGCCGTCCCGATGTCGGAATCATGCTCGAAGGTACTCCCGCCGATGACTTGCCGGGTATGACCTCTCGACAAGCAGTTCTGGGGGGAGGACCGCAACTTCGGTTCCTCGATCCGACTGCGATCTCGAATCGCCGATTGGTTCGACTCTGTCAGGAAGTCGCCACTTCCGAGGGAGTCCCGTTGCAGGTAGCAGTGCGACGAAGTGGTGGGACCGATGCTTCGACCACTCACCTTCACGGACAGGGTGTGCCGACGATCGTGATCGGAGTTCCGGCCCGTTCGATCCATACTCATTCCAGTGTCATCGATATCGCTGACTATCGTCATGCCGTGGATCTGGTGGTGGCTTTGGTTGAGAAATTAGACGCCGAGACGGTGGCTTCGTTGACCGATTATTCCTCGTAATTCGACTCGATGCCGCTCTCCGAGCAGATTTGATCGAGATCCTTACGACGCTTCTGGCGTGCAGCGGGCCGTTCGCCACCGCATTGGTCCAGTTCTTCCAGCAGTTTCAGTGCTTCGTCTTTGCGTCCTGCCAGGGCATAGATGCGAACTCTCGCTTCCAGCGAACTGAATCGATATTCAGCGCTAATTTCTCCGCTGCCGATGGTCACACTCGCCTCCTCGATCAGTTTGGCCGCTTCCTTGGTCTGCCCCGAGAGGAGCAGGATCGAGGCGAGCCTTGCATAGGAACGTGCGCAGAGTGGGTGGTGGGTCACGTGTAACTGTCGGATCGCCATCAGGGCGTTTCGGGCAGTCTGCTCCGCGGCCACCAGGTCGCCGCGGCGTTGCTGGCAGCAGGCGAGAGCTCGCCTGTGTCGTGAAGTGTAGTCCGATCGAGCACCTCGCAGTTCGATCTGCAAATCGACCGATCGGGTCAAATCTGCGAGCGCCGTGTCGAGATCTTGTCGGCTGGTTTGCTCGGTAGGTAATTCGAGCACGGTTCCAGCGCGGTGCAGCAATACTGTCGCCAGCAGCGCTGGATCCTCTTCTTCGACCACCACGATGACCTTATCGAGGATTTCTCGAGCTTCTTCGGGATAGCCTTGCAACGAGATCGATTGGGCCAGCGTGAGCTCGTATTGCACCTGCTCGATCTTCGGTTCTGCGGCAACACTGACCAGCAGATCCCGACTGATCTCCTCCGCCTGCGGGTAATCTCCCCGGACATTGAGCAACTCCGCCAGTTCATGTCGGATTTCGCGGGAGTCTGCAGCGGGTGATTCGGGCGGGACCAATTCGAGGGCCTTCTGCAGTGCATCCTCAGCCTCGGAAAGACGGCGCAACCGCTGGTGAGCCCTGGCCAGTTTTCGATAGGCATCGATCCGCTCTCTGGCGGTCCAGTGGGGGTGATCATCGCGTAGTTGCGTCTCGGCCTGTAGTAACTCCGTCGCTCGATCAGCGGCACCAGTCTCGAGCAGGATCGAGGCGAGGGATCCGAGCAGTGATGCTCGGGTTTGTGGTTGCTCATCCATTCCCGAGAGAAGATCTTGTGCACCCTGGTCGAGCAACGAATGAGCGCTGATGCGATGAAGAGATGGATTTTCCCCTGCTTCATGGAGGAACAGGCCGGTCAAGAACTGCGTCATCTCTCTCGATCTCATGGCCAATTCCTGTGCCTTCTGGGCCTTTTCTGCGGCAGCGGCTCGAGCACGCAGCACATCGCGTAGCAGGGTCGAGATCTGACCAGCACTGGTGGGGCGGTCCGATTCCTTGCGCTGCATCGCCAGTCGACAGATGTTGGCCAGATCATCGGGGGTGTCGGGAGACTTCTCCTGGATATCTATCGGTGGCCCCTTTTGCAACAACCTCAGTATCTTGTGACCGGGCAGGGGGATATCCCCGGTACGGTAGGGGGGATTTCCCGAGAGGATCTCGTATAGCAACGCTCCGACCGAGTAGACATCGGTCCAGGGGCCGATCGAGCCCTGATCGGGGCTGGCCTGTTCTGGTGACATGTAGGAAGGAGTGCCCACCACCGATCCATCTCTGGTGATGACAGTCGAGCCCTCCTGGGAGGCCGCGAGAGAATCGGAGATGACATCCTTGAGTGGCTCATCTTCGATGTCGGAGAGGATCCTCGCGAGGCCCCAGTCCATCAGATAGACCTCACCGAATTGACCCACCATGATATTGGCCGGTTTGACATCGCGATGAACGATTCCGCGAGAGTGGGCATATTCGAGGGTATCGCAAACCTTCAGCAGAACTTCCAGCAATCGATTGCGGTCCCAGCCTGAGGTGCCATCTCGAGCGTATCGGATGAAGTCTCTCAACTCCTGTCCAATCACTCGATCCATGGTGAAGTAAAATCTGCCATCGGCATCGCTGTTGAGTTCGTGTACCGGAACCACGCCTGGGTGCGAGAGTTGTGCCGTCACTCGAGCCTCACGAAGAAATCTACGGAGACGCTGAGGAGGCGCGTCGCCCGCCTTGTCTCCCAGCACCACCTTCATCGCCAGCTCACGTTGCAGGACCGGATCCGAAATCTTCAAGATCGCTCCCATACCTCCGCGGGCAATTTCTTCGAGGTAATCGTAGCGCCCGTCAAGATTGGGAATCAGCGGTACCGATTCTCCGCTCTCGAGTGGGTTACTGAGATCGAAGTCTTCGCTGTATCGATCGAGTAATCGTTCTGCCAGAGCATCGGATTTTGGAGCGGAAATTTTTTGCGCTCGAGCCAACCTGTCGTTTCTTCGCCGTTCGAACTCTTGCAACTGGCACTGTAGTTCGCCCGCCATGGCAGGGTGATCCCTGGAGGCTTGCTCGACCGCTTCGACGATCGACTGGCCTCCACCGAGTAATCTTGCGAAGAGAATCTCCGCCGGGGATAGGGGAGAAGTTTCCAGTTCTGGGTCAGATTCACTGTCTTCGGACAATTGGCTGCTCCCGAGGGTCTCGTGCAACTCTCCTGGAGGAGAGTGTGAAATTTGCTCTAGCCTGCTATATCATGACGCAACGGAGGTGCTCATGACAGCCCAAGATCCACCAGATACGGATGGTGCTGAGGATCAGGATCCTGAACAGGGAAACCCTGACCCAGCGGCGGCAGAGATCCCCGAGGTCAGTTCCGTTGAATGGCTCCAGCAATTTGCCGATGGCGATGAAGCGGCCTTCGAGCGGCTGCTGGAAGAGGAACTTCCGAAACTGAGGCGTCGAGTCGAGGATCGATTAGGAGTCGATCTACGACGTAGAATCGATCCGAGTGATGTGTTGCAGCAAGCGGCACTCGACGTGTACCAGTTGCGCAGTGGCTTCGAGGATCGTGGCCTTCCCGCTTTTCGGGCCTGGCTCAAAACCGTCACCTTCAATAATCTCAATCGATTGATCGAGAAGGAACTGGCTCAGAAGAGAGATCCTCGGCGCGAAAAGCGCCGGGCGATGGCGGCGGGAGCGAGTCAATCCCTCGATCCTCTGGGAAACCTGGCGGCTTCGATTTCATCTCCCTCTGCAGGACTCCATCGGCAAGAAGCGTTGAACTTGCTTCAAAACTGTCTCGACATGCTCGGAGATGACGATCGAGATCTGCTGCGGTGGATCGATGAGGAAAACATGGGATACGAGGAGGTGGCCAGGCGCCTCAGCATCAATGTCGATACGACACGCCGGCGCCACAGCCGGGCGATCGCCCGACTGAAAAAGTTGGCAGAGACGATGCGAACCGGAGATTCTGGGCAGAACGGTACTCCCTAGGAGAGTCCTGGGTGCTTTTTCGGGTGAATCCGGTGCCCGTGGTGCAGGTCACCTTGACCGAACAATCTTGAGACCTAGCATCGACTCGTAGGCTCGCAAGGCGGGCCGCCGCAGCCGGCTCGATCATCGCCGGTCCTCTGTTGCGTGGGAGGTCCCCTTGGACCGCTTCGGATCAAATTCAGGGTATGTCGATGCGCTCTTCGAGCAATTCAAGAAGGATCCTGACAGTGTCAATGTGGCCTGGCGAGAATTCTTCGTCGGCTACCAACCTCAACAAGATGCCATCCATACCATCGAGTTGAACCCGAGTACTTCACCAGAACCTGAGGTCGATCCCGATCCCGATCCCAGTTCCACTATCGCGAGCGATGCCAGCTCAGCCGAGGAGTTGACAGTCACGCCCTTGATCGTGACCCGGGAGACTCTGAAGACCGAGCAGCGGGATGACGCAGATGTCGATCCCACGATCCCGCTCAAGGGGATTGCTGGGCGGATCGTCGAGAACATGGAACA
>CAVOEM010000125.1:0-8087 GCA_963694575.1 Planctomycetes bacterium UBA1146 | reverse complement strand
AAGGTGGCTGAGCAACCATCCTCACTGTATGGATCGGTGGAAGTGGTCGAGGTCGAGGTATCGAACGGGGTCGCTCCTAGCCCCACCAGGATCGCAGTACTGCACTCATCTCCGTCCGACTCGATGAAACACGCTGGAACCGTACACGACACCTCGCAGCCGAGAGCATCGGGTGTCGGATCTGATCCCACCGTCGGAAATGGCGCCGCCGGTGGATCTCCAAGAATGAAGAGGTAGGAAAGGAACATGATCCCATCACTCAGATCCAGAGTTCCATCATCATCATGATCGGCCGCCGAAGCACACGGCAACTCTCCTCCAGTGAACAGGTATTGCAACGCAGTGACAGCATCTGCCAGGTTCAGGTTTCCATCGGCAGTGCAGTCCCCGCGGATGAACAGGCCAGCCGGGATCGGAATATCGATCTGGCAAGAGCTCGCTTCACTCGATTCCCCACCGATCGATCCGACCACCTGGTAATCGAGGATGCCCAGAAGATCAGGGTCGTCATCGAGAAAGCTGTTACTCCCTGTGGGAAGAGAAACCAGAGGAGAACCATTTCTGGAGATGGAAATCGACTGATATGGCAAAGGGTTCTGCCAACTCATCAAGATCCCTGAGCCACTGTTCACACAAGACAATCCCAGCGGACTGGAGATCGACCCATCGACGATCAATGAACAAGTAGAAGCAGTCGAGGGCAGGGTGGATGAGAATCCTCGTACCCGATAATTCACCACCGACCCGACGGGAATTGCTGGATCCTCGAAATAGCCTGCTCCACCAGCGATCTCTGCCAGCAGAACTCCATCGCGCTCGATCTGGACCAGGTCGAAAGCGATCGGTTCCTGCCAGGTCAGGTATACCGTCTCTGCTGCAGATGCACACTGAAGAGTAGTCGGTCCCTGAAGATCGCTGACCGTCAGATTCAAGGGGGCGGCCGTCGTTGCGATGATATCTCCGGTGGGATCGGTGACGATGGGTCCCAACCAACCACAGGAAAGATCAGGAGGGGGAGCCGAGAGTTGAGAGTCTCCGTTAGTCGCGAAGGAATTGACTCGCATGTGTAACACCGCCAGCGGTGTCGAAGTCTCGGTCCAGGATCCATCCACTACCATACCCAGACTGAACGCCTCTTCGCCCTGTCCATCCCACCACTGACTGCAGCCAAGATCACCCCCCGCTCCCACAGGTGGAGGTGCATTCCAGACCAGTGCGACTGCTGGAGGAGCATCTGGAATCTGATCCGGAAGGGTCAAGGAAAGCAATTGGAGTGTGGAAGAGTTCCACGATACGACCTGCTGGATTCCCTGAATCTGCAGTCCAAGAGAATTTTCGATTCGTAGTTCAACATCGAATTGCATCCCCGGAGCCACAACCAGGTCGGGAGTGTCCAGAGTCAGCACGACACCCTGTCCGACTCCGGTAGTGCAGATCAACAGGGTCAAGAATAGCGAACAGAACGATGGCCCGAATCGATATTGACCCGGTCCAGAGCGTGCAATCCTATCACTCTGTTTCATGATAATTTCCCACCGTTCAGGGTGCTCAGAAGAAGCTACCCAACTTTCCCAGGCTCTAGGATATCACCCGGGGCGAACGGTGCGAGAACTGGTGGGACTATCGATCGTCAGAACTGGTGAGGGCGTTGAGTGCAGCACCCTTCCAGAACCAATTCACCTGACTTTCGCTGAAAGTATGACTACAAGCCACTCGATCCTCGGAACCATCTAGATGGCGGAAGACCACAGTAAACTCGCTACCAGGACTGAACTGGGCCAGCCCTTCGATGGAGATGACATCGCCTTCTTTTGCCAGGCTGTAACTGGCTGGGTCGACTAATCGAAGTGCGAGCACACCTTGCTTCTTCAAGTTGGTCTCATGAATCCTGGCAAATGATCGAACGATGACTGCTCCACAGCCCATGAACCGGGGACACATTGCGGCATGCTCTCGGCTCGACCCTTCGCCGTAGTTTTCATCTCCTACAACCACCCATGCACTGCCAGAATCTCGGTAGTTCGCTGCGATTTCGTGGAGCACTCGACTCACTCCATCCGCCGTAGCGTCATGACCGATACCTGGGGAGTCATGAAACTCGTTGATCGCCCCCAAGAACATGTTCCTGGAGATGTTTTCAAGATGGCCCCTGAAGCGAAGCCACGGCCCTGCAGGCGAGATGTGATCGGTGGTGCATTTCCCCTTGGCCTTGAACAGAAGCCTCATCTCCTGGTACTCAGTTTCTTCCCTGCGGGCAAATGGAGTCAGTAGTTGAAGCCGTTCACTGGCCGGATCGATCTCGATTTCAACGGATGATCCATCGACTGGAGGATTCACCAATCCTGTCATATCCTTGACGAATCCGTCAGGTGGGAGGCTCTTTCCCGATGGAACTGCCAGCAACCGAGATTCCCCATCTTTACCCTCGATCGGATCGACCAATGGATTGAAGTCCAGCCTTCCGGCGATCGCAAATGCAGTGACTATTTCTGGACTTGCGAGGAAGGACAAGGTCTGTGCATTTCCATCATTACGACCCGGGAAGTTCCGGTTGAAGGAACTCACGATGCTATTGCTGCTTCCCTTCTCGATATCTTCTCTGTGCCACTGACCGATACAGGGACCGCATGCGTTCGCCAGTACCGTACCCCCCAGTTTCTCGAAGGATGCCGCTTGACCATCTCGTTCGACAGTCCGGAAGACCTGGGTCGAGCCGGGTGAAACCAGAAATCTGGTACGAGCTTGAATACCGACTTCTGCGGCCTGATCTGCGATCGCCGCGGCACGATCCATATCCTCGTAGGATGAGTTGGTGCAGGAACCGATCAGTGCAGCGCTGATCTCGAGAGGCCAACCCTCACTTCTCGCCTCGGTTCCCAGTTCAGAGATGGGGCGTGCACGATCGGGAGAATGTGGACCGACCACATGGGGTTCCAGTTGATCGAGATCGATCTCCAGAACCTGATCGTAGGCCGAAGCCGGATCCGCCTCGACCTCTGGATCGGGTCGCAGCAAGGCTGCGTGGTCTCTGGCCAGTTGTGCCAGGTCACTTCGACCGGTGGCTTGCAGATACACCGCCATCGCCTCGTCGAAGGGAAAGACCGAGCATGTTGCTCCAATCTCGGCCCCCATGTTCGTGATGGTCGCCTTACCCGTACATGAAATGGTCCGGGCACCGTCACCGATGTATTCGATGATGGCACCGGTACCCCCCTTGACGGTGAGTTCACCTGCCACCTTGAGGATGACATCCTTCGCGGAAGTCCAGCCAGACAACTGGCCCTTGAGATTCACGGCAATCGCCCCGGGCCACTTCACATTCCAAGGAAGTCCTGCCATCACATCCACGGCATCGGCTCCACCGACTCCGACCGCAAGCATCCCGAGTCCTCCCGCATTGGGCGTATGGCTATCGGTACCGATCATCAATCCACCGGGAAACGCGTAATTCTCCAGCACCACTTGGTGGATGATTCCGGAACCCGGTTTCCAGAACCCGATTCCGTACTTCTCGGAGGAACTTCTGAGAAACCGATAGACTTCGGCATTGATCTGCTCCGCTGCAGCCAGATCTTGCGAGGCTTCCATCCTTGCTTGAATCAGATGGTCGCAATGAACCGTTGACGGGACTTTTACCCGATCGAGTCCTGCTTGCATGAACTGCAGGATAGCCATCTGCGCCGTGGCATCTTGCATCGCCACACGATCAGGATGAAAGTCGCAGTAATCGACACCACGTTGCGGAACTCCGACAAAATCCTCGCCCATGTGGGAAAGAAGTATTTTCTCGGCGAGGGTCAGGCCACGACCCAGAGATTGTCTCGCTTTCTCGTGAATCTGCGCAGCACCCTCGAATAAAGCCCTGATTGAATCCTGATCCGACATTTCTGGCTCCATTCCCGAAGCGGAGTGCTCCACTACCACCTGGGAGCCTCTACAACTCTGCTGGACCGCATCATCCGGCATCCCTGGCGGTCGGTTCGGCATTCCTGGTGCTTGAGCCACGCCGTCCAGCAGTTATCATCAAGAAAGTGGCTGTTGGCGTTTGAACTCGATCGCCTAGTCACTATATCGTTTGGATGATCTCTCAGGGAGTGATTCTGACAGTTTGGATCCGAGCTCGCCCGCCTGGTTCCTGGGGGTTCGATGAGTGATGATTGTGTACTTCAATTGGAGAATGACCCCGCCACGGCGAGGCTCAGCCTCCCGTTGCTGCTCCTCTTCTGCGTCTCCTGGATGATCATGGTCGGCCCTGGGGCCACGCCAGGCCTCGCCCAGGAAACGATGATCCGTGTCAGCACCATCACGACCGAAGCGGGCCAGCCCTTCAACCTGCCGATCGAGGGAGACTGGGATGGTCTGCTCGAAGGCTATTCCTTTTCGATCGCATTTCCACCGACCGCTCCCATCGAGAACCTGATCGTCGATGTCTATGGCTCCCTGGTAGGCTCCATCGAAGCGGAGTATGTGCAGGAGCAGGTGGATCCCACTGAAGGCACCATCATCTGTGGAGTACTCTTCGATGCTCTCCCTCCTTTCGATGGTCAAACTGTCCCCTCACTCGGATATCCGCAGGAAATCGCCTACTTGCTCGGTGAGATCAGTGCGGGTTCTCTCGACCAGGATATTGCCTTCGTCCCACAAGACGGCTTTGGAACTCCACCGATCATGAACATGTTCGTGATTGGGAGCAATTCCGTCTCGGTGTCCACTCTCGTCTCCGGGATCCTCGAAGTCAGGGCACCTCCAGTAGAACCCGTCTTCATCCGTGGAGACGTCAACATGGATACCCTGGTTGACTTGGCAGACCCGATCTACCACCTCGACTATACTTTCCTCGACGGCCCACCACCCACTTGCATGGATGCTGGAGATGCCAACGATGACGGGATCTCTGACATCTCCGATGCGATTTTCCTGCTCTATTACTTCTTCATCGGTGGTCCAGGACCATGGGTTCCATTCCCCGATCCAGGTATCGACTGGACTGACGACAGCCTCGATTGCGAAATCGGGCTTTGAGGGGTTGAACAGGTCATGAGAAATTAGGACCGGCGACCCAGGAGCCTGGATCGCCAGAGATGGTGGTCCCGTTCTTTTCAGTCCGGTTCTTTTCAGTCCGGTTCTTTTCAGTCCGGTTCTTTTCAGTCCCGTTCTTTTCAAATGGTCAATGAGTTAACTACAGTCGCGGAACAAATCGAGGAATCGATCCTCGAACTCCTCGTACAGCCCCATACGATCCAGCTCCGACTTCAAGAACATCGCACTCTGACGATCGCCGCCCGCTTCGTGAAACAGAGCATCCAATCTCGCCGCATCAGTACTCGAAAAATGGTGGCTTGGATTCTCAGGTACAGGTAATCGCGGTATTTCTGGCACAGATGAACTCAACTCGAGCATGTACTCCTCATACACCTGGATGGTGGCATCCATATGACTCAGATCCAGATTCGCTGCCGTGAGACTCAGGAAAGCCTGAAGGAGAACCCTGGTGGTTTTCGGATTCAGCATCTGCAATCCCAGTGTCGGGACTTCTCCAACTAAACAGGCCGCCGGTAGGCCTTGCTCTTGAGCAGCGAGGAGCATCAGTCCATTCAATCCTTTGATCTTGCCCTCTTGAATCGGTTGCACACCCTTTTGCTTGACGGTATTTCCAAATTCTGGATCAGTGCAACAGTAACTCACCTTAGGAATCTCTCTGGGATCGAGGGTGCTTGCTTGCGCAGCGAAGGTAATCACTCTGGTAGCGCCCTGTGTCACTGCAGTTCTCAGCACACTCCTACAGAGTTCGAGGCCCCCTGAATCCGGCTGGCGAGTTGGTTGAAAAAGCAGCAGGTCATGACTGCTGCCCAATTTTGCATTTCGAAAAACCATCTTTGGAGCTTGACCAGGAAAGACTACGCCATTTCGTATCGCAATCTCATCGAGTTCGAAGGCGTCCTCCGCAATGTTGTATGCGATCGTCTCGGCTCCGAATCCTTGGTCCAATTTTTGAATCACCTGTCCGGCCACTCCACCGATTCCAGGCCAACCAACGACAAGCCATTTCTGCTTATTTGGATTGTTCACCGTGATAAACGGATCATCTAGATTAGGCATTTCAGTATCACCAATAATTTCTTCAGCAGCGGTTACTTTCGATCAGCAACATAGTTCAGCAACATAGTTCAGCACCTTAGTGCCGAGTAACCGGTGAGCATTGATAGTGCAACTTTTATAACGCTAGGATTCGCTATCGAATCCGCTACGCACGGACCGAGAAACTATAAAACCTTCCACGTATCTAAAATAACCTGCGCCAGATTCCATCTTCGAAAATCTAGACCCTCTAGTACAATACTACTCATACATATAGAGCACTGCCACACAGTACACCCCTCAGGGGTCTCAACCTAGGGCCTACCTGAAGGGAACTCAGGTATCGAGAGTCCAGGATCTATGGCCGCCATTCTCATCTGTCGATCGCCTTCGAATCCTCAGTGATGTCCCTGCGAACCCATATATACGAGAGACTTCTCATCTTACCTGATCTAAATGGCCAATTCCAAGGCTTCTCTTCTATGCTTAACCTGTCATCCCTGACTATCTCACCTACTGGCGGTTGAAATGGGACGATAGTTCCCCTCTATTCGAGGCTCAACCAGGTCAAACTGGCCCAGCATATTAGTAGGAATTGAATCCAGCGCGATCGAAGTACCATCTCCACTGGGGATCGCTGGTCATTCGCCACCAGGATTCGCTGAATATAATACAAAACACCGCCATACATCGACGGCAAACTCCACCACCATCTTTCTTCCTGGTAGATGGAAGAACTCCAACAATACTCCGAATAAAACAACATCACCCCGAAGCTCAGAACCTTGATCGTGCGATCCATTCCTTTTTCAGTGTACCAGTTCAAGCTCTCACGAAAACGAATGGCCAGATCTAGCCGAAGTTCTCCTCTCCGCTTTCCCAAGGCCAGGAGCAGAGCGATTCCGGTCCCCCCCACTAACAATCGTCCACTGGGAGGAACTCCGAGCAACGCACACCCATACAGGATCCGGAGAAAGAAAAAGGCCGCGAGGAGAAGGACATCGACCACCGGAACATCTCGGCCCCACAGTGAATAAATCAGGTTCAGCAGCAGGTATACAGAAGCGATGGCCAGAACCTCTCCATTCAACCCCGCATTCGTTGTCAGGAGTACGGCCATGAGGATGAGCGAGAAGGATGTCACGAGGGCGGACCTCGTGCTGATCTGTCCTGCTGCGACAGGTCTGTTCTTCTTTCCAGGATGACAACGATCGCGATCCCTATCGATCACATCATTGAAGGCATAAACTGCGGAATTGAGCAGAGAGAAGGCGAGAAGACCCTGGATAAATGGCCACTCATCGAGATCCACACCTGCGGCGAGGGCAAAGGGGACAGGAAGCAAGACGAACAAGTTCTTGACCCAATGGTGTGGCCTGATCAATGAGATGTAGGCGGTCAACAACTTGGTCCTCCTCCGGGTGGCCGAGGATACCATCCTGCTCGATGAGGTAGAGTGGTCATTTTCACCGATCACACCCTATAATCACCTTCCAGCACTGAAGTGGGATGGGAAACAAGGAGTCGATGAGCCAGCAAAACCATGATCCACAAGTCGACTTGATCTCGGAATTGAGAGAAATAGCTCTCGAGATCGGGTTCCACTCTCTCGGAATTGCAGCTGCCGGGCGCTCCCCACATGCCGATCACTATCTCGATTGGATCGAGACTGGAAAACACGGATCGATGGAGTGGATGACCCGCAATGTCGAACGCCGAATCGATCCCAGGAAGTCACTGCCCGGTGCCAAGAGTGTAATCGTAGTCACCCTTCCATATTCCAGTTCTGTGGATGAAAGTCGGGACGGTGGAAAAATAGCACGATATGCCCAGGGTCGAGATTATCACAAGGTGATGAAACCGATGCTCGAACAATTGAGCCGCTTCGTCACGAATGATGGTGAGTGGGAAAGTTGGTATACCGTTGACTCTTCTCCGATGCTTGAAAGAGACTGGGCGCAACTGGCCGGAGTGGGTTGGATCGGAAAGAACAGCCTCGTGATCGATCT
>CAVOEM010000124.1:0-8239 GCA_963694575.1 Planctomycetes bacterium UBA1146 | reverse complement strand
AGGGCCACAGCCACCAGGAGTGGCTCGGATTGTCGGTATCGAGCTGCTGACTCGACTGATGCCAGAACGGCCAGAGGACGTATTTTGATTGGTCGCGAAGTTTACCGCGGCTGGTGAATCCCTGAGTTTTGGAATAGAAGGGGAAGACCCGGAATCCGGATCGTAGTGGACCCTCGTCCAGTTCGATCAGTGGAAACAGCCAGTAAGTGGTGATCTGTTGACGGTCCTGCAGTCGTGCCCACAGTGGAAACAAAGCGAAATCGATTCGATCCTTGCCGAGCAACCCCTTGAGGCTTCCGCCGATGGGTGCAAAGGCCGCGTAGTCCCCCTCATCTCGATCGGAGCCCCAGAGAAAAAACGGCAGGAGAAAGGAATCGACATCGAGTTGGTCATCGGAGTGGCGGTAGGCCCTTCGATGGTATGCCGGTAAGAGCCAGGTCTTGCGCCCGGACTGATCGATTCGATCGACAAACAGTGGCCACAAGATGCGGATCTCCTCGCGATCGGGAGTGGTGGTGCTATGGCTGTAAAGGGGCCAGAAGTGCTGCGATTGACGCACCTCTCCATCGGCGAGTATCTCTTCTCGCTCGAGGTAGAAGGGGGGAAACCCTCGATCGGTATCGATGGGAGTGACGCACCCTGACAACAGGGTCAGCAACAGGCTGCTCGCGATCCATCGGAGACCACCCATCATCGGCCCAACCTCACTGGCAGCATCAAGTCGGGGGAGCATCCTTCCCAGATCCGATCCAGGTTGCGGTGCAGGACCATCCCTGGAGTCAGACCCAGATACTTCGTTGCGCCCTTGCCGGTGTCGTCATCGGTGACGGCGATGCCGATTCGCATCTTCATTCCTGGCCATGGAATCGAATCGGATTCCCCCCTCATGGAGGCGATGGTGTGCCAGGGAATGGTCATTTCGAACACGGAACCGGTCCCATCGGGTCTTCGAGCCACCATATGTTCTCCATCGGGAGAGTCCTCCTCTTCCTCTTCAAAGGGTGCCTCTCCTCCTTCTCCATCGGGATCCCCCTCTGCCGGTGGTGGAGGGTTCTGGCGAGGAGCGACGAAGGAGATGGTCAACACCTGATCATCCTTGCGCGGGCGCACCCCTCCATCTCCAAGGGTGTCCAGTACCAGCACCAGGCAATCTCCGATCCAGTACTTGGAATCGCGCTGATGGGCAATGACGATATCGTCGTCGATATCGACCGCCAGATGCAGGCCTTCGGTGGACCAACCGAGAAAAATCCGTCCCGACAGATCGGCTCGATCCTGCCAGGGGACCCGCGGTTCACCATGGCCCTGTAGACCACGAACATGGCGTGGCCGATCGACGGAAAGCCCGGTCTGGGCATTCCACGGCTCATCCAGCGAACCGTCGATCAATGGCGGTACCAGCATCCTCGGGATTTCGTGATCGCTTTGTGGAGTCCTCGCTTGTTGGCGGGTGGCTCCCTCCAGAAGCCAACTGGCAGCGGCTCGATCCTCGGAAGCCTGGCCCGGATCGAGAATCGTAACCTCCAGCAAATCGATGGCTCGAGTCGACTCTTGCATCAGGAGCAGACGATCGAATTCGTTTCTCCAGTCGAGCGAATCTTGCAACGACTGCCAGGCCAGCAGTTTCTCATCCCGGACCGGTTGAGCCCGGAAACCGGCGGCGCCGCGAGAGGAGACCGTGAGCAGTGTTTCTCCGATGACCGAGGCGTGGTGCAGCCGTCCAAGCTGATTTAGATGTTCGGAGACGGTTCCGAGTCCCTGGCGGCGGGAGAGTGGGGTACCGGTGGCACGATCGAGTACCGAGGCTTCCCCTCGCATGCGGTCGCCAATGATGATCCAGTCACCCGAAGGACTCAGTTCCACGGCATCGTAGGCGGGGGGAAGGGAGTGAGTCCATTCCAGTTCTGCCTCGGGAGTGTCCACCTCATCGGGAGCGAGCACCGATCGTAGACGGATGACGTTTCGTTGTTGAAAATCTCCGCAGACGATCAGCAATTCATCATCATCGATGCTCAATGAGGTGATCCGGCGTTGCTCCTGGGATAATCGTTTTTCCCAACCGATCTTACCGTCAGCGGTATCGATCCCCACCAGAGTGCTTTTTTCTGAACTCCAAAACATCTCGGAAACGATCTGATTCCTCGATCGAGACAGGTGGAGATCCGAGATGAGATGAGGCATCTGTGTGGTCCAGTGGTGGGTGCCATCATCGTGGTGGCGATGAATCGATCCTCTTTCGCTGGCGAAGATGTACCCTTCAGCCATCACGATCGGGGCCGAGGCCAAGGCACCCGAGTCATTTTCCAGTTCGATCTGGCTGATCAACTGGCCGCTGGAGGTGGATCGCAGTTCGACGAGGTTGGGAATCGCATATCCGATCAGCAATCGATCTCCATCGATCACCGGATCGTCGAGCAGAATCCCTGATCGAGGATCACTCCACAGCAACCGGCCATCGAGAGCATCGATGGCAATGATATTTTCATCCTCACCACTGAGCACGACGATTCCCGAACCCGCACAGGAGTGCTCGATGATGATCTCCTGATCCGAGAAGTTCTCATCGAGAGGCATCCTGTGGTGCCAGATCACCGAACCATCGGCCAGGTCGAGGCGCCAGGCTCGGTTTCGATCGTGGAGAATCACTCCAGTGGCGTCGAACAGTAGTGGATCGGAGGGCAGGTCCCTGCGGGTCAGGATGATTCCATCCTTGACCAAAATCTCGGTTCTCTCCAGATCAGTTTTCCACAGCAGTAGACCGTCGACGGAGTCGAAGAGGGCTGCGGAATCAGGGGTGAGCACCAGGTATCGGGAATCTCCCTCCAACGAATCGTAGTCAGAGAGTGGCCAGACGCTGGTGGAGCGACTCTGTCCCAGGTCCAGTCTTCCGCTCCAGGCCAGTTGCAGCGGCAACCCGGGGTGATCCCTTCGCCGCTCTGGGAGGGTCGAGATCTCTTCCCGCAACTCCCGCAACCGATCCCCTAGAGTGATTTCGACCTCTTCTCCCTGGACTGTTCGGGTCAAGGTCCGGTCGCCGTGGTCTTGATCGAGAGAGACGATCTCCTCGATCGCTTCTGACAGACGACCCTGTTCACGAAGCACCTCGGATCGGCGTAATCTGGCGATCAGCGACTCGTCACTGTCGGGTTCATGGATCACCAGGTAGTCGATCTGGAGCAAGCATCCCTCGAGGTCACCGAGCTGGTAGAGGGACTGTGCCGCTTCCAATCGAGCGCGGCGACCGGTAGCACAACCGGGCATCGATCGGGCCAGGTCGATCCAGGAATCGGGAGAGGGAGAGGAGTCCATCCGTTCAGCCACCACCCTGGAGGCACGTTGCTCCCTCAGGGCGACCCGGTCATCTCCTCCGGGTTGCTGATCGAGTTGCAGCAACAGGTGGGTGAATGCGGTGGCGGCATCTACGGTAGTTCCATGCCGTGTCAGCACCCGGGTGGATTCGAGGTTGCGCCACGTTTCTCCCAGCATCAAATGACAGATGAAGGTTGCTCCTGCGGCATCTCCCAACTGCTCTTCGTGGGTCGCCCGCTGCCAGGCAAGACGGATTCGATCCTCAGGCCGTGATTGGGCAGAGATGAGTGCGGTTTCGAGACGAGTGCGCTCATTTCCGGTCAGGGAAATGTCGGATCGTTCCAGTAGCAGATGGACGGTGCCGCGATGAGCTCGTTGTGCGGGGGATTCTCCGGCCAGATCTGGTAACCAGCGCGGATCGATGTGGCCCGAGATCGCTTGTTGCCAGACCGCCTCGGCGGCGGTGTCCACTTGGGTCAAGATGCTCACCTCGGATCCCGCGGATGCCATCAGGGAGTTCTCCAGCGCCAGTAGCGAGTGGGCAGGGATGTCGAGTCCCTGCAGTGTCAAGTTCTGACCGAAAGCATCGATCGAGAGCAGCGCCTGATCGGAACTGATCCACCAGCCTCCATCGGATGCTGCGATCGCATCCGATCCTTTTCCAGTCACCGGAAAAGGTAATGGCAGACTCCAGGAGAAGCGTGGAGTCGTTGCTGCGTTGCACCTCCACAGCACCAGTTCCTGATCCTCGACAATCAGCAAAGCACTTCCATCGCCGGAGAGATTCCAGCAGTGGGGGGAACTGGTGGCAATGATTCCGAGGGATGCGCCGGAGATTTCATCGAGGATGGTGATTCGAGACGAGCCAGGAGTCGAGACGAACAGGCGAGAGCCACTTCTTCGCAGTGAAACTCCTGCGGCTCGTTCCTCGATCAGGTGATCTCTCAGGCCACTGCGGCTTGGCCCCTCTACATCTTGAATCCACTCGATGGCTCCATCGGAAGTGCGAAGTGTGATGACGGTGCCACGATCGGTCGACCAGTGGACCCGCCCATCCCCTTCGATCGGAGTGGCAGGTGCCGAGCGGAGAGCCAACCAGGTCGCCCCGACCCCTTCGCCGAGATGACGAACCCAGGCAATTCGCCCACCATCTTCGATCAGTGCTCCAAACGCCTCGAGCCGCCCACCTTCACTTCTCATCGCCACGACCACCACACCTCCACTGACCCGGCAAGGCGAGGAGATGGCTCGGATGATCTGCGGTTGTGTCTCGGGTCCGAGGATCTGATCGATGGAGACTTGCCACAACCAGTCGCCGGTCGAACCGTCAAACGCCTCCACCTTGTCATTCAAGGTGGCGATGATGGAATGCTGTCGCCGAACCGGCATCAGCCGGGTGCGTGGAAGCAAGGGACGAGACTGTTCCGGGAGAATTCGTCGCCACATCTCCTCACCCGATTCGAGGTCGATCGATCGTACCTGCCCCGGTTGCTGGATCCACACGCGGGACCGATCGGAGACTGCTCCAGAACTACCGCGTGACGACTTCCAGATCGGATCGGATGCGGAGAGTTCAGGATCGCCACTGCGAAACTTTGGCAGCACCAGTGTTCCGGAATTTACTGCGAGTGGGGACGCCGGGGAGAGGATGGGGATCGACTCGTATCCAGGATCGTCGATCCAGCCACGACGCAGCAACTGGCGCCAGGTTTGTAGGTCGCCTCGTTCCAGCGCCGCTTCCGCCAGTTGGCTGGCCAATCGAGGTGGCAACACCTCTTTCGGCAGGTCCATCAGAGTCGAGGTGAGACGTTCGTCCTCACGTGTGTTCAGTCCCGCAGATTGGGCCTCTGCGAAACGACTCGCGGTTCGCAGACGAATCTCATCGAGCACGATTTTTCGCTGGCGATCATTCAACTGCGAGATGGTCGAACGCAGGAAAGGTCCGGCACCGATGGAATGGCCGCCTCCGACGGTGGTACTGCCTCCCGGATCGCCGTCGATCAAGCGCTCCGTCAGAGCCCCCAGCGCATCTCGAATCGAGACTTCATCTCCTGAGGCTCGACTTTCATCCACCTGGCGCACCAGAAAGTCGAGTTCGGAATTGAAGGGGGGAATCCAGCCGGGTTCATCCGCCCGCTGGATCATCGTTGCGGCTGCAACTCTTGCGTTCCCCGACAGTATCAGTGCCAGGAGCATCAGGATTAGTATATTGACCGGAAATTGGCTGCTCGGAGGGCTGCCAATCCGGCCACGATCGGGGGGTCTCATCTGGGATCCTCCTGGATCTCCGTCGGGGCTCCCCTAGTTTTATGAGATGCGCTGCCTCGGCTCAACCGGTGGGTGTCGAAGTGCGAATTCCACTGGAACCGAGGATTGCGGCTGCAGTGTCTGCGATCTGTCGAAGCAGGCGATGGCCTGGATCGCTGAAAGTCCCTTCATCGGTCACGGGAAGGACGATCAATCCGACCAGTTCTCCGATCCAGAAGAGCGGCAGCATCAGAGCTTCATCCTGATCGGGGAAGACATTCGGGAAATTTCCTTCCCGCAATCGTTCACCCGGGTCGGAGAAACGGTGGGTTGGCAGGACCGCGTCGATCGGCGGAAGATCGATATCCCGGGCGGCACAGGGGATCAATATCTGGTCGTTACGAAGATAGAGGAGTGCTGGCACAGCAGCGGGAATGTACGACAGGATCATCGCCTTCAATTCGGTAGGACTGGCCGTGGTACACCGCCTCAGGAGTCGCCCGATGGGGAATCCTTCACTGCCAATTCGTTGTTCCCTGCGTTGTGCGTCGAGCTGGTGCAGAGCCAACTGCAAATCGCCTTGCAAGCGCCGGTTGGTTCGGCGCAAGTGGCGTCTCTCGGCGGCATGTCGCACCACACTCAAGAGATCCTTTTCCAGATCGACGATCGGTTTCTCTATGTAGGAATAGGCCCCCAGTTTCATGGCACTGAGGGCACTCTCGAGCGTGGCATCTCCGGTCGCCATCACCACCTCAACCTCGGGCGCGTGCTGCTTGAAGGAACGAAGCACAGCGAGTCCATCCATGCGGGGCATGCGAAGATCGACCAGTGCGACATCTGGTTCCTGCTCGAGTAGTTGTGCGATGCCATCTTCCCCACAACTGGCGGTTCGGACCTTGAGACCCTCGGATTCGAGGAAGATCTGAATGGTTTCCCTGACGAAGGGATCGTCATCGACCACCAGGATGTCCAGTTTCGGGAGAGATGGAGGAGTCAGCATCAGGACTCCTGCCACTCGCTGGAGATCTGCAGCGGATCGATCTCCTCGCTGCCGAGCCGGGCGAGTGCATCGGGGATCGAGATCCGGAAGAGGGTTCCCTGACCGGGGCTACTTTTGACCTCGACCGTGCCACCGGCACCCTCGATGATGCGGTGCACCACGAACAGTCCGAGGCCACTGCCTCGATCACTCTCCTTGGTCGTGTAAAGCGGTTCGAAGGCTCGCTTGGCCACCTCCGGGGGCATCCCTGGACCGTCATCCTCGATCTCCAGTTCGATGCCTCCTGAGGAGCCCTGGCGTCCTCGGATGGTCAGCACGGATCCGGTTCCCGACTCTTTCACCGCATCGGCTGAATTGAGCGCAAGGTTCATGATCACCTGTTGCAGAGCCGTCGAGTCTCCGGCCAGCAGTAGTTCCTTGTCGACTTCGAGCACCGTCTCGAGGCCGGCATCGCGCAGTCGCGCCTGGCAGATCGCCAGAGTTCCCTCGATCGCTTGGAGAATCGGAAAGGGTGCTGCACTACTCTGGCTGAAGGGTCGAGTTCTGGCAAAGGCGAGTAAGTTACGACACAGAGCTCGACAAAAATCAGCCGCATCCTGGGCACGTTTGAGGTGAAGAACGGTGGTGGAACTGTCCTGTTCTTGCGCGAGCCCACGCTGTGCCAGTTGCAGGAACCCGATCACCGAGGCGAGCGGGTTGTTGAGGTCGTGGGCGAAGCCGCTGGCGAGGCGACCGATCGCCACCATCTTTTCTTGACGGGTCAATTGTTCGCGGCTGAGGAGCAGTTCGTCGTGAGCCTGTTTCAACTCGTCGAACAACCTCGAGTTTTGCAGTGCCACCGAGAGTTGAGCGGAAACCGCTGCGACCCATTGCAACTCCTCTGCGGAGAAGGGCTGGAGACCGGCTCCTCTTTCGAGGTAGAGCACCGTGGCGCTTTCTCCACGACCATGGAGAGGCAAGGCGAGGGCCGAGAGAGCCTGCTTGCGGCGCAAGCAAACGCTCGCTTGAAATGCATCGCCGACCTGAGATGAGATCATCCCTTCCCGACGTCTTCGAGCCGCCTCGATCAGTGTCAGGCTCGGGTCGAGGGATTCCAGATCGGTCGGGTCGGAGCCTCGGGCACCGGTGGCGTAGGGGCCCGTCTCGTCATTCCAACGAATCCAGCCCCATGCTTCGAACTGAACGCCTGTGCCGATCACCTCGACCACCTTCTGAACCAATTGTTCCGCAGGCAGATCGGTCTGAGACAGCAGTCCCACTTCGAACAGGGCTTCCTGCAGACTCTTCGAGTTCTGAGCGTTGGAGCCACTCTTTCGCATCTGTTTCTGCAGGCTCTCGGGATCGATCTTGAGGGAGAAGGTACTGAGATGCTCTTGCACCGCATGCACTGCGATCTGGCAGTCTCCGATGCTGATCACGTCTCCCGGCTCGAGAATGGTTCGATCGATGATCTCGTCATTGAGGAGAGTGCCGTTACGACTGCCACCGTCGCGCAGCAGCCAGGTCTCATCCCCGGCGGGGATCACTTCGGCATGTTTTCGGGAAGCGCGGGTGTCATCGACGATGAGATCATTACTGGGGTCTCGACCGATGGTGATCGGATCGGATCCGAGAACGATCCGCTGACCACGACCGGGTCCCTGGACGATGATGAGGTGCACTTTGATCCTCCCGGGGGCCCCA
>CAVOEM010000123.1:0-8349 GCA_963694575.1 Planctomycetes bacterium UBA1146 | reverse complement strand
GATCCTTCCACTGTAGATCCTTCCACTGTAGATCCGAGTCGCACCAGCCAGACGAAGTCGCCCACCAGCAACTAGTCTCTAGGCGACCGAGATGGGAGCCAGCATGACAGATCCTATCGAAGGGCCATCACCCAACCGTGCTTGGCTCTTTCCAGGACAGGGCAGTCAGTTCGTCGGAATGGCTGCGGATCTGGTCGAGGCTCATCCAGTCGCTAGAACCGTCTTCGACCTCGCGAGTTCAAAGATCGGAGAGGATTTACTCTCCATCTGCATCGAAGGTCCGCAATCACGCCTCAACCGGACTGAGATCAGCCAACCAGCAATCTTCACCGCATCGATGGCAGTGTTGAGGGTGCTGGAACAATCGGCGGGCCCCTCGCTGTTGCGATCCAACGCGACGGCGGGTCTTTCCCTTGGCGAGTACAGTGCGCTGGTTTTTGCCGGGTCGCTGCGCTTCGAGGATGCACTCGAGGTGGTGGTGGCGAGAGGACAGGCGATGCAGCGCGCCTGTGATCAGGTCGAGGGGACGATGACGACCATCCTGGGTCTAGAACTGCCAGCAGTGAGGGAAGCGGTCGAGAGCGGGAAATCTGCCGGAATCGTCGCTGTGGCCAATTTCAACAGTTCCACCCAGTTCGTCATCAGTGGCGAGAGACCTGCAGTGGACAGGGCTTCGGAGGCGGCGCGGCAACTGGGAGCCAGGCGCACCGTCGATCTGGAGGTGGCAGGGGCGTACCACTCTCCTCTGATGGCTCCGGCGACCCAGGAACTGGCTCCGATCCTCGATCGGTTGCCGATCTCTGCACCAAAGGTCGCTTTTTACCCCAATGTGCTCGCTCTGTCGGTGACCGATCCCGAGCAGATTCGCGAATGCCTGCTGAAACAGGTCGAGTCTTCGGTGCTGTGGGAGCCTACTATCTCGGCACTGGTGGCGGAGGGTCTCGAAGAAGTGATCGAGCCGGGGCCGGGACGAGTCATTGCTGGCCTGGTGAAGCAAGTCGATCGTAAGGTGACCACTCATTCGGTTCTCGGTCGAGAGAGTGTCGAGGAAATCCTGGAGGGAACCGTCTCATGATGAAATTTACTGACCGTAAGGTGATTGTGACTGGCGGAACACGGGGGATCGGAAAGGCGGTCGCTAGCGGATTTGCCGCGGCTGGAGCGCAAGTCATCCTGACCGGTCGGGACGCTACAACGGCGCAGGCGGTTGCCGCTGAACTGGACGGTGATGTGCAAGGGCTGGAACTCGATGTCGCCAATGTAGAAAGCGTTCAGAAGTTTTTTGCGGAGGCGCTGGAAAGACTGGGTGGACTCGACATCCTTGTGGCCAATGCGGGGATCACTCGAGACAAGCTGGTCATGGCCCTCAAAGATGAAGACTGGGACGATGTGCTGGGCACCAATCTGCGTGGAGCATTCCTTTGCGTGCGAGAGGCGATCCGTCCGATGATTCGCAATCGTGGAGGACGGATTATTGGCGTGAGCAGTGTCATCGGCTTGACAGGAAATCCGGGCCAAGGAAACTATGCTGCGAGCAAGGCGGGGCTGATCGGGCTGATGAAATCACTCGCCCAGGAGGTCGCCAGCAGGAATATCACCGTCAATGCGGTGGCCCCGGGAATGATTGAAACGGATATGTCCGCAAATCTGCCAGAGAAAGCTCGCGAGGCGATCGCCAGCAGGATTCCTGCAGGACGGGCAGGGAGTGCCCAGGAAGTGGCTTCTGCGGTGATGTTCCTGGCCAGCGATGATGCTTCCTATATCACGGGAGAGGTGCTGCGGGTCGATGGAGGCCTCGCCTGTTAAGCCGCTGTTTTCAAACTATGCTGGACGATTGGGCGTAGAAGCCTAAAATCGTGACGAACGCTCGGAGTGGCCTGGACTGATCGCAGATGCGACGGGAGGCACTCCTGAATCGAGAGAAACCTGGATGGCCAGTCAACCAGGGCCATTCCCCAGAAGGAGGAGCAGGATGAGTGTCGGAGATCAGGTCATGGACATCATCGCAGAGAAACTCGATGTAGCCCGGGATAAGGTCAAGGCGGAAGCGATTCTTCAAACGGACCTGGGTGCAGATAGCCTCGACATCGTTGAACTTCTGATGCATCTGGAAGACAACTTCGGTATCAAAATTCCCGATGAAGATGCAGAGAATTTGAAGACGGTCGGGGATGCCATTGCTTACATCGAGGCCAGCACTCCAGTCAAGGAGTAGGCAACTTCCCGGAGGGTCTTCATAAATGAGCAGGATCAGGGTCGTGATCACAGGGATCGGGGTCGTATCTCCGATCGGAAATGATCTTGCCACCTTCTGGAATGGTATCCTGGAAGGGCGTAATGGGGTCGGCCCCATCACGCGTTTCGACGCATCCGAGTTCCGTACTCGCTTTGCCATGGAGGTCAAGGATTTCGACCCCGAAACCCGGGTGAGTCGAAAGACGCTTCGCTTGCTCGATCGTTTCGCACAGTTCGCTCTGGTCGCTGCAGGCGAGGCGATGGAGGATAGCGGGCTCGATCCCTCCAGCGATCCGATTCGCTACGGGGTCATCACCGGTTCCGGAATTGGTGGGCTCGGTGAGATCGAACTCCAGCACAAAAAATTTCTTGAGCGCGGGCCGAGTCGCATCTCGCCCTACTTTGTCCCGAAGATGATGATGAACGCCGCTTCAGGGCACATCGCCATCCAGCATGGTCTCAAAGGATCGAACTTCGCCACCGTCTCCGCCTGCGCATCCAGTCAACATGCTCTGGGAGTGGCACTGGGTACGATTCGGTCAGGTCGGTGCGATGCGGTACTGGCCGGCGGCAGTGAGGCTGCCATCACGACCCTCGGGGTCGGTGGTTTCTGCTCGCTCAAGGCGATGTCCTCACGAAACGATGATTACACCACTGCGATGAGGCCCTTCCAGGCGAGCCGAGATGGCTTCGTCATGGGTGAGGGCGGTGCGATCTTCGTCTTCGAGGAACTCGAGCATGCTCGCAAGAGAGGTGCTCAGATCTACTGTGAAGTCCTCGGATTCGGCTCGACCGACGATGCCCATCACATCACCGCTCCCGATCCGGATGCGCCGATGGCCGTCGCGGCGATGCGCAGTGCTCTGGATCATGCAGGAGTAAATATTGATCAGGTGGATTACATCAATGCTCATGGCACCTCGACTCCACTCAACGACAAGATGGAGATGCGCGCCATTCGCGAGCTGTTTGGCGAACACGCCGATCACCTGATGGTGAGTTCGACCAAATCTCAAGTGGGGCACTTGCTCGGGGCTTCTGGAGCGGTGGAACTTGCAGCGATTGCCGTGGGAATCCGCGAAGGCGTGGTACCTGCGACCATCAACCAGGTGGACCCGGATCCAGAGTGTGATCTGGATTCAGTTCCGAATGAACCGAGGGAGGCGCCGATCCGGGTGGCCATCTCGAACTCATTTGGATTTGGTGGGCACGATGCCTGTCTTTGCCTGGGAAAATTTGAAGACTGATCCTGAAACTATGAAAATTCTCCATGTGCCCCTCCGAAAGGACATCTAGCCATGACCGACCCCGCCAAGAAGGTATTGATCTCTGATCCGCTACCTGCGGAGACTCGAGCGATTCTCGAGAGAGCTGGCCTCGAAGTAGTCGAGGGAGCCGACCAGATTGAAGCTCATCTCGGTAGCATTTCTGGCTGGATCCTGCGCTCTGGCAGCAAGATCACCGCAGAGGTACTCGATCAAGCCAAGGAGTTGAAGTGCATCTGCCGTGCGGGTGCGGGTGTCGACAATATCGATTGCGATGCCGCTGCGAATCGCGGGGTTCTGGTGATGAATACACCTTCTGCAAATTCCAATGCCGCTGCAGAACATGCGCTGGGCCTGATGTTTGCGATGGCCAGAAACATCCCCCAGGGTCATGGGGGCATGGCCAATGGTGAATGGGGTCGCAAGGCTCTGGTCGGGATCGAGCTCGAGGGTAAAACCCTGGTGGTGCTCGGTCTGGGAAAGATTGGCCAGAGAGTTTGCCGCAAGGCGAGTGCCCTTGGCATGTCGGTGATCGGGTGCGACCCCTTTGTCAGTGCCGCCGATGCCAGTGCTTGCGGTGCAGAACTGGTGGAACTCGATGATGCGCTGATTCGAGCGGACTTCATAACGCTCCATCCTCCGCTCAACGATTCCACTCTTGGCATGGTCAATCATCAGTTCATCGGTCGCTGCAAGGATGGCGTGAGGATCGTGAACGTCAGTCGTGGACCGGTGATCGATGAGGCATCTCTGCTCGCAGGACTGGAGAGTGGCAAGGTGGCTGGCGCAGCCCTCGATGTCTTCGCCGAGGAGCCTCCGGTGGCTGATCATCCGTTCCGTACTCACCCGAAGATTATTTGCACTCCCCACCTGGGGGCCTCGACGGTCGAAGCACAGGACAATGTTGGAACCCAATCAGCGCATCAGGTGGTCGGGTTCCTGACGGAGTCTCGGATCGAGCACGCGGTCAACGCACCCGGTATTTAGCGACCGCAGATTCGATACTGGAATCGATACCGGAATCGAGCAGCGCAGTAACGATGTGGCTGGAGTGGCGCTGAATCTAGCTCCTGACGATGACCGATGATTGTCGGCAAGGCTTCGGGGTTCAGTCCTCTTGCTGCGGAGAATGGCTCTCGCTGGGCCAGCGAGGCTCTCTCATCTTTCCCCCTTGAGCGGGGTACAGTTCCTCGAATCTTCGAAGCACGCTGAGGGCGTCCTCCGGCCTCTTCTGTTGCACCGAGATGACCCGAGCGATGGTCCAGAGGACATGAGCATGGGCTTCGCCAGGGGAGAGGATCTCGTCGAGCAGATGGGCGTGGTAGAGCGCCATCGAGTCCTCCTTGGCAGCAAGCCCCAGTTCCAGTGCCTTGAGTTGCAGGATCGGATCCATCGGCTTCGATCGCAACTGTCGCTGGACCTCAGCGAGGCGGGTTCGCATCTGTTCTGGGGAACCGGATCCAGCGGCTGACCGCCAGCGCCACAGAAAAGGGCTCATATCGAGATGCTTCTGGCCATCCCGGGCTGCGATCCGAAAGGTCGCCGGGAGCAGGAATAGCAGCGCCGATCCTCCCAGGGCCAGCGTCACCAGGAACGGAATTTTCAGGTACAGAAGGATAGAGCAGAGCAGCGCAAAACTACCGATGATGGCAGTCAGGAACAGACCGATGATGCCACGATTTCGAACCATTCCCGGCGCAGCATCGAGAATCAGTAGCACGACCATCCCGAACATGGCGCACAGCAGGGTAGGAGTCAGGGCTAGACCGATCGACGCAAGCAATGGACCTCCGAGGGAGGGGGTAGTCGATCTTCAGCGTCTTGATCCGGATCAGATAAGAATTCGGCTGACTGGATCGGATACAGACCCCCCATGTTTGGATTCTATCCAGGTTCTCCTACCGTGTCTGCTTCGGTAGAGTTCTGGAGTTTTTGAATTTGAATTCTGGCCTGTTCAATTTCGGAGAGCGTTTCTGATGTGACATCTGCTGTGGGGTACTGACCGTCAAAGCAAGCGGCACAGTAATGCAGGTTTGACCCGGAGTTCTTGATCGACAGGCGCAGGTCACTGATTTCTTGATAGATCACAGCGTCGGCACCCAGCAGCTCCGCGATCTCGTCGTGACTACGATCCCTTGCGATCAGTTCCGCTCGAGTTGACATGTCGACACCGTATACGCAGGTGTGATTGACCGGGGGAGAGCAGGAAGCGAAATAGACCTTCTTGGCTCCAGCGGCTCTGGCCAGTTCGACGATCTGCTTCGAAGTGTTTCCTCGCACGATACTGTCGTCGACCAGCAGGACATCCTTGCCTGCAAACTCGCTCTGGATGGCGTTCAACTTCCGGCGAACGCTGGAAGTTCGCTCACCTTGACCCGGCATGATGAAGGTCCTGCCGATGTATCGGTTCTTGACCAGTCCTTCCCGGTATTCGATGCCCAGTTCTCTCGCCATCGTGCTGGCTGAGGTACAAGAACTGTCTGGTACTGGAATTACGACATCCGCACTCAGTCCGCTCTGCTGCCACTTCTTGGCCAGTTGGATTCCGAGATTTCTTCGCGCCTGATAGACGCTGACTTCGTCGATGATGCTATCCGGGCGAGCGAAGTAGACATGTTCAAAGATGCAGGGATTGTGCTCATGAGCGAATAACTTCCGTCGTAGAGGAGGATGGTCGGGGCGGAAGATCACGGCTTCACCAGGGCCAACGTTTTGAATGTCGCCATAGCCGAGAATCTCCAGCGCAATGTTCTCGGAAGCACAAGCCCAGCTCTCGCTACCATCCTCTGCGATTCTACTTCCCATCAGAAGTGGTCGGATTCCATGAGGGTCTCTGAAGGCCACCATTCCCAAGCGCGCCACCAGGCTGACCACCGAATAGGCTCCCTTGACTCGCCTCAACACCTTCTCGATCGCTTCGAATGTAGTTTCAGGATCGGGGTCGACGCCACCGAGCGCTCCCAGTTCGGCCGCAAAAGTCGCGAGGATCAGTTCCACATCACAACTGGAATTGAGAATGGTGCGTTTTTCGCTTTTCAACCAATCGGTCAACTCTACGGCATTGGTGACATTGCCATTGTGTGCCATGGCGATTCCATAGGGATAATGAACTTGAAACGGTTGAGCGTCTTCGTTACTGGATCCGCCAAAAGTGGGGTAGCGAACCTGGCCGATACTCCATGTGCCGGTCAGTCGTTCGATGTTCTTGGCACGAAAGATATCGCGAACCAGTCCATTACCCTTCTTGAGATGAAACCGATCGTCATAGCTGACGATTCCGGCCGAGTCTTGTCCTCGATGCTGTAGGCAGACGAGGGCCTCGTAGACCTCGTGACAGACGGTTGGATTGGATCCGATCGAACCGTAGAAGCCACACATGAGCACTCCTCTGGAGGGGGATCGGGCCGGGGAATCCGCACGATACCGCCAAGATTCGAAGGATATCTGCTCATCCGGGCTCTGACGAGGTTCTCTGTCGAGTTGGCACAATTTCAGTTGAGATGGCATTCTACTTTGGTAGGCGGCTCTCCCGCCCGACCACCCGGGGGCTTGCCCCCGCAGACGAGAAATTGAAATCAGGCAGCCGGAGTGTCGTTGTTTGGTGTGCTGGAAGAGGAAAAGGCCGGCTGTCTGAACTTTCTCGCTGATCTGGAGATCATGGGGATATCGCCCATTCTCCCCCTTACTGACCATCCCTGGCGGGTGACCGGGTAACCGTGGTGTGGTGATCCCCGGTCTCCCGCCTCCTTTTTGGTACCATCTCCGATCGACATCGGGAACTGGACTCTTCTCTGCTGCGTTTTGTAGCAGTAGAGGAGAATGGGCAATAAAATGGCCACCTGCCTCCAGTCAGAGACTATCGATCGTCGGAGAGGGTCGCCCAAATTGCTGAAATTGTTCCCCCAGTCCCCATCTTCCTCCGATGCCCAGCACTGGGCGTTGTGGGGACTCGACTCGAGAAGTCGCCTGGCAGCCTCCGAGGGCTTCCAGGAGGCGCTGGAGCTCTGTACCACCGAGCCGATCCTGGACGAGGTTCTCGCCCAGGACTGGGGCCAGGGGCCCGGCCAGAAGCAGGACCGCAGCTGGTGGTTGTCTGACGATCAGAGCCTCAAAGTTTGCTGGATCGAGGAAAACTCCCAGTCCCCAGCGATGCTGCTGTTGCAGATGCAATCGAACAGGTCCGATGTGCAGCGCTCATTCTCTCGGGAAGAGTTGGTCTCCCAGTTGCTGCTGCTGCTGTTACCTCGATTCCTCCACCAGTTGAAGAACCACTACTCGGTGGTTCAAAACAGCGAGGAAATCCGTCAGATGGCTATGCGGACGGCGGATACCGCAATGATCGAACGCTGTCACGAACTGGGATTGAAGGGGGTCCAGCGATCCGTCGCACTGCTGGAAACCATCGTCTCCCTGCATCGCATGGAGTTCGATTCGATCTGGCAGGCTTACCTCTCTAGATTTCAAGCAGCAACAATTGATCTGGAGATGGATGGAGAGGTGCCGACCGGGGATCTGTGGATTGCCGCCATCGTCATCTCCCTTGAGTTTGCTCGTCCTCAGTTGCCACCAGAATCAGCACTGAAGATTTCATGCGAAAAAAATGTGGTTCAAGTCCGCGTGGAGGGGTTGGAGTCGATCAATATTCCTCCAATTCAATCAGGCTTCTTCGAGGAGTTCTTTAATTTCAAGACTGAAGGAGTGGGCTGGGTCATCACCCGCCGAGAAGGGGAATCTTCATGAGCGAGAGGACGGTAGAAAACAGCAAAATCCTGCTGGTAGATGATGACCAGGATCTTCTGTTTATCTACAAATCAAAGATCTCTAGCTGGGGAAATTACGAAGTAGAAAC
>CAVOEM010000122.1:0-8383 GCA_963694575.1 Planctomycetes bacterium UBA1146 | reverse complement strand
AAGAGATCTGCAATCGGATCAGTCATACTCATACTTGTCGTCTCCTTCGCTCCTGGTGCGACATGCACACTGGTGAGCCATGGGATCTAATGAAATCTATTACCAACTAGCCTTACGAACGCCTGGAATCTCTCCCTTAGAAGCCATAGTACGGAAGCAAATCCGGCAGATTCCGAACTTCCTGTAATAGGCTCGTGGACGACAGCAAAGGTGACAACGATGGTATGCCCGAGTCGAAAACTTGGGCGCCAACTTCTGCTTATTGATCAGGGCTTTTCTCGCCAAAGCCGTGCCTCTTATTTCTTCTTGAACGGGAAGCCGAACTGCGACAGCAGAAATAGCGACTTCTCGTCATCTGAATTGTGAATGGTGATGCAGATATTCATACCCTGCAGAAACTCGACATCGTCAACTCTCAGTTCGGGAAAGACCAGTTGATCGGTCAAGCCCATCGAGTAGTTCCCTCTTCCATCAAAGGCGGTTGACGACACCCCGCGGAAATCTCGGACCCTCGGAAATACAACCGAGATGAGTCTATCCAAAAACTCGTACATGCGGACACCACGAAGGGTGACCTTGCAACCGATGGCGTTCCCCTCCCTGAGGTGGAAGTTCGCGATCGCTTTCTTGGCTCGAGTTTGTACTGGATATTGACCAGTGATGAGAGCCAGTTCGGCAGTCGCAGACTGGATGCGCTTCTTGTTCTCGAGCGCTTTTCCGATTCCACGGTTGACGACAATCTTCTGCAACTTGGGGAGGCACATGGCATTCTCGATGCCGTACTCCTCTCGCAACTTGGCAAGGATCTCATCTTCGTATTTTTTCTTCAATCTTGACATCTTTATTCCCGCCCCAGCTATGCCGGGTCTCCACTACGGGCAGCTACCCGAGTTTTCTTGCCGCTGCCGTCTACCTTCATGCTCATTCTTGTCGGCTTGCCGGACTTCGGATCGACCAGCATCACATTCGAGATGTGAACTGCTGCCTCGAGTTGAATCCGACCACCTTGTGGGTGCTTCTGGCTCTTCCGGAGGTGCTTGTAGACCATGTTGACGCCCTGGACGACGATCCGTCCAGCACTTCGATCTACTCGCAGCACCTTGCCACGTTTGCCTTTGTGCGCACCGCTGACGACCTCGACCAGGTCATCGCTTTTCAGCCGGGACATCGTACTCGCCTCTCTCTCGCCTCAAACCACTTCGGGTGCGAGGCTGATGATCTTCATGTAGTTCTTATGACGGAGCTCCCGTGCCACAGCACCGAAGATCCTCGTACCCTTGGGGTTTCCTGCTTCATCGACCACTACTACTGCATTTCGGTCAAATCGTACATAGGATCCATCTTTTCGACGAATCCTTTTCTTCGTCCGAACGATGACACTCCGGATCACAGCGCCCTGTTTGATTTCACTGGAAGGAAGAACCTTCTTCACCGAACAGATGATGACATCTCCCACATCAGCGAACTGACGCTTGCTGCCACCGAGCACCTTGATGCACATCACTTTTTTGACGCCGCTGTTGTCGGCGACATCGAGTCTGGTTTGCATCTGAATCATGCGTCACCGTCTTCAACGACTTCTGTCACCATCTCTTGAGGAGTCGGCGTGTCGTCTCTCGGTGCCATTCGAACGATCCTCTTCAGGTTCCAGCGCTTCAGTTTCGACAACGGACGGCACATCTCCAACTCAACCAGGTCGCCGACTGTGGCTTCACTGGCTTCATCATGTGCGTAGTACTTGGTGTGCTTACGAATGTACTTGCGGTACTTCGCATGTTGCACCAAGCGCTCGGTCTTCACGACCAAAGTCTTCGCCATCGAATCGCTCACGACGATACCCTGAACACACCTGGGCGACTTTCGCGCAGGGGCGTCTGAGTTTACATCCTGAGCGACAATTTCTTCGCTCATCATCAAGCCTCCAGATTCGAGGAGCCATCACGCTCCAACGTACGCTCCCGCAGAACCGTGTTCATGCGGGCGATGTCCTTGCGCATTTCTCGGATCTCTCCGGCGCGCTGAGTCTCCTCATTGGCAGCCTTGAAGCGGATCTTGAAGAGACCTTCACGTCTCTTACGAATCTCGATGCTGAGATCCTCATCCGGAAGCTGCCTGAATTCACTAATCTTCATACCGTAGGCCTCCTACCGACCATTCTCGTTGCCAGACCCAACTTGTGGGCCATCCGGTTGCAAGCGAGACGAGCGGTTTCCATCGGTGCGCCCTGGATTTCGTAAAGAACCTGACCGGGACGAACCACTGCAGCCCAGAACTCTGGCTCTCCCTTTCCCTTTCCCATCCGCGTTTCAGCGGGGGTCGAGGTGATCGGCTTGTCGGGGAAGATCCGGATGTGGACCCTGCCCGCACCTGCCAGGGCACGGTTTCCAGCGATACGAGCCGCCTCGATCTGGCGTGCCTTGACCCAACCCGGTTCGATGGCCATCAGGCCAAACTCACCGATGTGGACAAAGTTCCCACGGGTAGCGTGTCCGCGAACTCGTCCGCGGTGGACTTTTCTACGCTTGACGCGCTTGGGCATCATCGCCATTGCGTCCGCTTCCCTTCTTCTTCTGGTTCATCACTTCACCCCGGTACACCCAGGCCTTGACCCCGATGATTCCATAGGAGGTCTTCGCCTCGGCGAAGCCATAGTCCACATCTGCTCTGATGGTCGACAGTGGAATACTGCCCTCGGAGGCCTGCTCGGTCCGAGCAATCTCGGCACCTCCCAGACGACCCGAAAACATCAACTTCACTCCCTTGGCTCCCGACTCCATCGTGACCCGCACCATCTGCTTCATCACCCGACGGAAGGGCATCCTGCGACGCAGTTGGTCCGACACGTTTTCAGCCAATAACTGGGCATTCAGATCGGGGTTCTGGACTTCAACGATGTTGAGGCGCACATCCGCTGCTTTACCAATGATGTGCTGCAGGTCTTCACGGAGCTGCTCGACCTTGGCTCCGCGCTTTCCGATGACCACTCCTGGGCGTGCAGCATGCAGGTGAATCGTCACCTGATTACCACTTCGCTCGATCTCGATCTCAGGAATCCCCGCAGAAAAATGTTCGTGCTTGATGAAGTTACGGATCCGCTGGTCCTGAACCAGTAGCACACCGAAATCCTTCTTGTTGGCGTACCAGCGCGAGGACCAGTTTCTGGTGATCCCGAGGCGCAGGCTAGTTGGTCTGACCTTATGACCCATTGGAGCTAGCTCCCCTTCTTCGCGGCAACGCCGGCTTCCCCGCGGTCCGCGAGGATGATGTTGATATGTGAAGATCGCTTGAGGATTGGAAATGCCATTCCTCGGGCGCGTGGGCGCCAGCGCTTCATCGTTGGACCTTCGTTGATCGTGGCACGCGAGATCACCAGGTTTTCCGGGTTCGCGCCGCCTTCCTGGATCGCATTGTGCAATGCCGACTTGATCACCTTGGCGATCATCGGTGCTGCACGTCGATCGCTGAATTTCAGCATATCCAGGGCACCCTCGACCGGCATGTTGCGTATCTGATCGACCACATAACGAGCTTTTCGTGCGGTGATCCGCGCGTATCTATGACTCGCCTTGTATTCCATGACCATCGGTCCCTCACCTCCGGGTTTTCCAGCGCGTTAGCACTGGATCCCGATCGAAACTACTTCTTGCCGTGACTCCCCAGTTTGCGAGTCAGGCTGAATTCTCCCAATTTATGTCCCACCATGTTTTCAGTGACCGCGACCGAATTGAAGATCTTGCCGTTGTGGACAAGAAAGGTCTGGCCAACAAACTCGGGACAAATGGTACATGCCCGAGACCATGTCTTGATCGGTTCAGTCGATCCAGCATCGATATTCTTCTGCACTTTTTTCAGCAGTTTCAGATCGATGTAGGGTCCCTTTTTTAGAGATCTACTCATGATTATTTCTTCTTCCGATGACGGACGATGCTCTTGTTACTGGCTTTTCCACGACTACGGGTCTTGCCACCCTTGGAAAGGCGCCCGGTAGCGGAACAGGGATGACGTCCCCCTGCAGTCCGGCCTTCTCCTCCACCCATCGGGTGGGCAACGGGGTTCTTTGCAGTACCCCGCACCTTGGGCCGACGACCGAGCCAACGAGAACGACCCGCCTTGCCCAGCTTTACGAGACTGTGATCCCCATTGCCAACGATACCTACCGTGGCACGACACGCAGAGTTGACCTGGCGGATCTCTCCGGAAGGCAAGGAGAGCACAGCGATCTTTCCCTCACGGGCTAGCAGCTGTGCGCCTCCACCTGCGGAACGGACCAACTTGGCGCCCTGACCCGGAACCATCTCGATGTTATGAATCGAAAGACCGACCGGGATATCGGAGAGACTCAGCGTGTTTCCTGGCTTCGGCTCTGAGCCGGGTCCAGAACTCAACATCATTCCCACCTCGAGCCCTTTCGGGGCCAAGATGTATCGCTTCTCGCCGTCGACGTAATGAAGCAATGCGATGCGAGCGCTGCGATTGGGATCATACTCGATGGTCGCAACCCGGGCTGGAATCCCATCCTTGGTCCGACGGAAGTCGACCCTTCGATAGAGGCGTTTGTGACCACCTCCTCGATGCTTCGATGTGATGTGCCCCTGATTGTTGCGCCCTCCAGTCTTATGGAGAGGCTCACAGAGGGACTTCTCGGGTTTCTTTGCCGTGATCTCCTTGAAGTCGGAGACCGAGGCATTTCTGCGACCCGGAGTCGTTGGTTTGTAATTGCGGACACCCATGCGGTCCACATCTCCTTCGCCAATCAATGGATCGGCTCTCGAGTTTCTCGGCCAGGACCCTCTTCAAGCCGGGGGTCCACACCATGTTCATCTGACTCAGGCCAACGTGGCCAGGTCAGGAGCGATCAGAGCAGGTCGATCTCGTACCCCGGCTCCAGGGTCACGAACGCCTTCTTGAATGCACTGGTAAATCCGATCGACCGTCCGACTCTGCGGCGCTTGCCGTTTTGCATGACAGTGTTCACCTTGCGCACCTTGACATCGAAAATCTTTTCAACCGCTTCTTTGATCTCGATACGATTGGCCGTCTTCGCCACCTTGAACGAGTAGGCGTTGTTCTTCTCGACCTGGAAGGTGCTCTTCTCCGTGATGACGGGCTTGACGATGATCGTATGCGGATCCTTCATTTTGAGCCCTTCTCACCGAAGTTGGTTTTTTCCCGGTTCTGGATCTCCTCGAACGCATCCTTGGTCAGCAACAGGTTTTGACACCGAAGCAACGAATGCGCGTTGAAATCACAGACCGGTAACACCTCAACACCTTCAAGATTTCTCACCGATTTCCAGATACTGCGACGCTCTTCCACCGGCATCTCGCTGGAGAGGCCGATCAGGAACGATTTCTGGAAATTCACCGCAGTGGCGAACTTGCGGAAAGGGGCGGTCGAGGGGGCTCCGACGGGGAGTGCCTCGACGATGACGGTCTCGCCGTCGATCAGTTTTGACAGGAGTGCGTGGCGCGTGGCGATTCTCCGCTGCTTGCGAGGGAGACCGTAATCGTAGGAGCGCGGACGGGGTCCGAAGGCCACTCCACCACCGCGCCAGATGGGAGACTTCTTGCTTCCCGCACGAGCCCGGCCGGTACCCTTCTGGCGCCACGGTTTCCGTGGAGAGCCATGAATCTCGGCGCGAGTCTTGGTACTGGCTGTACCCCGACGCAATCGCCCTTGGTAACGGCGGATGGCTTCCTTGAGAAGCTTGTAGTTGGGGTAATTGGAAACCGTACCGGGATTGAAGGTCTTCTCTCCCTCTGCCTGGCCATCGGTCCCGAAGTAGGGCACCTTGACCGAATCCAGCGTCTGGATCTCTTTCGGTTTATCGAGTCCGGTGTTCACGGCTCTCGTTCCAATCACTCTGGCTTTTTCGGGTCGCCCGAAAAAATCGTTATTGTGAGTTACAGACTTTCTTCCACCATCAGATAGCTTCCGGGTGATCCCGGAACCGCACCGCAAACGATGAGCAGATTTTGCTCTACATCGCAGTTGACTACCTTGAGGTTTCGCACCTTCACCTTGGCACTGCCCATCTGGCCTGCCATCTTCTTGCCCTTGATCACTCGTCCGGGATCCTGTGACTGTCCGGTCGAGCCAATCGTTCTCTTACTCTTCGAACCGTGACCTTGCGGACCAATGTGATGGTTCCAGCGCTTCACGGTTCCGGCAAATCCTTTTCCCTTGCTGATCCCCTGAACATCCACCTTCTCTACTCCATCAAAGAGTGAGAGGTTGAAGTCCTGACCCTCTTCCAGGTCTTGACCTTCCTGCGGCGGGATCTCTCGGATCATCCTCTTGGTCTCGCAACCGACCTTTTCGAACAGACCCGCTTTCGGCTTGTTCGGATCCTTGTGGGATCCATCGAAACCCACCTGGAGTGCCTCATAGCCATCCTTGGCGATGCCTTTGACCTGCAACACTGTGCAAGGCCCGGCCTCGATGAGGGTCACAGGGATCAAACTACCCGATTCGTCGAACATCTGGGACATCCCCAGTTTCTTCCCAAGAATCGTCTTTCGTATTCTCTGAGTCACTGGTTCTCCTAGATCTTGATCCGGATGTTCACGCCAGCTGGCATGTTGATCTTCGTGAGGGCATCCATTGTCTTTGAACTCGCTTCGCTGATCTCGATGACACGCTTGTGTGTGCGCAGCTCGAACTGCTCGCGAGACTTCTTATTGACATGGGGTGAGCGCAGGACGGTGTATCTCTCGATGCGAGTCGGCAAGGGAATCGGTCCGTGGACGCGGGCACCAGTGCGTTTGGCAGTTTCCACGATGGAAGCAGAAGCTCCATCGAGAACCTTGTGGTCATAGGCTTCCATGCGAATCCGGATCTTGTTCTTTTGCATGAGCGCTCAGTCTCCCGTTCTCCGCACGACCTTGACCGACCGTTTGTCGATCATTGATTTCCTGGTCTTTACTCCCAGCACACCTGTGCTGAAAGACGCCACGTCACCGTCGATGATTGGACTTCACTGCCGATCTCATCGATCCAGCTCATCCGATCCAGCTCATCCGATCCAGTCCATCGACCCAGGAAACTCGTCTGACACACACGAGCCTGGTACCGTTCGCCATTCCGAACCATTCACCGGTTCGGGGTGACCACGGCACCACTTCGATTCCCAACCTGCCAAAGAACGTACCGAACTTCTTCGCTCAGTATCCTGCCAACGTCCACTCGTCGATGATGAATCATCGACCGTCGACACCGCAGCATTGAACGAGTCGAACCGGACTGAATCTCTCACAGCACTGGATTGCGACGTTGACGATTGGATGACGACCTGAAGCGAACTCGAAAAACGAGCCTCTCTGTCATCAGAAACAAATCGACCCCGACGCTCGGGTCTCTTTCCTCGGCCGCCAAGACTCCCACCACCACTGCAGTCGCTTCCCCATAAGAACAGGGACGAGGACGGAGTAGGACTGGAAGTTCGGGCACCATCTCTCAAAGCGTGTGATTGTATGAAGTTGAGGGGGACTGTCAACGCCGACAGCGCAATTTGGGAGGGATTCTGAGTAAATAAAGTGCACGGGTCCGGGGGACCTCGGATCAGAAGCGGAAGCGCTCCGCAACATTATCTGGAGCGGTCGAGAATCCGATCGGCTCGAGGGAGATCGAGGCCCTGCCCTGCGACAGGGATCGTAATGAGGTGGTGTAGCCGAAGACCTCCGCCAACGGCACTTTCCCGGCGATCTTGCGCAATTCCTGGACCAGATCGACCTTCTCGATCTGGGCCCTTCGACGCACCAGATCCTGGTGAATCGAGCCGAAGTACTCCTCAGGAGTGGTGACCTGGAACGACATCAGGGGCTCCAACAGCCGATCCCCCGCCTTCTTGTGGGCGCCCTGAAACGCTTCACGGGCCGCAACGGTCAGACCCGCCTCAGTCGTCTCTAACATTATCGGAGGCAAATGGACCCTCGCCTGGACCCGGATGAAGGGGAAACCCAGGTCTCCTCCACCGCTGAGGCACGATCGAATCATATCCTCCACCGCCTGGACCCACTCCATTGCGATGGCCGGTGGCCCCCCGATCCATTCCAACTCGGCGAACTCCTCGGCATCTTCTCCCAATGGAGCCAGAGTGACGGTCGCCTCCCCGAAGTGATCCTTGCCACCCATCTGCCGCTCGACGCTCACCGTGGCCGAGCCCTCGCACGCCACAGTCTGGCGATACGCGACCCTGGGCTTACCGATGTTTGCATCGACCTTGAAGTCTCTTTCGAGACGGTTCCGTATCACTTCGAGGTGTAACTCTCCCATCCCGGACATCACGAATTGCCCGGTATCCTTGTTTACCTCCATGCGGAAGGTCGGATCCTCTCGTTCGATCCTGCTCAGCACTTCCTGCAACTTGTCGCGATCTTTGCTG
>CAVOEM010000121.1:0-8395 GCA_963694575.1 Planctomycetes bacterium UBA1146 | reverse complement strand
CACCTGTTTTTTTATCCAAGCAACGAGTGACTCACGCGACGATTTTCTCGAGCGATTTTCTCGAGCGATTTTCTCGAGCGATTTTCTCGAGCGACTTTCTCGAGCGACTTTCTCGAGCGACTTTCTCGAGCGACGAGTAACCCACGTGACGATGGGAAGATCGGGGCAGCGGTCTTATTGTTCTGTCCCGGTATCTGTCAAACCAACGTCATTCAAACCCTCCGGAATCTCGATCTCCGGCTCGGGAAGCGGGCCATTGTAGCGACGAGCCGCATTCATTACACCCTCAACCAACCAGCAAAGTACCGATTCGGTCGCCCGGGCCAGAGATCGCTCGAGATCGTGTTTCTGCGGCCCCTCGGGCCGCTCCAGCACATGCTCGGAGACATCCTGGCCCGCTTCTGGGCGGCCAATCCCGATGCGACAGCGCGCCACCTTCTGGGTTCCCAGAGCCGAGATGATATCTTCCAGCCCCTTCTGCCCCCCCGATGAGCCCTGGCCACGGATACGGATGGTTCCAGGCGGAAGATCGAGATCATCGACCACCACCAGGCATTGCGGAACGGTCAATTGATGGTGCTCGAGAAAGAGCCTCACCGGATCTCCGCTGAGATTCATGAAACGGGACGGTTTGAGCACATGGACCTTGCGCCACTTCCACGATCCAGAGGTGAGGGAGGCTCCGGTTGCCGTGCCTTCGACTGGACGACGCAACCGCTCCACTACCCTGTCCGCCACTTCGAAGCCGACATTGTGGCGCGTCCCCTGGTACTCGGGTCCAGGATTCCCCAGTCCGATCAGCACCAGTGGAATCGACCGATCAGGCCCACGCTGCTGCATCGTCTCGATCCCCCCAGACGCACCGGACCAGGCGATTATCCGCCGCGGCGACCGTGCACGATGACGACCGGAGTTCCACCGGGTAATGGCGTCTCGACACCCTCGGGAAGTTCAATATCTTGCGCGCGGATCGATTCGTCGGATGCGAGGTGTTCGATATTCACAACCACCGAATCCATCAATGAACTGACCTTGCCTCGCACCGGAATATGGTGATAAGCGATATCCAGTGTTCCGCCAGTGCTGAGTCCCTTGGGTACACCGAACGGCTTGATGTGCATGGTGGCATCGACCACGTCATCCATCGAGACTCGGGCCAGATCCGCATGAATAGCATGATCACCAAAGGTGTCGTACTGGACCTCCTTGACGATGCCCAGCTCGGATTTTCCATCGCAACTGATCTCGAAGAGCCTGTGGCTCTGCTCAAGTGCAGTGTAGAAATCAGACCCTTTGACAGAGTAAGTCTGGTTGGGTTTTCCCCCACCATAAATGTTGACAGGCATCTGTCCGCCACTGCGGAGTTTTCGCACCGCACGGGTGCCCTGTTCAGAGGCCGCTCTCGGCTGCCCCTCCATCACGAACTTGTCCATCGTCTCGTCGCCTTTCATGGTCCAACCCTTGCGGACCGATTTTCATCACAAGTTGTTGCGCCCAATCGAGGCCGATTTGTGGATCTGCCTGATCGAATTGGCAAAGGCCGAGGCGCACGACAACAGGGCTACCCTATCACCGGATATCTTTCCGTCCACGGGAATGGTGTCGACCACGGCAATCTCCTTGGCCGGACTCGCCTGCAGCCGCTCCACCGCTGGACCACAGAGCACCGGATGGGTACAGGCCAGGAACACCGATTTCGCACCTTTTTGGAGGATCAAATCCGCTGCAGCGGTGATCGAGCCACCGGTAGCGATGACGTCATCGGCGAGAATCGCATGAAACCCGGCCACCTCCCCGATGATGAAGCCGATTTCGGTCTTTTCGCCGCTGACTCGACGCTTATCGACGGTCGCCAACCTCGCCCCCAGCCCACGGCTGTAGGCACGAGCCATCTTGATGGCCCCGACATCGGGGCTCACCACCACCAGGTCGGACAGGTTCTTTGCGGCGTAGTGATCGATGATGATCGATCCTGCGTAGACATGATCCACCGGAATATCGAAGAATCCCTGAATCTGTTCGCAGTGTAGGTCCATCGTCACCACTCGATCGGCACCGGCAGCCACGATCAAGTTGGCGACCATCTTGGCAGTGATCGGGACCCGTGCTCCCTGCTCCCTTCGGTCCTGGCGAGCGTAGCCGAAGTACGGGATCACGGCGGTGATCCGGGCGGCGGATGAGCGCTTGACGCAGTCGATCATCACCAGCAGTTCCATCAGATTTTCATTGACGGGAGGACAGGTGGACTGAACCACGAAAACATCTTTCCCTCGAACATCTTCGCCGAGAGTGACTGAAATTTCACCGTCGGGAAAACGATCCACATCCGCTCGGCCCGGCTCCAGTCCCAGTTCGGAACAGATATCCGCAGCCAGCGAGCGATTCGAGTTGCCACTCAGAACCACCATTCGATCAGACAGTTGAAGGCTCATCGGATTCCTCTTTCATCCTCACAGAGTTCACAATAACGAGTCTCAAGAACGAGTTTTATCTGGATTCAATTTTCGCGCTGGCACACCGATGACTACAGAGCCAGGCTCCACTGCTTTCCCGGGTGGCACCACCGCCCCGGCTCCGACGACCGCATCGGCCCCGATTTGTCCTGGCGCCACGATGACACTTCCACTGCCGATGAATGCTCGTTCTCCGATGACGGTCGAAGACTTGTGAGTTCCATCGTAGTTGGCGATCACGGCTCCTGCTCCGATGTTGGCGCCGCTCCCGACCCGGGTGTCTCCCAGGTAGGCGAGGTGTTTGGCTCGAACACCGGATTCCAGATGACTGCGATTGATCTCGACGAAATCGCCCACCTTCACATCATCTTCGATCACGGTGCCGCCGCGAAGATGCGCAAATGGCCCGATCTCGCAGTGTCGACCCACCTGTACTCCACGTCGAATCACCGTCTGCGGATGAATCACGGTGTCCGATCCGATCTCCACACCCAGTTCGATCCAGGTAGTGATGGGATCGACGATGGTCACTCCTGCGTCGAGCAATTGCTCCTGCAGCCGATCTTGAAAAACTCTCGAGACCCGCGCCAGCCCTCTGCGGTCATTGACCTGCAAGAATTGACGATCGGCAGCGACCGGGATCGCAGCCACGGCCAGCGACTTCTGCACCATCACCTCGACGACTCTGGTCAGGTAACTCTCGGAAGCGGGATCCGCCGCGGAGAGATCCTCCGAGACCATCTCTTCGAGGAGCGGTAGCAGCGTATCGACATGGAGCATGTAGAGTCCGAGATTGACCTCATCGATGCGACTGACATCTTCATCCGCATCTTGCTGTTCGACGATTCCGGAAAAATCGTCCCGATCATTGCGGACGATGCGGCCCATTCCTTGCGGATCGGTGACCCGTGCACTGGCCACAGAAAAAACAGATCCACCACTGCGATGGTCGGCAACAAAACGAGTCAGCAGTTCGGGATCGAGATCGGGAAGGTCTCCATTGACCACCAGCACATCCGGATGCGATGGAGGATGTTGCAACAATGCGGCCAGAACAGCATCCGCTGTACCTCGTTGTGGCTGCTGGATGGCACTGCGGATCGGTGTCTCTCCCAGTGCCCGTTGGACCTGATCGGCACCGTGTCCCAGCACCAAGGTCAGGTCATCGGAACCGGCCTGACGGACCTTTTCGATGACCAGTTCAATCATTGGAACGCCGAGGATCTGGTGAAGGACCTTGGGTAGATCCGACTTCATCCGAGAACCACGTCCGGCAGCCAGGATGATGGTGGACAATGAGGCGTCCATCGAATTGTTCCTGTCCTGCTGCATCGCCTCACTCGACGATGTTTTCAGAAAACGAAGGCGACCCGGTCGCCGATGGGCGACGGATGACAAATGACGTGTATCTGCAACTGCACGAATGGCTACCCGGCGAGGACTCGAACCTCGAATGACTGGACCAAAACCAGTTGTGTTGCCAATTACACCACCGGGTAGTGGATGTTCCGCGTGACGAACTGTAGTTCCACCTCGGTCGCCGCAGCGCTGAGATCGGTACTGTTCGACTCCGCTGGATTCTAGCCCAGCACCGGAAGGAGCGTCAATCGCACCGATACGGTTTCACTCAGAAGATTGGATTTCTTGGCAGGAAGAAGGATTGGGCTCGAGAGCCGAGAGGAGCAAGGATGACCATGATTCCCAGCCGGGATCGGTCGCATCCAGGTCTTGCAAGGGTTGCCAGGTTCCCTCCATCCGGTCCGTTTCACGGATTCCAGGGCGGTGATCGAGAAACGCCTCGACCGCCAGTCCCAGGTGGACTTGCCCGACTTCGGTCAGATCGTCATTGATCCAGCCCAGCATGCGGAACTGGACCGGTTGCGCATCGATGCAGATCTCCTCGGCCAGTTCTCGTCTCATTCCACGGATCAAGAGCGGCTCACAGTCTCCCATCTCGGGATTGACATGACCTCCGACGCCGATGGAAAGGCGATGATGCAGCCGTGCCTCCCCCTGGGTCGACAGTCGCCGAAGTTGCAGGAGCTGATCGCCATGACGCAAGACGCTGTAGGGAATCAGCTGTTTCCAGCTCGAGTCCTGCTCGACCTGATCGCGGGGGCGAAACGATCCAAATGGCTCCAGCGACCGACAGCGGGAGATCAGATCCTCATCTTCGGCAAGAAAACCCTGGAATCGGCCGATCTGTTGCTCCATCACTGTGCGCGAGATGCCCCACACCTGCTCGATCACGCCGTGGTCCACTTTGCCTACCTCTCTGGCTCGATCCTTGTACCCCCGCGTGAGCGGGATTATGGAAAATAGACCACCCACTCCCCTGGCACCAGAAGCGCCCCCCAAGTGACCGAGAAAAGGTTACAATGTGGCGCTAGGAGAAGACCCGATGCACCACTTCAGAAATCACCACCGGCTGTGGCTGGCCCTCCTGATCGCTTTCATGTGCAATTTCCTGCCTCACTTGCTGACCACCTCGCTAGCGGCCCAATCCTCCGCTTCTTCACTGGAACTGTCACCCAAGCAACTCGATGTAGGCATCGTCGGACACGGCCAGAAGAAAACGCTCGAGTTCCAGGTGATCAACCTGACCCGGGAGCCGATCCAGTTGTCAAAGATCCGCCCCACCTGCGGTTGCATGAAGATGAAGCCTCACGATGTCAGGACCCCCCTCGGACCCGGAGAGAAACGGACCTTCCGCTTCGAACTGAGCCTCGGTCGTGGCTGGGGTTCCTTCTCCAAGAAGATTGAAGTCCATGTCGGGAACCAGGCGGTCCTCAGACTTCCTGTGATCGCCAGTCATCATCCTGGAATCCGTACTTCTCGACGGGAACTGGTCCTCTCCACCTCGACGGTTGCCGAGATTGCTGAAGCGACCCAGGTGGTCGAGTTTGAACAGATCTCTGCCAACCAAGCACCGACCATCACCGATCTCAACAGTAGCGACTCGATGTTCCGGGTGCGATTGCTCGAACCGGTGAAGAACCGCGCTCGAGTGGAGGTCACTGCTCGTCAGGGAAGCACCACAGATCGATTCGTCGGCCAGATCCACGGGCTCTGTAACGGACTCCCCTTCACCGTTCCCATCCGCGGAAGGGCCTTCGGACTGGTGCTGTACCAGCCGCAGGCCTGGAATCTCAACCAGGTCAAACAGGCCGGCTTCTCCGACAGCGTGTTGACGTTGCGAAGAGTCGATGGCAAACCGCTCAAGGTCACCGATACCCAGCTCGATTTGATTCGAAACACCAGTGGGGTCGAGCTCTCCTTCACTACCAAGAGCCTCGCCGATGGCACCGTCCAGATCCTCGCATTCGTCGCCGAGCCGTTCCCTTCCACTGCAGGTGGAATCTACGGAAAATTGAAAGTGACACTCGATATCGAGGACCCCAAACCGCTGGTCATCGACCTTCTCGGAGTGGTCCGAGCGGGGAGGAGATGATGCCGATGGAAGCTCAGGAACTCGCGGATCGCATCGGTGGACAACTCGAGGGTCAGTCGGACGCAGTACTGATACGGGTCCGTCCGCCCGAAAGTGCCGGGGATGGAGATCTGGCATGGGTCGCCGATGATCGGCCGATACCTGCGGGAATCGCCGCTTCAGCGGTGATTGTAGGGCCCGATCGCGACAGCGAAGATCTGATCGAGGTGCCCGCCATCATCCGCCACCCCAACTCGAATGAGGCGTTCGCTCGCGCCATCCTTTTGCTCCATCCAGAAGCGGACCCACCCTTCGTTGGCATCAGTGATCGAGCACGAATCCATCCGGAAGCGACGGTCGATCCAGAGGTTTTCATCGGACCGGGTGCGTTCATCGATGCCGGAGTCGTGGTGGCTGCCGAAGCGGTGATTCATCCTGGAGTGGTGATTCTGGGTCCTTCCACCATCTCTGCCGGGGTCACCTTGCACTCCAATGTGGTGATCTACGGCAATACCACCATCGGAGAAGGCACCACCATTCATGCCGGAAGCGTGATTGGCGGCGATGGATTCGGCTACACACCCGGGTCCGAAGGCCCGCTGAAGATCCCCCATCGTGGCGGTGTACAGATCGGTCGCGATGTCGAGATCGGCTGCAACTGCACCATCGATCGTGGCGCACTGGATGACACCGTCATCGGGGAAGCGACCAAGATCGACAATCTGGTCCACATCGCTCACAACGTGGTGATCGGGGCGCGCTGCTTCTTCGCCGCTCAAGTCGGCATCGCCGGGTCCACCATCATCGGAGATGATTGCGAAATGGGTGGCCAGAGTGGAATCATCGGACACGTGGAACTGGGGAACAATACCCAGGTGGCCGCCAAATCAGCGGTACTCCGCAGTTTCGATGGGAATCAGAGATTGATGGGAATCCCCGCAGCGGATGCGAGCCAGACTCGCAAGATCTTCACCATCATCTCGCAGTTACCCCAGCTGCGCGACCGGATTCGACTTCTGGAAGAGCAGTGGAGGGATCTGCAGAATCCTCCGACATCCCCCTAATCCCCTTGCCGATTCCTCTTCCTCTCTCTATAAATTAAAACTCGTATCCAGCAGACTGGCTGGGACTGTTGAACTTCAAGTGCAGAATAGATCAAAAATCAGGGCCTGTAGCTCAGCTGGGAGAGCGCTGCGTTCGCAACGCAGAGGTCAGGGGTTCGAGCCCCCTCAGGTCCACCAGATACCCAGTGGGGAACCCGCCTGGCTTGACGGCTTGGCGGGTTTCTTTACGTCCAACTCAGAGATCTCACCGCACCCTTCTCGCTGAAGTGATCTATTCGTAGACAGGTCCCGGCGAAGAGACTCTGACCAAATTCTACTGTCATTCGCAAGTCGACCATCACTCTTCAAAAACCAATCCTGTTCCAGTCATCGCTGCTTCATCGGTGGGTTCTCAGGTGAGCGATACAGACACAGACCACCGCTCAGCGGATCCAGTCCGATCGACGGTGAATCGCTTGAGGAGCCCAGACCAACGCCCCCTTGTTCTGTTCCCCTCAATTCCCCATGATGGTTGGGGAGGTGGAATGGAACAAAACTGCTACTGGACCGCACTCATCCGACGCTGGGCCTGGTCTACCCCGATACTGGTGATCAGCCTCATCGGCTGCAGCTCTTTGCCCGATCTTACCGAGGAGACCATTTTGAAAGTTGCTCAGCAGGAAAACGTCGTGGTGGTTCATGGTTTGTTCCGGACCCAGCGTGCGATGCGGCCTTTACGCACCCCACTGAGGAACGCCGGCTTCAAGGTGATCGAATATCGTTACCCTTCCACTCAGAAAAGTGTCGATGAATTGGGGCGTGAACTGCGCCAGTTCCTCATCGATCAGATCGCCCTGGAACCGCAAGTTCCCCTCCACATCGTCGGCCACAGTCTTGGAGCTGTAATCGCGGTCAAGGCCACCACGCCGACCATCGTCGGTATCGAACGGGTCGTTCAGATCAGTCCGCCCAATCTGGGATCCCCATGGGCCGGTTCGCTGGAGGGAATGTTGGGCCCGTGGATCGCCACGATCGAGGAACTCTCCAACCGCGAAGGTGGCCCCCTCCCACGGGGGACGATGCCCGGATCCACCACCGGAGTGATTGCCGCCAACGGCGACACTCTGGTCCCCCAGGAATTGACCCAACTCGATGGAGCGGTCGATCAGATCCACCTGCCCGGATCACACACCTTCGTCTTCTGGCGCTCCCGTACCCAGCAGGAGATCATCCACTTCCTGATTCATGGGCGCTTCTCGGAAGACGCTCCCCGTCCTTGAGGACCCTTCCCGGATCATCGCTCACAGTTTTGACTCCGAGTTATGCCTCAGAGTCGTCGGCAGTGGAATCGAGTTGGTTCACCAGTTCATCACAGGCGATTGAAGCGCCGTGGTTTTCGAGGCGAATCTGAAAGGTCTTCTCATCCCCATGTTGGTATCGTGGATCGTAGTGAAACTCGAGTAAACATC
>CAVOEM010000120.1:0-8546 GCA_963694575.1 Planctomycetes bacterium UBA1146 | reverse complement strand
GCATCTGTATCGCTCGATTCGCCGATGGGCTTCAATAGCGCGCTGATCCAGCGCAGATCGGATGGTCGAATCTGCTGAGGATCGGACCACGAGGTCCAGCGTTTTTTCATCTGGGATTGAAGCGACCTGTGTAACCGCTGGTGGACACTTTGTACCAGCGAGGATCGAGATCCTCTCAGATCCTGGTGATGGATCAGTGCCGAGCCCAGCGGGAGCCCCGCTGCGATCAGTTGCTGTTCGATCGCTTCGACCTTTCGACGGGCAGATTCACGTTCAGCCCGGGCAGATTCTCCTCCCACCGCTGCGGAATCCTCGCTTTGAGGCCGAGCCCGGTTGCGGGCCGCGGCAAATTCATAGACCGCCGCATCGAGATTCGCCAGGGTTGCACTGAGAATCGTGCCGAGCTTGGCGGCAAGGATCGATCGGCTGTGAATCGACAGTGGCTGATCGAGTACTTCTCGTAGTCCTGGAATCGCTCCGTCGTCGAGTCGATCGAGAGCCGCATGGGCTCTCGCCACCTCCAGTGCATTCCCCGAATCGAGGGCCGAGGCGATCGAATCGAGCGTGATTTCATCGGAATGCGCCCAGCTGGACGAGGAGAGTAACAGCAGGAGTAGCGAGAGAAGGATCTTCATCGGATCAGGATCGATCCTTCGGCGGGGATCTCCAGTTTTTCCAACGCCTTCTTCAGTTCTGTCGCATCGCCAGCGACCAGCGGGGAGATCTCGATGGTGCGCAATGGCTGGTGAGATGAATCGAATTCCAGTTCGATCCCGCACTGGACCAACCAACTGGCCCACAACTTCTGTAGGGCTGAGCGCGAGGTGGCAGGGGAATCCTTGCCTTCTCCGTTCTTGACCGGAGCAAATTCCAGATCTCGATCTGCTTCCACGACCAGGCCCTTGTTGGCCATCGGTAAGACATCGAAGATGAAGGTCTCGAATCGAACTGAATTGGGCGAGGTGGGCTCGTGCCACTCTCCTCCGTGCCAGTGACGAATTGTCTTTCGCGCGACATGGAAGGGCAACTGCAGTGGTCCGGATGCGGTCTCCGGTGCGATGAAATCGAGTTCGATGACATGAGTGGCGATGTTGCCCGCTCGGAAGGAGAGTGAGCCATCTGGATTCTTCAGATGACGATCCTCTTCCCCGAGTTCACTGTATTCGATGACCCTGAGGTGATCTCCCACGCTGCAGAAAACACCGACCATTTCGTCGGGGTCGGTCTTGGCCACCGCCTTCGAGGTGAAGCGAGAGTCCTGTTCGATGTGGAGGCCAATCAGTTCTGGATCGGCCATGCGCGCCAGCGGGTTATCGACCTGGTGGGTGTAGATGTGCTGGATTCCACGCTGGCGAAGATCTGTCGCGGTTCTCTGGAGCAAACGGATCGAACCGCCATGGCCATCGGGACTGAACATCACCTGCCCGGGGCCACTTCTGAGGATCTTGCAGCGGCGCGAATCGAGCACTGGCAATTGTTCCTGCGGAACGATCGTGACCTCCGAAGGAGTCAATCCGTGATAATCGTGCTGGCGGAAGTACTGCAAGGTTTCAGCATGGTTGGTCGGACTGGTCATGATGATCCAGTGGATCGATCGACCGACCAACTTTTGCAATCGTAACAATGATTCGGAGAAGATCTGGAACAGGGTGCCACCACTGATCGGCAAGATCGGAAATGATCCCTTGGGGCCTGGATGTCCCAGTCGGGTTCCGACACCGCCAGCCACCATCAGCACTGCCACTTCACCTCGCTGCAGTGCCTCCAGTCCCCGTTGCCTTGCCGTCGCACGGCCGGGATCATCGAGGGGGATCCAGTCGGGAGGCGTTGGAGCGGCGATGGGTGCTTCAGAAGCGCTGGAGTCGAGATGATCTCGAATCAACTGCTGGATGAAACTCAGATCGATGTGATGGAGGTCCTTCAGCAGCGAATGACGAGCGGCGGAATCGAGTTGATCCCAATCATCGAACAGGTGTTCTTGATCCGCTTCGTGGATCTTGGCCACCATCGCCTGATCGGCAGGGTCTTCCAGCTGGATCATCGAGTTTCATCCCTTTCTCCCCGAAGAGGGGATCGTTCGAGGCGAACTCCCGCCATCGGGATCGTCGTAGAGATGGTACGCAGCGCCACGCCATTGCGCCAGCAAAGGTGGGAGAGTCACTCTCCGAGATAGAATTTTACGAGCGGAGAGGGGTCTCCTTGTTGCAGGAGGTAGATTCGGGTCCACTCGTGGTGACCGGGCGAGTGGGGTTTTGAGTCCTGCAGGAAGGAGCACAGCAGTGGTCAGCCATGACAGCACCGATCTGGAACGATTTTGGACCCTGAAAGAGACGCTTCTGCCGCTGGAGCAATGGATCTGCGCGGCCCTCGAGGAGGATCGAGCGAGAGACGATGGAACCATGGTGCTGTTCGATCCACCGGTAGTGAGGGGTCGCGCGGTGGTGACTTCGCGTCAGCAGGGTGTGGTCTGTGGAACTGCGGCGATGGCCGCAGTCTTCGAGCAACTGGCTGCGGATTGCCAGGTGATCGACCGACTCTCGGATGGCCAACCGGTGGTCGAGGGCAGTGTATTGCTGGTGGTCGATGGTCCACTCGTGTCCTTGTTGGCAGGGGAGCGTACCGCGCTCAACATCGGTTCTCATCTCAGCGGAATTGCCACCCGGACCGAGGCTCTGGTGAGCCGCTCTCATGGGGTTCAGATCCTCGACACCCGCAAGACGCTCCCGGGCATCCGGATCTTTCAGAAACAGGCGGTTCGTTCGGGTGGTGGAGTCAGTCACCGTGGTGATCTGGCCCAGTTCCCGATGGTCAAAGAGAATCATCGAGAGTGGCTCCAGCGGTTAAATCCGCAGTTCGCCGATGATCCAGCGGCAGAGGTGGCGTTCATCGTGACCCGCCTTCGCCAGGCGGAAGAATCACGACCCATCGCCATCGAGGTCGAAGACGAGATCAGTTTTCGTGCCTGTCTCGAGCAGCGGGTCGACATCATCCTGGTCGACAACACGAGCCCGGAACTGCTGAGTCGCTGGATCGAAGCGGCAACGGAAGCGGGTTTGTCGCTCGAGACTTCGGCCATCGAGGCCAGCGGCGGCATCGATGAAGCGACCGTCAGTGGCCATGCGGCGGCCGGGGTCAGCAGGATTTCCTGCGGGGCCATCACTCATTCTGCCGCGGCACTCGACCTGACCTTGCGGATCGATCCGGTTGCTCGATCCACTGGATGATCCTCTCCCCGTAGGAAACTGGATCCTGGCCTGGAAATCAGTCTGCGAGGAGATTAGCATCTGTCGAAGGTCACCGTCTTTTCGCCAGGATGACTCGCCAGTGAATAGAAGCACCGGAGGACTCCCTTGACTGAATCCAGTTCTGAACCGGTTCCATTGCCGTTCTTGAAGCGTCTGCTCCAACTGGATGGCACTCCGGAGTCGATCGCCCTGGGGACCGCTATCGGTCTCTTCGTCGCGATGACACCTACCGTGGGGATTCAGATGATCATCATCCTGCTCGTCAGCATGGTGATCCCGGCCAATCGCCTGGCCGGATTGATCATGGTCTACATCTCGAACCCATTGACGCTGATCCCGATCTACTGGCTCGATTACTGGGTGGGGTTGAAGTGCCTCGCACAGGAGGGAAAGTCGTTCGCCCAGTTCGAGTTGTACTGGATCGAGTTGACCGAGCAGGCCTCGGAAAATGCGGTGGGCTGGTATGAGGTAAGCCTGGAGTTACTCCGCTCGATAGGGAATGATGTGTTGGGTCCACTGTTTGTCGGTGGGATCGTGGTCGGGTTGCTCTTCGCATTGCCTTGCTACCCGGTAATGCTGCGCCTGGTGCGAGCGTATAGGAGCAAAAAAATACTGGAGGATCTTCAACGATCCAGTAGCAAGGAGTCCGGACAATGATCGATTTCACAACTCTGGTTCACCGGTCCCCAGGCAGGAGTGAATTGGCCCTCCTGACGATGGGATTGCTGCTGATCCTGTCCGCTTGTGAGGGCCAGAGGCCAACTCGGGCCAATGTGCGACCGGGAAGTCACAAGGTACAGGTCGTGAGTTCCGAGAGTGGCAAGAAGGTGGATGTCTGGTGTGAGATCGCAGCGGATCCCAACCGCCGGCAGAATGGTCTGATGCATCGAACGTCGATGCCGGAAGATATGGGAATGTTATTTATCTTTCCTGCACCGTTGCTTCAGGGCTTCTGGATGAAGAATTGTAAGATCTCTCTCGATATCGCCTATCTCGATGACAACGGTCGGATCGTCGACATTCTCAAGATGGATGCCCCTCGGCCAGGGCAGGTTTCCTTTCCCAGGTACCGTTCGAGTCAGGAAGTCCGCTATGCCCTCGAAACCAACGTCGGTTGGTTTGCCCAGCATGGCATCCAAGTGGGAGATCAGGTCGAGGGGTTTCGCGGCCCTTCCGGTCTGAAACCCCGATAACAACCCGCAACATGGGAAGGCAGGCTAGCCATCCTCAGCACAGCAGAGGCTCACGGTCACCTGTTGGCATGGGGCCTGTTACTGGCCTGGGCGCTGTTGACCGGCGGTGTTCGCAGTGAACACCCTTCGGTCAGAGTGATCGATTCGATCGATCCGGGGCCACCTATCGCGACGGTCGGCGTCGATCTGGGCACCGATCCGATCAGTCGGCTGCTGTTGATCGAGGGGATCGGTCGGGTCACGGCGCAAAAGATCACCCGGGCGCGGGTCGGGGACAGCGGTTTCCGGTGCCTCTGCCAGGTGATGCGAGTCGCGGGAGTGCCCGATCGTCCATTACTCGAGGCCGGTCCGTGGTTGTCACCACGTCCCTGCAACGGCGGGCCTGAAATGTGCCAGCACCCCGTCACTGAATCTTCCAGAGGAGGGGATGGAAACCGCTGAATATCTTTCAATATCCGGGATCACCATTTGTGGTGCACTCCGAGTTCAAGCCGGCAGGAGACCAACCAGACGCCATCGATTCGATGGTGGAGGGTCTCGATGAGGGGAAACAGGACCAGGTATTGCTCGGGGTGACAGGATCGGGCAAGACTTACATGATGGCACAGGTGATCGCACGCACTGGTCGGCCCGCCATCATCATCTCTCACAACAAGACCTTGGCAGCGCAGTTGTACTCCGAGATGAAAAAGTTCTTGCCGCAAAATGCTGTCGAGTACTTCGTTTCCTATTACGACTACTACCAGCCCGAGGCGTATCTTCCCGCACGCGACATGTACATCGAGAAGGATGCCGGGATCAATGCAGACCTCGATCGATTGCGGCTGGCGACCACTGCTAGTTTGTTGACGCGACCTGATGTGGTGATCGTCTCCTCCGTCTCTTGTATCTATGGCCTTGGATCTCCCGAAGCCTTCAAGGGGAAGATGATTGCGCTGGCGGTGGGAGACGAGATCGATCGAGACGAATTGCTGAGGAAGCTGATCGACATCCAGTATCAGCGCAACGATTTCGATCCCGGGCGGGCGAGTTTTCGAGCTCGTGGAGATGTCCTGGAGGTGCATGCCGCCAACGAAGAGGTGGCCTACCGTATCGACATGTTTGGCGATTCGATCGAACGAATCGAGGAGTTCCATCCGGTCAGCGGAGTGGTTCTGGGGCAGTTGGACCAGATGACCATCTTCCCCGCAAAACATTACGTGGTCAGCCATCAGGATGTTGATCAAGCCATCGCAGGGATCCAGACCGAGTTGCACCAAAGGCTGATCCAGCTAAGGGACCAGGGAAAGGATCTGGAGGCTCATCGGCTCCAGACCAGAACTCGCTACGACCTGGAACTGCTCTCGGAAGCGGGTTATTGCCCAGGCATCGAAAATTACGCCCGCCATCTCAATGGCTTTGAGCCGGGAGAGAGGCCCCCCAATCTGCTCGATTACTTTCCTGAAGGATATCTCACTCTCGTCGATGAATCCCATGTCACCTTGCCTCAGTTAGGTGGCATGTACGAGGGGGATCGATCGCGCAAGCAAACCCTGGTCGATCATGGCTTCCGGCTACCGAGTGCTCTCGATAACCGCCCGATGAAATTTCCTGAGTGGGAAAGAGTCAGCGGCCAGACAATTCATGTCACGGCAACCCCTGCTCCGAGGGAACTGGAGAAGTGTGCTGGCGAGGTGATCGAGGTGATCAATCGTCCGACAGGTCTCCTCGATCCAGAGGTGGAAGTTCGCCCGGCTCGAGGTCAGGTTCAGGATCTACTGGAGCGTATCCAGGAAACCCTGGCACTGGGAGATCGTGTGCTGGTCACCACCCTTACCAAGCGGATGTCCGAGGATCTGAGTGACTTCTTCCAGGAGACCCATATCAAGGCGCGTTATCTGCACTCGGAGATCGATACCCTGGAACGAGTGGAGATCCTGCAGCAATTACGCCGGGGGACTTACGATGTGCTGGTCGGAGTGAACCTGCTACGAGAGGGGCTCGATCTTCCTGAAGTGTCTCTGGTGGCGGTGATGGATGCCGACAAGGAGGGGTTCCTGCGGAGTGCTACTGCATTGATCCAGACGATTGGTCGTGCCGCTCGAAATGAGCGAGCCCGTGTGATCCTCTACGGCGATGTGATCACCAAATCGATGAAACGTGCCATCGATGAGACCAATCGCAGAAGGACGATTCAGCAGCAATTCAATGATGAACATGGGATTGTTCCCAAGTCGATTCGCAAGGGATTGGGCACCACGGTCGAGGAGGAGGTCCGTGCTCGAATCGAGCAGGTCGAGGAGACCGGTACTGACTTGCCTGATCAGCAACGTGTGGAGATGATCGAACAACTGGAGCAGCAGATGCTGGAGGCAGCACAGGCCCTCGATTTCGAGAGAGCCGCGGCACTGCGCGATCGAGTGCGGCGTTTGCGTGGGGAGGAGCCCGATTCGGTCCTGCCCGGTGAACCCTCTTCCCGCAAGGGTAGGAAGCGTTGAGATGACCGAGGTCGACCCGAATACCCCTGAGATTCCGGGCTTCCAGCCGCTCCACATCCGGGGTCCGGGGAGGATCGGAATCTGGATCGAGGCGCGTCAGATCCGTCTCGATCGGAGGGTACTTCTGAAGGTGCTTCCCGCCTCAAGTCGGTCTCAGCAGGATCAATTCATCGAGGAGATCCGGGCCATCGTCAAACTCGATGGCGAAGGCGCTTTACGAGTCATCGATGAGGGGGCGGTGGGACAGGCACGATATGTTGCCCTCGATGAGGGTGAGGGACTGCCGGTCCGTTCGATTTCCCGAGAGGAGTTCGATCCTGATCAGGTCGCTCGGATGGTGGTTCAACTTCATCGTCAACTCCATCTGCAGGGGTGGTCGATCGAGTCGGTTCCACTGAGTTCGATCTTGAAACTTCCTGGTGGCAGGTTTGCCGTCACGGAATTGGGGCCTCTCACCAAACAACTCGATGATCAACCTTGCCAGATTCAAGCGGCCAAGAATCTGACTTCCATCGCCAGCCTCTGGGATCTTTCGAGCCGCTGGCAAGATCCGATCCGGGCGCTTCGTTCCGGTGAGGGAGGATTTTCAAGGTGTCTCGAACTGCTCGAACGGAGCGCACCCGAACCGCGCAAGAGGTGGCCACTGGTGGTGGCCGCGTTGGCGCTGGCGGCGGGAATCGCCTCGGCGGTGAACTGGGGTCAGCCCGAACTTCCTCAAGCGACACCTCGCGAACTGTCCCGCAGTGAATCCTCGGATGTGGTGACGGACCCAACGCTGGGAGACCGATCCGATCGGCGACCCTCGGATGTCTCCGATGTGGTCACCGATCTGCTGCCCGATCCGAAAATTTATGAGGAGCGGACCCAGGCGCAAGCAGAGCAACGGTGGCAACGCCTCGAACAGTTGGAGAATGAACTTCTCCAGTGGGGCGATTGGAACCGTTCCAGAGGTGACATTCTCAGCAGTTTCAGGGCGGGGAACTACGAGAAGGTGCGATCCGAACTCGAATCGCTGGTGATCCCGCTGCAGTCCGATCTTGTCGAGGAGCGAGAAGCACTGCAGATGGCCTATCGGTGGATCGAGACCAGAGAGATCGGGCTGGCTCGTCTGGCGGCAAAGCAGTGGATCCAACGCGATCAGCATGTGCAAGCCGCTGCCGTCATCGAGAAGATGGCCCTGACACTCGGACTGGAACGACGCTTTGCTGCCGAGGTGGAACAACTCCAACTCACTGGAGGGCTGTACGAGGAGCTTCTGAGCGCGCTGGAAGTGAAGATGGAAGAGTGCCTCGTGGGACTGGCCAGTGACATCGAGTGGTCCGTTGAGGCGCCCGACAAGATGGTTCAGTTTGCTTCCCTCAATCGGCGTTGGAAGCAATTCAAGAGCAGCATCGAGAGCCTCCAACAGGATGCACGAGCCATCTGCGAAAGTGCCGGAAAACGCGTCGGAGATGAGGTTCAGTCGAGGTGGTGCCTGGTCGGCAGCACTCCCTTCGCTGCTCGAGTGATGTCCGTGTCTTCTAAAGAAGTGACATTGAAGAGGATCGGTCGCCGCAATCCGGAAACCCATCTCTGGAGTTCGCTGTCGGCTCAGACATGGCTTCAACTGATCGGTGAATCGTCTGCGGATG
>CAVOEM010000119.1:0-8671 GCA_963694575.1 Planctomycetes bacterium UBA1146 | reverse complement strand
CGTGAAGAAGCATGATCGTGAAGAAAACAAGAAGCAGATCTACTTTGAAGAGGAGTTGAGATGATCAATGAAGAATCGAAGAAGCCGGCCGGGAATGACCGCCGCGACTTCCTCAAGGGAGCAGCATTGGCGGCCGGTGCGATCGCCATCAGTGGCAACAGTTTGCTGGGCTCGGAACGGATCGGCGCCAAGCCCGGCGCTATCGGTAGGGCCGCTCGTCGCACACCCCTGGGCGACGATGGAGTGGTGCGGATGGGAGTCATCGGGACCGGAGGAATGGGCGGTGGTCACATCGATTCGTTCCTTCGATTTGCCACCCGTGGCGAGGATAAGGTCAAGATCGTCGCGGTCTGTGATGTCAATCACAAGCGCCGCGCCGTCGCCGAAAAGAAGATCAATAAGGCGCAAGGAGATGAGTGCGCCGTCTACAACGATTACCTGGAGTTGCTCGCCCGCGACGACATCCATGGTGTTCTGATTGCTTCACCGGAACACTGGCACGCTCAGATGGCGGAAGACTCTCTGATGGCGGGCAAGGATGTCTACCTCGAGAAGCCGATGACCCTGCGTCTGCCCGAGGCGCTGCGCCTGCGACAGGTGGTTCTCAATAATCCCGATGTGCTGCTGCAGGTCGGTACCCAGAAGATCATGTTGCCCAAGTACAAGGCAGCACAGGCGATGGTCGCCGAAGGAGCGATCGGTAAGCCGACCTTCAGCCAGACCTCCTACTGTCGCAACTCCAGAGATGGGGAGTGGAAGTACTACGGCATCGATCCCGAGTGGAAGCCGGGCGTCAATGTCGACTGGGATCGCTGGTGTGGCCCGGCCGGAGTTCGCGACTGGAACCCTGCATTGTGTGCTCGCTGGCGTCGCTACAAGGATTTCTCGACCGGCATCGTCGGTGACCTGCTGGTCCACGAGATCACTCCGCTGATGATGGCGCTCGACCAGGGCTGGCCGACTCGTGTGGTCGCCACCGGTGGCCATTACATCGACAAGGCGATGGAAAATCACGACCAGGTCAACCTGCAGATCCAGTTCGAGAAGGGGCACACTCTCATCGTGGCGGGTTCGACCTGCAATGAGATGGGTCTCGAGACGATGATCCGTGGGCACGAGGGAACCATTTACCTCAACGGGGGCAACTGCAAGATGGTCCCTCAACGCTTGTTTGCTGACGATGTCGAACCGCAAGAGGTGATCTGCGAGAGCATCGGCAATGATCAGGATGCGCTTCGTCGCAACTGGCTCGATTGCATTCGGACCCGTCGTCAACCCGATTCCAATGTCGATCTGGGCACCAAGGTGATCGTTGCGGTCGACCTGGCGACCCGTTCGATGTGGGAGGGTAAGGCGTTCGAGTTCGATCCCGCCTCGATGACTGCCACGAGTATCGGCTAGTCGGTTCGGGGATACGAGATGATGCATAGGGGAGCTCTTCCGGCGATGGGGACTCGATTCGAGATCGTCGCCGGGGGAGCGGAACCCGCTCTTCTGCGTGCTGCAGTGGAGGAAGCCTTCGAGGAGATCTCCAACTGTCATCGATTGTGGAATGCCTTCTCCAGGGACAGCACCTTGGCGCGGATTCACGCCGAATCTGACGGCCGTCCGGTGACCATCGACGGCCTGACCCTGGACCTGTTGCTGGCCTGTTCCCGTCTTCATCAACAGACTGGCGGTTCCTTTGATCCGATCATCGGAGCCGACCTGGCCGCCGGCGACCCGCGCCGCGATCCGATCTGCGGTGTCGCTCCAAGAGATGGTTTTTCTGGTATCGAACTGGATGCCGAGGCCAGCACCGTACGTCGACGCGACTCTCGATTGAGGTTCGATCTGGGTGGCATCGCCAAGGGCTATGCCTGTGATCTGGCCGCCTCGATCCTGCTCGAAGCGGGTGTCGAATGTGCGCTGATTCACGGGGGTACCAGCAGCATCGTGGCACTGGGAGCCCCCCCGGGAAGACCGGACTGGGCCATCGAGGTGAAGGGGTTCGAGCGCAAGACGATCGGTCTGGTCGATGGTGCCCTGGCGGTCTCTTCGGCTGCCGGCGGCGGCGCGGGTGGACATCTCATCGACCCCTTCAGTGGTGATCGGCTCGATCGCCATCGTGAGGGCGCGATGGTGGTTGGGAACAGTGCGACAGAGTGTGATGCCTGGGCCACCGCACTGACGGTGGCAGGCTTCGAAGGTGAAGTGGCCCGACAACTCCCGGTAACTCTCCAGGGATATCGGGTCAATAATGGTGAATCGACCGACATGAAACCGCAAGCGGAGGCTTCCGTGGAAGAGGAACGATGGAAACGGACCGTAGAGATTTCTTGATCCAAGGCGCTGGCGCCCTGGCCGGGATGGCTCTTTTACCGGGCCTTGAAGCGATGGCGACTCGCGCACCGAAGGGGTATCCGGTCGCCATCATCGGCATGGGCCGTCAAGGTCGAGCGATCGCCGCAGAATTGCAGAAGCTGGGAGCCACCATCGTGGCGATCTGCGATGTGGATGAGCCGCGATTGCGAAGTGCCAGGAGGCGCGTCGCTGATGCCACGGCCTATGCCGATTCGGATCAGTTGCTGGCGAAGGAGAAGGGGGTGGAGGCGATCTTCATCGCAACTCCGACCCATCGGCATCGAGCGATCGCCGAGGCGGCAGTGGCGGCGGGTAAGCATGTCTACTGCGAGGCTCCTCTGGCACATACCCTCGAGGATGCTCGGGCCATCGCCTTGGCCGCCCGTTCCAATCAGCGAGTTTTCCAGGTCGGGCTGTTGGCGCGTTCCAATCCGGTTTATTCCCTGGCTCGCTCCTTCTTCCGTACCGAGGCGTTCCTCAAGTTGGTCTCGATGCGCGCGCAGAACTCCCGGAAAACCTCCTGGCGTCAAGCGGCCTCGACTGCCGAACGGCAAGCTCGTCTCGACTGGCGTCTCGACCCCAAGGTGTCGCTCGGATTGCCCGGAGAGTGGGGCACCCATCAGTTCGATGTCATTCACTGGTTCACCGGACAGTATCCTCATCGAGTGTCGGGAAATGGCGGAGTGTTCGTGTGGGAAGATGGGCGCAAGGTCGCCGATACCGTCAACTTGACCCTCGAGTTTCCCAAGGGGCAGAGTCTCCAGTACCAGGCGACACTGGGTAATTCCTATGGTGGCCGCTACGAGGTGCTCCATGGCGTCAACTCCGCCTTCAAACTGGCCTGGAGTCACGGCTGGATGTTCAAGGAAGCGGATGCGGCGACGCAGGGATGGGAGGTCTACGCCAACCGTCAGCGATTCTTCAATGACGAGGGCATCACCCTCATCGCCGACGCGACCAAACTCGCCAGTCAGAACAAGTTGAAAGATGGGGTTGGACTCCCCAATGATTCTCTCCACTACGGTGTGGCAGATTTCCTGCTGAGTTGTGCAGAGCAGGTGAAGGTCAAGACGGGTGTCAGTGAAGGACTGCGAGCGACTGCCGTGGGGATCGCCGCACAGCGTGCGGTGGTCGAAGGTGGCGTGATCGAGATCTCTCAGGACGATCTGAAGGAGGCCTAGCCGATGGGGTCATTGCCAATCCCTGGAGAGGGGCTCCGTGGTCAACCGATGGGAATCAGGATCGGTGTCAGCGGCCTGATCGTGGTGCTTTACATCGGACTCCTCGCCAGTGCGACCCACATGGTGAGTCACTTCGAGAATCGTGATGAACTCCCCGGTTTCACCTTCGATGATGTGACCGGTGCCTACCACGGTATCGATAGTCCCGGATTGTTCGGTACTGCTCTCGAGAGGGGGCATCCCGAGACGCTGCCTTCGGCTCACAAGGAACTGCTGTTACGCTGGCTCGCCGGCGGACGCATCGTCGAGGACTACGATAGCCTGGATCTAGAAATCCCGCCCGCCGAGATCATCGACCAGAGTTGCATCGAATGTCACACTCGGGCCGCCGGTGCCGAGACCGGATCCGCGATCCCACCGCTGGAGTACTTCGACGATATCAAGGAGATCGCCTTTTCCCGCAAGGTGCTGCCGACTCCGGTCGCAGTACTGGCCGCTTCCACTCATGCCCATGCCCTGGCTTTATCGATTCAGGGGCTGGTGGTGATCGCTCTGGCGTGCATGACACGCTGGCGCCGCCGCTGGATCTCACTATTGATCGCCATCATGGGGCTGGGACTGGTCGGCGATGTAGGGGGTTGGTGGTTGGCGCGTTTCAGTCCATCCTGGACGGTGTGCATCATGGTTTCGGGGGCGGGTTACAGCCTTGCTCAGGGAATCTTGCTGGCCTCGGTGCTGGCAGATCTCTGGTGGCCCCGAGCCAGCAGCAGTGAATCACAGTAAAGATTAGACATGGAAGATATGGAATAGGAGTCAGGATGAGCCAGCAGAATCCAGGTGCGAGTCGTCGAGAGTTCTTGAAGGGGGCTGCGGCCGCTTCTGCGGCGACCTTGTTGACCCCCGCCCTGTTACAGGGCAAGGCCCATGCCGATGGCTCGGATGTGATCCGGGTTGGATTGATCGGCTGTGGAGGACGAGGATCCGGTGCCGCCAACAATTGCGTGAACTCCTCCGAAGGAGTCAAGATCACCGCGATGGCGGATCTGTTCCGCGACCGTCTCGACTCGAGTCGAAACAACCTCAAGGGGCTGGGGGATCGATTCGATGTTCCCGAGGAGCGCTGCTTCGTCGGCTTCGATGCCTACCAACAACTACTCGACTCCGATGTCGACATGGTGATCCTGGCGACGCCTCCCGGATTCAGACCGATTCACTTCGAGGCGGCTGTGGCTGCGGGCAAACATGTCTTCATGGAGAAGCCGGTCGCCACCGATGGGCCGGGAATCCGCAAGGTGCTGGCTGCCGCCAAGGTCGCCAAGCGCAAGGGACTGGCGGTGGTCGCCGGAACCCAGCGTCGTCATCAGAAGGGCTACATCGAAACGATGCAGCAGATCCACGATGGGGCCATCGGAGAACTGGTCGGTGCCCAGGTCTACTGGAATCAAGGGGGGCTGTGGGTGACGCGTCAAACCCCGCAGATGTCCGACATGGAGTGGCAAGTCAGGAATTGGCTCTACTTTGCCTGGGCCAGCGGCGATCACATCGTCGAGCAGCACATCCACAATATCGATGTGATGAACTGGGCCTTCGGTGGACCTCCCGAAAAGGCCAACGCCATGGGTGGCCGCCAGGTGCGTACCGGTCCGGAGTACGGCCATATCTTCGACCACTTCGCAGTCGAGTATGTGTACCCGGGTGGAGTGAGAACCCTGAGCGAATGCCGTCAGATCGACGGCTGCTGGAACCGAGTCTCGGAGAAGATCATCGGCACCAAGGGAGTCGCCAATCCCTCCGGACGCATCACCGGTGAACGGAACTGGAGTGCCCCCGGCGGCGGAAGAAACGCCTATGTCCAGGAGCATGCCGATCTGATCGCCAGCATCCGGGCCAATGAACCGCTGAATGAGGCGGAGCGGGTCGCGATGAGTACCCTGACCGCCATCATGGGTCGGATGAGTGCCTATACCGGCAAGGAAGTGACCCTCGAGTTCGCGCTCAACTCGCAGAACAGCCTGCACCCCGAGAAGTGGGAGTTTGGTGATCTGGCGATGCCTGCAGTTGCGATTCCCGGTCGCACGGCTCTGGTCTAGGGGCATCGATGGATCGCAGAAATTTCATCTCCGCGGCAGCTCTGGGAGTGGTCGGCAGTACCTGGGTGGGTGCCATGAAACCGGGGGCAGAAATGACGATCCCAGGGGAAACCGTATCTCAGCCTCGCCTCAAGAAGTCTCTCAAGATCGGCATGGCGAATGTCGGAAAGACACTGGAGGAGAAGTTTAAAATTCTCAAGGAAGTCGGGTTTGACGGAGTCGAGCTCGATTCGCCTTCATCCCTCGACTGGCGAGAAGTGTTGCGCGCGAAAGCGGCGACCGGTCTCGAGATTCCCGGGGTGGTGTGCTCCTCACACTGGGGGAAGCCACTTTCTGCGGCCAACGAGAAGGTTCGCCAGGAGGGGATCGAGGGAGTCGAAACCGCGCTGAGAGATTGCCGTCTCTTCGGTGGAACCACGGTGCTGGTGGTGCCAGGAGTTTGCCGAGATGGAGTCTCCTACGAGCAGGCGTGGAAACGATCGACCGAGGCGATTCACCAGTTGATCCCACTGGCAGCAGAACTGCGCGTTCGAATCGCCTTCGAGAATGTCTGGAATGATTTCATCACCGATGCCGATGAAGCGGTGAAGTATGTCGATCAGTTCAACAGTCCATGGGTCGGCTGGTACTTCGATACCGGCAACATCGTTCGTTATGGCAGTCCTCCCGAGTGGGTGAGGAAACTGGGTGCGCGCACCATCAAGGTCGATATCAAGGACTACTCCCTCTCCCGCAAGGAGAAGGAGGGAGTGTGGGCCGGATTCGGTTGCAAGATCGGAGATCCGGATTCATCGGTTCAGTGGTCTGAAACGATGAAGGCACTCGAGGAGGTAGGGTACCGAGGTTGGGGGTCTGCCGAGGTGAGCGGCGGGGATCAGGAGCGCCTAGCCGATATTTCCCGTCGTATGGATGATGTGTATTCCCGGTAGTGGTTCCCCTTGGTTGCCCCTATCATCGAAGAGTAGCCCCGATTCGTATCGGGGTGATTGAACCTGACACCCGTATTGATCCCCATGAGAGGGAATCTCCATGTCTCTGAAGACCAATAGCGTGTTGCTGCTGCTCGCACTTTCGCTCGCACTGTCGCTCTGTTCTGGCCTCTCGGGACAGGTTCCCGCGGACTCCTGGGTCAACTGGGAAAGCCCACCTGTTCATCCGCTTGAATTGGTTTCGGGCAGTGACCTGTTGCTGGCGACCAACACCGCCGATTCCCATCTGGAGATCTACAACATCAGTTCCGGTGTCCCGGTGCCGCTCATGTCGGTGCCGGTAGGACTCGATCCGGTATCGGTGCGAGCTCGCAATGCGACCGAGGCGTGGGTGGTGAATCGAATTTCCGACACCATCAGTATCGTTGATCTACAAAATGGCTACGTTCGATGGACCTTGGCGACGGCGGATGAACCTGCGGATGTGATCTTTGCCGGCACGCCGGAACGCGCTTATGTTTCCTGCTCGGGAACCGATGAGATCATGGTGTTCGATCCATCCGATGTGACGGCCTCCCCCGAGATCATTTCCTTGGTGGGTGAGGAGCCTCGGGCGCTTGCCAAGAGCCCCGACGGATCGATCGTCTACTGCGCCATCTTTGAATCGGGCAATGGCACCACCGTGCTCGGCGGTGGTTTCGATATCGGGGTCAATGTCATCGCTTTTCCGCCCAATGTCGTCAATGATCCAGCAGGGCCTTATGGTGGCGTCAATCCTCCGCCCAATTCCAATGGCGAGTTTGAGCCACCAATTAACCCCAGCATCGGTACACCTCCACCCGTGGCACTGATCGTCAAGAAGATCGACCAGGATGTGTGGGTCGATGATAACGGAAGTGACTGGGGAGATCTGGTCAGCGGGCCACAGGCAGGCCTCTCGGGTCGCCAGGTCGGCTGGGATCTGGCAGATCATGATGTCGCGGTCATCGATACCACCGACAACTCGGTCACATACATCCAGTCCCTGATGAACATCTGCATGGCGATCGGTGTTCGTCCGACCGATGGAGCCATCTCGGTGGTCGGAACAGAGGCATTCAATCACATCCGCTACGAACACAATCTCAACGGGAACTTCATCGATGTGCTGCATGCGATGATCGCCCCGGGAGGTGCGGCCATTGCGCAGATTGATGATCTCAATCCGCATCTACCCGCCAGTGGTGTCAGTGTTCCCCTCGATCAGCAGTTGCTGAGCATAGGAGATCCGCGCGCCATCGTCTGGAATGCCGCAGGTACCGAGGCTTTTGTCGCAGGCAAGGGATCCGGGAATGTGGTCCGGCTCCAGGCGGACGGAACCCGGGATCTTGTGGCGGATCCCATCGACGTGGGTGCGGGTGCGACCGGTCTCGCCCTCGATGAATCGAGGGGAAAGCTCTATGTGCTGGAGCACTTCGATGCATCGGTCGCTTCCATCGATCTACAGACCGGCGCCATCAGTGGTCGAGAAACTTTTCACGATCCGACCGGTGAAGTGGTGCGCGAGGGTCGAAAGTTCCTCTACGACACACACCTCACCTCCGGAATGGGCCAGGTCTCCTGTGCTTCTTGCCATGTCGATGCCAGGACCGACCGCCTGGCATGGGATCTGGGAGATCCTGCGGGAGAGGAGGTTCCATTCGTCGATGTCTGCAACATGGGTCTGCCGCTTCCGGGAGTTCCTCCGTGTGATGATTTCCATCCGATGAAGGGGCCGATGTTGACCCAGACATTGCAGGACATCATCGGGAAGGAACCTCATCACTGGCGTGGAGACAAATTTGGTATCGAGGCCTTTGGTGGCGCATTCATGTCGATCAATGGGGATGATCTCCCGGTCGGAGGGGTAGCGATGCAGGAGTTCGAGGCATACCTCGCCAGCATCTATTTTCCGCCCAATCCGTTTCGCGGCATGAGAAATGAGTTGCCCACCGCATTGCCACTCGACGGCCATTTCACGACCGGTCGCTTCGGTTCTGAAGGTGAAATACTGGGCACTGGAAATGCAGAGACAGGGCTGGATCTTTATCGCAATGCTGGCCTCGATGGAGGTTTGCAGTGTGTGACCTGCCACGCGCTTCCCATCGGA
>CAVOEM010000118.1:0-8675 GCA_963694575.1 Planctomycetes bacterium UBA1146 | reverse complement strand
GGTTCAACTGCAGGAAATCTGGAGCGAACTCACGACTGCTGATGTCGTAGATCTCGGACACTTCCGTGGCCTGGGCGAACAGGGCATCGCCGGTTCCACCGCAGACGAAAACATTCCCGTTGGGTAACAGGGTGGAGGTATGGAAGACTCGGCCGCCCTGGGTGAGCAGCATCAGATTGCCCTCGACATCGGTATCGATGAAATCTCCGGAAATCGTGTCGGGAATCGGTTCGTTGAGACTGACACTCGCTCCTTGGTCGAAGATCTCCGAAGCATCGAGGGAGGTGAGGAATCTCTCATCGCTGCCACCGACCACCAGTACGGTGCCGTCTTCAAGAGTGGTCGCGGTATGCCCATAACGCGGAGAAACCATCGAAGGGCCGATGTAGGTCGCATTATCATCGAGAAACTCAGCAGCATTGTTGATGTTCGGGACCGAACCGATGTCGCCGTGACATCCAACCAATCCCATAAAAAATGGGAGGCCGATGATGAGAAGGCCCATACACCTGAAGAGCGAGGATGGGAGTTCTGTGAATCGGTGAAACTCTGGCTGAGATTTGCAGTGGGGGCTCATTCGTTTCTGCTCTTTCCAAGCGGCGACTGAAAGTGCAATGGACAGTCGCCAGGCTCTATTCGAAGTGGAGCTACTAGCGGGCACCATCGTATTCGATGCATACCAACCAGAGCGCAGTTTCTGATTCCGTCCCGTCCTGCTCATCGCCGCCAAAATTCCCTGGCAACGAGAGGGGCAGGAACCCCGCAGACGCAAATCAGACCAGTGATCCAGGAACTGCCGGGGTTGTGAGCGCAGGGGCCGGATGGGCCGAGGCGCACGGATTCCAGAAGTACCTTTTGCTCAAGTGGCGGATTGTAGATCGCCGACGGAACTCTGTCCACCAACGCCACCCGCTCCAGGAAAGTGGTCTGAAGTTGTTTCCAAACCGATCTCCCTCGATGTTTACTGCAGTATAGAGTGCATCATCAGTGCCAAAAGAGGGGTCCTGGAAAGCCCCGGAAAGGGGCGGAGAGGGGGCTTGTGTGCGGTTTTGGCACAGAGGCCAGATCCGCTGTCAAAGGTATCTTACCGCGATGGAGAGGGTCGGGGAGGGTCGGGGAGGGGGCCGGAGAGTGAAAAGTGGGGCCTCCGGGGCTCGAACCTGGGGATCACGCAATCCGAGTTCTCGCCATATCCTTCCGAAGGCCCCTCCATTGATGATTTCGTCACGGGGTCAGAAACTGCTGTTGCTCCCCTCGAGAAGCGCCGCTTCTGGATCCTCGACCAGGATCTGATCCGCTGCGAGCAAGGGGACGATGGTCGAGAAGACCTCCTCGAGAGGAGTTCCATCGTCGTTGAGGATCTGACCCTGTTCGTTGCTGTAGTGCAGGAAAAGAACGATTCGGACCGCCCTCGGTAGAGGTCGGGGGAGTGGTTCCTCGACAATCACCTCGCCTGTCGCGGGGTCGATGTCGCCCGGCTGAAGGACCGATCCTGCGGCGGTGCCGGTCGCTGCAGAGGAGTTCCCTTCCGCTCCAGAGGCTGCCGCAGCGGCTGTGGAGGAACTGGCTTCTTCCGCTTCCATCGCTGCGATGGCGGCTCTCTCATCGAGATAGGGAAAGTCGGTCAGGTTCTGTTCTGGCAGCAAGGTCGAGGCATCCCAGTCCTGGGTCCACTCTCCCTCTTCCCCGAGGTACTCGAAGTCGAGGGCCAGCACCCGATCATAGATGGGGCTTCGATCGCCGGAATCGAAAGGATCCTCGGTCAGATCCCACGAGACCCTGCGGAACAGCACGCTGTCGCCATCCTTCCCCGGCCGTAGCGCGTAGCCGATGGAACTGAGTTCTCCAGTCCAGTTGGGTGTGTCTTCCGAGGGCTCACCCACCGGTGAGGTGGTGATGAAATCGATGGAGTCCTCGGCGTTCTCTTCCTGGCCACTATCTTCACCACGGAATACGTCAGTACCGAGTCCGCGCCAGGCAACTCCCTGAAGATCGCGTCTCATCTGGGAGAGGATCGACTCTCCGACCTTGCCGGTGAGAGTGGCTCTCTTGATCCTTCGATCCGCCTCAAGGGTGGTGTCGAGGATCGTGTAGCACATCGACATCACGATGGTGAAGATTCCCAGTACCACGATCAGTTCGATGAGGGTGAATCCTTTTTGTGCCATCAGAATCCCGTTCCGCCGGGATCGGAGTTCTGAAACTGGGCATTGGCGGCGAGCGGATCATCGGCCTCGACCAGGACTCGAGTCGTCAAGACGTACTCTTCAGTGCTGATCAGATCTGGTCCCGGATACTCGAGGGTCAAAGTGATCTCGAGTAGTCGTGGGCCCGTCTCTTCAGTGGAGAGATCGGTCACCATGGCGGACCAGGGCCAGCCATCCGAGGAACTGTCGCTGCCAGGTAGTTGTGCCGTTCCGTCCAACCCCTCCGAGAGGCCAAAAGCCACCTCGTCGAGCGATTCTCTGGCAACCCGTTCGACCAGCCTCAGATGATTGTAGTTGAAGGCTCGATCCACGGCGTCGGTTCTCATGTAAAGCAAGGTCAGGAAGGATCCGCCGATGATGGCCAGCGCCATCACCAGTTCTATGAGGGTGAACCCATCCTGCATCTTGGGGTCTTGGATTACCATCGCGGAAACTCCGCTTCGTCCTCGGGCATGTACTGGATGCTGCCGATGATTGCCTCGAAGTAGATTGCGATCGAATTGTTTTCTTCATTGGTCAGTAACACGATGTGGGATCCCGTTGTGCCGTACTCATCCAGCAAGATATCGACGACCCCGGATTCCTCGGATCCACCATCGGGGTGCATGATCCGGCTGATCTCGATCCCATCAGGAACCGTTATGGTTCCCATCGTCTGACGCTCGTCGATTTCGAGATCAGGATCTTCATCTTCTTGCGGAGGCAAGACGATGGTGAAGGTGTTCTCGGAAAGATTGTACTGGATCACGTACTCTCCACCGACACCTCCGCCGAGACTTCGCGCCCAGCTGATATTCTGGCCGATAGTACGGGCTCCAGATCGGAGGCGGTACTTGGGCGAAAGTCCGTCAAGATTCGGGGCCACAACGGATGCCAGCAGGCCGAGGATCGTCACGACGACGATCAACTCGATCATGGTGAATCCTCCAGTGGTGGCCTGCCGAGGCATGAGCTCAGCGTCCGCTCTCGTCGGAGTAGATGTCGGCGTTGTAGTCACCGTCGGCATTATCGCCACCCTCGACTCCGTCGGCCCCGAAGGAGATGAGGAGCGGACCCCGATCACCCAGCTCGTAGTAGTAGTACTCGAGGGTCCATGGATCGAGAGGTTCTGACGACAGGTACTCGATATTGGTGCCGTTTTGAGTTGCTGGAGGAGAAATCAACTCCTCGATGTTGTCGGGCCAACGCTTGTGGTCTTCCCTGAAGAGTCGAGCAGCGGTCATGATGCTGCTGAAGTCTGCACGAACAGCGGCGACCCTCGCCTGGTCCGATCGGCCAAACACACTCACGACCACGGTGCTGGCAAGGATTCCAAGAATCGTGATGACCACGATCAACTCGATCAGCGAGAAACCCGTTTCCTGATTTTGCTTTCGACGGTTCATGGCCGCCTCCTTATCTTCAGTTTCATCCCGAGTTGATCGGGAAGAGTTTACAGATTATTGAACTGCAACAGTGGTAACAGTACGGCCATGACGATGAACCCCACGACCACAGCGAGTAGCACGATGATGACGGGCTCGATCATCGCGGTCAGCCTCTGGATGGAGAGGTCGATCTCTTCCTCGTAAGTCTGGGAGATTCGGTCGAGCACGCTTTCGAGTTCTCCGCTCTGTTCTCCAACGGCGATCATGTAGCCTACCATGGGAGGAAACATCTTGGACTTCTTGAGTGGAGTGGAGATGTCAGCACCCTCGACAATTCGATCTGCAACCTCGGAGATGGTCTTGGCCATCAATGAGTTGTTGACGACCTTCCCAACGATGTTCAGGGCGTCGAGCGCCGGGAGTCCGCTCTTGAGCAAGATGGACAGGGTAACCGTGAATCGGGAGATTGCGGATCGTTGCAAGAGCGAGCCGATGACTGGAATTTTCAGCAGTAAACCGTCGTACACCAATCGCCCCTTCTCGGTGGCGATCAGGCTCTTGAGGAAGAGCATTACGAGCAGGGCACCGATCATTCCGGGTAACCAGTATGACTTGAACATGTCACTGACGAAGATCAGGATCTCGGTCGGGCGGGGTAAGACATTGCCCTTCTTCACCAGCATCTCGGTGATCTTCGGCACAACGAAGGTCATCAAGAAGGACACGACCATGATTCCGACCATCACCATGATTGCAGGATAGGTCAGCGCTGCAGAGATCTTGCCGCGGAGGGACGCTTGTTTTTGCAGGTAGTCTGCAAGACTCATCAGCACCTCGTCGAGATTTCCACTCGCCTCACCTGCGCGCACCATGTTGATGTAGAGATCACTGAAGTAGGCAGGGTGCAGAGAGAATGCATCTGCCAGGCCGGCTCCGGAGACAATCTTCTCACGAATGTCGCGGAAAATCACTTCCATCCTGCGGTCTTCGATCTGTTCTACCAGCACGGCCAATGCTTCCGAGAGGTGGACTCCGGAAGCGAGAAGTGTCGAAAACTGTCGAGTCAGGATGGCCAGGTCACGGATGTTTGCTTTGCGCTGCAATTGGAAACGGCCTGCAGTTCCGCCACCACGTGCGATGGCATCGATCCGCTGCATCTGAGTGACGCGCAGTTTTTTATGGCGCAACTTGTCGCGCCCATCGCGTGCCGTATCGGCATCGATGGTGCCCTTCTTGTTGCGACCACGGCTGTCGATGGCCTGGTAGGAGTAGATCGGCATCTGGGCTCCCGGCTAACTTCTAGAAGACATCCATTTGGGTGACACGAAAGACTTCATCGGTAGTGGTGATTCCCTGTGCCACTTTCCTGGCTCCGTCCATGCGCAAGGTCCGCAGGTGACCGGATTCGACGGCGACCTGCTTGATCACCGAGGCACTGGTGCGTGCGATGATCTGGTCGCGGATCGTTTCATTGACGGTGAGGATCTCGTAAATCGCGGTCCGGTCGTAGTAACCCCTGCCGAGGCAATTCTCACAGCCACGACCGCGATAGAGTAGCCCCTCGAGCAGGTCGTCTCGGGTCAACCCAAGATTCACCAGTTCGCTGGACTCGGGCTCATAGGATTCCTTGCAGCGTTGACAGATCACTCTCACCAGACGCTGGGCGACCACGCCGATCAGCGAAGAGGAAACGAGGTAGGGTTCGACCCCGAGATCGATCATTCGAGTCACCGCACCTGCAGAATCGTTGGTGTGAAGAGTGGAGAAGACCAGGTGCCCGGTATTTGAGGCCTGTACGGCAATCCCGGCAGTTTCCTCGTCTCGAATTTCTCCCACCATCATCACATCAGGATCCTGGCGCATCAGTGACCGGAGGCCTGAGGCGAAGGTGAGACCTTTCTTCGTCGAAACCTGGATCTGGCTGATGGTATCGATGTTGTATTCGATGGGGTCCTCGATGGTGATGATGTTCAGCTCTTGTGAGTCCATCTCGGACAGGCCTGCATAGAGGGTCGTGGTCTTTCCAGAACCGGTCGGCCCTGTGACCAGCAAGATTCCATGGGAAGAGTTGATCAACTTGTCGAGAATCTGGTAATTGTCGCTGTCGAGACCGATCTCTTCCAGCTTGTAGAGGCGTGCGGTCTTGTCGAGAAGACGGAACACGATTCTTTCGCCATAACTGGTCGGGACCGAGGAGATCCTCACGTCCAGATCTCCGTCTCCCACCTTGAGCGAGGTTCGACCGTCCTGGGGGAGTCTGCGCTCGGCGATATCCATCTTTCCCATCACCTTGACCCTCGAAACGAGTGCGTCCTGGATCTTCTTGGGAATGACCTTGGTATCGTAAAGAATTCCATCGATCCGATACCTGACCTGCAGGCGATCGGCAAAAGGCTGCAGGTGAATGTCGGATGCTCGGTTCTTTTGCGCCTCGAACATGATCGTGTTCATCAACTTGATGATCGGAGCCTTGTTGGCGATGTCGAGGACGTCTTCGGTCTCGTCAATCTCTGCTGCAATTCCGATCAGGTCGTCCTCATCCAGTCCTTCGAGGAGCTCATCCACATCCGCACTCGATTTTTGAAACGCTCGGTTGATCAGGGCCGTGATCTCCGCACGGGGAGAGATCACTGGCTCGATGACTCGTTCGACCATCGCTGCGAGGTCATCCATCGGCTGTACGTCGAGAGGATCGCAAGTGGCGACATGAATCACACCTGGGGTCTCACTGATGGCCACCAGGTTGTAGGTGCGCGCGAATTGTGGGGGCACCATATGAGTGAATTCTTCAGGGACCTTGCAATCAGTGAGATCGGGGAAGTACGGAATGCGCAGCCTCTTCGACAGCGTTTCCAGTAGAGCCACTTCGGTGACATAACCTTTCTCACGAAGGATCTTGTCGAGAGGCTTGCCGGTGGAGTGTTCCTCCTGCTGGCACTCGTTCAACTGATCTTCGTTGAGGAGTCCTTCTTCGATCAGATCGCTGAAGAGGGAGAGTCTCATGGTGTTTTCTCCGCCTCCGTGGCTGCATTTCCTGGTCTGACCAGGGGAGCGAGCTCTTGATCTCGAACATTGTCTGGATCGGAGAATTGTTGAAGTTTCAGATCGTCCTGGAAGGACCGGACTCCGTGGATCGCATCCCTGGTGAAGTCACCGAGATTGTTGAAGCGATCGTCGTTGAGGATGTGTGCGCTCAGGAACACGTACAGGTTGTCGCGAGCAGTGTTGGAACCACTCGACTGGAACAGGTTCCCGATGATGGGAAGATCGCCCAGAAATGGAACCTTGCTCTCAATCTTGCCTTCCGCCAACTGGGCCAGCCCGCCGATGATGAACATGCCGCCGTCTGGAATCGTCACCTTTGAACTGATGACATTGGTCGACCGGTCGGGGAGGGCACCGGTCCCGTCGGATATTCCCGAGAAGGAAGACACTTCCAGTTCCAGTTCCAGCAGTACGACTTCGCTGGAAATGGTAGGAATCAATGACAGCGTGATTCCGGCACTTTCTGACTGCTGAGAAGTGGTGGTGTTGACATTGGTGGTATTGGAACTGGTGTAGAAGATCTCGTTCTGGACAGAAATCGAGTTCTCCTGATTGTCGTCCGCCAGGATGAAAGGTGTGGCGAGGATGTTGGAATCCTCATCTGATTTCAACGCACTCATGATCAACGGGAACTGGCCATCCCGCTGGATCACACCGCTGATTCCGGAGCCACCGATGCCCGGGATCCTGTTGACTCCCGTGATCACTCCATTGGGATCGATACTGGGAAGCACTTCACTGGCACCGAAGGAACTCAGAAGGATGCCGGTCAGCGCCTGGTCATCGAGATTTCCGGCGAGGAACTCGAGGGTGTAGTTGAGACTGGAACTATCTTTCACTTGAACCAGCGCCACCTCGAGGAACACCTGGCTACGACGCTTGTCGATCTGCTTCAGGATCGCCTCGACCTGCTCGTACTCTTCCGGTTCGGCCTGGATGATCAACGAGTTGGTCGGTTCGTGGGGCACGATCCGTGTCGGAGTGAACTGTTGCTGTTGCTGCACTCCTCCGGCTCCAGCGGTGGTTCCTCGACTGTTTCGGCTGGTGGTGCCACGGCTGGTGGAGCCACGGCGCAAGGATCCTTCAGATCCTTCGACCAGTTGCCGGATGTTATCTGCAAGTTCTTCTGCCTTGAGGTAGTTGACCTTGTAGATCCAGGTCGTGTTGCGGATGTTTCGCACCTTGGTGTCGAGTTCGTCGATCAACTGGTGAACCAGATCGAGTTCTGCCGGATCTGACGACTGGATGAGAATCTTCTGGGTGCGATTGTCCGCAATCAAGCGGGTCGATTCACCCGCTTGTGCGCTACCGCGACCAAGGGTGCCGCGGTTGGCGGTGCTGCCGGCACGTGAACCCTGGTTACTGGGGGTCGGGGTCCTGCGGCCGGTGGAGCCAAAGGCGGATGTGTCACTCAGGGCTTCCTGGACGATACTCACGATGTCCTGGGCGTCGGCGTAGAAAAGCTCGCGAATCACCAGTATCTCTTCAGGGCCACGGACCTCGACATCGATGTATTCGACCAGCCGTTGAATGTGGTCGAGGACTCGCATCTTGGCCTTGATGATGAGGGTCTCATTGTTGGTCACGGTGACGATTTTGAGGCTGCCACTCTGACTCCCGGCGCCCTGGATTCCGAGTAACTCCTGGAGGGCCTGGCGGACCACGGAGGTCTCGACATGTTTCAACTGCAAGACCAGCGTGGCCAGTTCATCCCCGGTACCGGAACCGGGTTCTGAACCCGCCTCGATGATGGGGCTGACCGGATCGGTGGGCGGCTGGGTTCGTGCGGTGGTCGCTCGGACGTTGATCACCACGGTGCCGTCGTCGAGGGTGCTCTCCCACAATTCGTAACCGTTGGTTTCGAGAATCGCCTGGACGATGGGATAGGTCAGGGGGTCGACATCGCCCACCACATCGACAAAAGTCTCCTCGGCAAATGCCGGGTCATTGCCAGTGGAAGGGTAATTGACGAACTTGCCAGAGGTGCGCTGGATGAAGCGCATCAGGCTCAGAACGGGAAACTTGCCCTCCTCCATCCGGTACATGTCCGGGTTCG
>CAVOEM010000117.1:0-8677 GCA_963694575.1 Planctomycetes bacterium UBA1146 | reverse complement strand
GTTCCAGGGATCCTTGGATCGTAGGGAGCCCTCAGGCAACGATCGAGGATGGCGGCTTTTTTTCGTTGCGGAACCAGCAGGTAGATCCGTTCGATGGCTCGCAGTAGATCGAGGCCGATGGTGATCGCCTGGAGTGATTTTGGCGCAGGCTCGGCGAAATTGTCTTTCAGTGTCCCCTGGCTCAGATCGACGGCGTGATAGCCGGATGGGGGATCATCGCAGGGCTCATTGAAGGCGATGTGCCCATTCGACCCGAGCCCCAGGATGGCAGTACGGGGGGGGCCGTTCTGGTCGATCAACTGCGACAGTCTCTGGACCTCCGATGAAGCCGTTGCGGCCGGATCGATCGAGTGAATCCTGTTCGATTCGATGCCGAGGGGGTCAAAGACCTGATCTCGCAGGGTAGCTCTGAAACTCTTCGATCCAGCGGGGGGAGGGAGGTACTCGTCGAGTTGTAGAAAGTGAAGTTGGCGCCACATTTTTGCGGAAGAGGAGTCCTGGACCAGAGCCTCGTAAAAGGGCTCTGGGGACTTACCCGTGGGGATGCAGATCCACTGCTCCGGCTGCAGGTGGTCGGTCAGGTCTCTCAGCAACCGAAGGGCGAGAGATCCGGGATCGGCCTCTTGAATGAAGGTTGGTTTTGCCATGGTGGTTGCGCCGATCAGGTCCAGAACTGGGGAGCCGTCAGATGGCCCAGAGTTCGAAGCCTAGAGGATTCGAGGGGAGAGGCCAAGGGAGGTGGGCAGGAAAGTTGGCAGGGGACGAAAATTCATGGGCGGAGGAGAGGAAATCGCCTTGGATTCGTGTTTCCTGAGTCCCCTCCCCGTATGATCTTGCTGGAGACGATCCAGACTCTTGTCAGGGGCCTGGTCAGTCGACCTACCTCCTCCGATCGGACAGCAGCGGGGCAGGTTCAAAGAGTGAATGGGTGAGGACCGTAGAAGGTGAAGAAAATTCTGGGAGTCGAGGAAGAGCAATGAAGATATACGATCACATCCTGGAAACGGTGGGGGGAACACCACTGGTTCGATTCCACCGGGTCAGCCGTGGCCTCTCTGGAACCATCGTGGCCAAACTCGAGGCGTTCAACCCCGGTGGGTCGGTCAAGGATCGCATCGCAGTCCACATGATCGATGCAGCCGAGCGTGAGGGTGCGATCCAGCCTGGTGGCACCATCGTCGAGTGTACATCCGGAAACACCGGACTGGGTTTGGCGCTCACGGCTTGTATCCGAGGGTACAAGACAGTCTTCACCATGCCGGATAAGGTGGCGGAAGAGAAATCGAAGTTGCTCAGAGCCTTCGGAGCGGAAGTGATTATCTGCCCGACTGCGGTCGAGCCGGAAGATCCGCGCTCCTATTACTCGGTGGCGAAGAAGATCACCGAAGAGACCGAGAACTCCTTCTGTACCAATCAATACTTCAACCAGTGGAATCCTCATGCTCACTACATCTCCACCGGTCCCGAGATCTGGGACGACACCGACGGAACGGTGACCCATCTGGTTGCAGGAATGGGTACCGGTGGAACCATCAGTGGAATTGCCAAGTATCTCAAGGAACAGAATCCAGAGATCCAGGTGATCGGAGGAGATCCGGTCGGTTCGCTGTACAAGGAGTACTTCGAAACTGGAGTGCTCGGAGTCGCAAACTCCTACAAGACCGAAGGAATTGGCGAGGACATGATTCCCGGCACCATCGACCTGTCGCTGGTAGATCAGGTGATACAGGTCAGTGATGTGGATGCATTTGTCATGGCGCAACGATTGGCCCGCGAGGAGGGGATTCTCAGTGGGTCTTCTGCGGGTACCGCGGTATCTGCAGCACTCGAGGCGGCGAAGGGGATGAAGGAAAATGACCTGATGGTGGTGATCATTCCCGATACCGGAGAGCGCTACCTGAGCAAGGTCTATGATGAGGACTGGTTACGTCGCAATGGACTGGTAGAGAGTGGAATGAACCTCACGGCGGGAGAAATCCTCGATCGGAGGGGCACCCGCAACCATGACCTGCTCTCACTGAGTCCCTCCGGGAAAATCAGGGAAGCGATCGAGATGATGCAGAAGGCCGAGGTCAGCCAGATCCCGATCATCGAGGACGGAAAACCTGTCGGTAGTATTCGCGAAGGCCTCGTCATCGAACGGCTCTTGATGGGAGACTGCGAACTCGACCGTGAGATCGGTGAAGTGATGGAGAGTTCTTTCCCGGTAGTCACTGAAGGGGCTTCATCCGATGCGATCTTCCATTTGCTTGCGAGTCAGCCCTCCAATGCGGTTCTCGTCAATACCGGCGAGGGTCTCCGCATCATCACGAAATACGACATGATTCACTCTGTTAGTGGAAGAAGGTCCTGAAGTGAAGTTTTCGACTCGAGCGATTCATGCCGGGCAAACTCCGGATCCGAGTACCGGCGCGATCATGACTCCCGTTTACCTGACCTCGACCTATGTTCAGGAGAAGCCGGGGACCCATCAGGGGTTCGAATACTCTCGAACAGGAAATCCAACACGAGCCGCTCTGGAAAGAAACCTGGCCTCCCTCGAGGGGGCGAGTCATGGGCTTTGCTTTGCCAGCGGATTGGCCGCGACAGATGCCGTGCTCAAGTTGTTCAAATCCGGGGATCATGTGCTTGCCGGAGACGACCTCTATGGAGGTACTCACAGGATCTTCAAGCAAGTGTTTGAGAAATTTGGAATGCAGTTCGACTTCGTAGATGCGTCAGACTCAAAAAAGTTAATTGAATCGATTCGAGACAATACCCGGATGGTGTGGCTTGAAACTCCTACCAACCCCTTATTGAAGATCAATGATATCTCCGAGATCTCGAAGATCTGTCGTGAGAAATCCATCTTGCTGGTGGTCGACAACACCTTTGCCACACCGTGCCTGCAACAGCCGATCGAACTGGGAGCAGATATCGTGGTGCATTCGACCACCAAGTATCTGGGGGGACATTCCGATGTCGTGGGTGGGGCTCTGATCACAGCCGACGATGACCTTCATCAGCGACTCGCCTTCATCCAGAATGCATCCGGAGCGATTCCAGGCCCACTCGATTGCTTCCTTACCCTGAGGGGGATCAAGACGCTGGATGTCAGGATGGAGAGGCACTGCAGCAATGCAGATCGGATCGCTCGCTGGTTGCAGGATGATCCGAGGATCGAGCGGGTTTTCTTCCCGGGACTGGAGGATCACCCCGGTCATGAAGTGGCCATGCGACAGATGTCGGCTCCCGGTGGAATGGTGTCATTTATTCTGACCGGTGATTCCGAGGAGGAAGCGCGCAAGGTGGTCTCCAGAACCAAGATCTTTGCCCTGGCAGAGAGTCTCGGGGGGGTCGAGAGCCTGATCGAGCATCCGATTTCGATGACACATGGGGCGATCCCGCCAGAGGTTCGCAAGGCCGCGGGACTCAGCGATTCGTTGATTCGTCTGTCCGTCGGAATCGAAGACGTCGGTGATCTCCAGGAGGACCTGGATGCCGCCATCGGTTGATGGCGTTGCAGGGTATTGGCGTTCAGAGCGTCGGCGTTCAGAGCGTCGGCGTTCAGAGGGTCGGTATCGAGTGTCCGCGCGTCTGAAAAAAATGAGAACCCAAGGGCCACTGAACGGCCAAATGTAACCCTCGGGCCTCAATTTTATGAATTGCTAACTTCTCGTGAAACTTTCAGTTCGACGAATTCCTGGATCGTCATCAAGGTCCTCAGGGATCGGGTGCCCCTTTACATCGATCGGAACGAAGCGATGGGTATCATCGCAGTTCTCTTCCCTTCGGAAATGCAGCCAAGAGGCGCCCTGCGATTTCTCACCGATGAATAGATCTCTTCCGATCGAGGAGATGGCAAAACCAAATCTGGAGTAGGTCGAGCGGGGAGAGAAATGCCTGGCCTTGAAAATCCAGCGACCTCCGTCGAGTTGAAAAAACTCGACAAGACCAGAACTTCCTTCTCCGGGGGCTCCTACCGCTAACAGATCGTCATCGAGAAACTGGACAGAAGACCCGAACCAGCCACTGGTCTGTGGAGATCCTGAAACCAGCACCTCCATCGGCTCGAGCACATCACCGGACCAGCGGTAGATATGAACGGCACCACTATCGAGCAGAGGTTGATCTTGTAAGGGTGCTCCGATCGCGACGAACTCGGAGTGAGCATCGATACAGTTTCCAAACATGTCGTAGGGTCCAGCGGAATCCGGAACCAGTATGTCCCGCACCGATCCATCGGTGGCATTCAGTACCCACACCTTGCCGGAAAATGGGATGTTGGTGTATCCCGTGGGCTCGCAAACCAGCCAGTGATTCGATCCATAGACCAGATCACTGCCATAGGAATCTGTGGCATCGGTTGGAGTCGGAAGGATCTGTGGTCTGGAAAATCTGGGATCCAGTAGTGAGATGGTGGCAGTAGCAGCGCCATCGAGGCGCTGACTGATGCCGACGATTCCCGGTGAGCGATTCAAGTCCTGACTTGAGCACCCGATGGCGAGGCTCAACACTCGATCGTATTCATCTCGCCACTGGCACACCTCGAATGGAGGGGACTTGGATTGTCGAGCCAGTATCACTCTGGGGTCATCTGGGGCGGAACTGGCGACATATCCGAATCTGGAGTCGATACACCCCGCGCCTGGCTGCATGGGAAATCTGCATCCTTTGGTTCCGAGTTGGAGGTGACTCATCGGGCTCCTGTATTCAGGCGAATCTGGTCAGTTCAGTGGATCGTGAGTTCTTGGGCACTGCATTTTCAGCAATATCTCCGCCTTCTTCAAGATGAGCGAAGCCCGTGAGCTTCTTGTGACAGGATATTTAACAATTACTTTGGGCGCCTTTTGGGCATGCATCGGGCGTCTTTAGGGCGTCTTTAGGGCGTCTTTCGGGCATGCACAGGGCTCTAGTAATTAAGATGAAATCGAAGTGGTAATTGGATAAAGTTTTGTCACTCTTGCAGTAGAACAATTTGCTTAGCCTTGGAGAAATATTGCCACTCGAAAGAGCTGAAGAGTTGAACTCCTTGGTACCGCTCGCCCGTTCGGGTGATCCCAGGGCTCGGTCCGACCTGTTCGATGCCGTCTTACCTCGGCTTCAGCAATTCCTGATTCCCAAGTTGGGCGCAAAACTGCAGCGGCATACCGACCTCGATGATCTGTGCCAGGATGTTTTTCTCCGTGGGATCAAGGCGATTCATTCCCTCGATCAGGGAGCCGACTACGGTCAGTTCGTCGGACTGATCTTGCAGCACGCAAAGTGGCAGACCATCGATGCCGCCAGGTCCCAAGCTCGGTTTGCAGGAGAGTCCAATGTCCCTGGTGGTGTGATGTCGATCGCTGCGGACGACGATCCGGAAAATGGAGAGGTGCTACTCTTCATGAGAGAAAAGGTCGACTGGTTGCATACTCTGATCTCGCGGTTGCCGGATGATCTTGCGAAGGTGATCTGGTTGCGTTTGGACGGCCTGCCCGATGCCCGGATCAGTGATCTGCTGTCGATCACTCCTGAGCTGGTTCGGAAGCGCCATCAGAGGGCCATCGAGCAACTTCGTCAATTCACCTCTTGAGCCACAGCGTGATGGATGCAGCGATCCGGGGACCGAGCTCATTCCTCGTTGATCCTGCTCCGCGTTGACCCTGTTACTCGTCGATCCCATCAAATAATGTAATTCCCAGGGCGCCGAAAAAGAGCACTGGTAGCCATGCTGCGAGCATCGGCTCGAGTTGTCCTCTGGTTCCGAGATTGGCGCAGACCTCGGTGACGATCAGGTAGATGGTGCCGAGCCCCATGGCGATAGAAATACCCAGCAGTACTGAACGAGACTCGGTTCGCAGCACGAAAGGCATTCCCAGCAATAGCAAGATGAAGTTAGAGAGAGGGAACGCAATTCGGCGGTGCAGTTTGACCTCAAGGTGTTTGAGGTGAGGTCTTCTCTTGTACTGATCTCTGAGTTCGCGAAAGGAAAGATATTCGATCTCTCGGTCGCTCGACTCCAGGTCAACGGGTCGCATGTCAGTAGCCAGTTTCATCTGTGAGAATCCCTGGACCAGTTGCAGGGTGCCGTCGGGGCCGGGGACTGGAATTTTTAGCCCGTAGATATCGAACTGTTCGACCTCGCCCTCGCGCAACAACCAGTAGGGCTCTCCTTCATCGGGGACCTTCCAGAGGATTTCGCGAGCACGAATGATGGATTTCGAGGACGCCTGGCTTGCATGCTTGGTAGTGATCTCAACATGCTGGCCCCTTTTTTCGTGGGGAAGGTAACTTCTTACATTGATCAGGTTGTTTCGACTATCGTTGACCACACCTGGTTGAATGCTGTCGAGAGCTCGACCGTATGAATCTGCCAGTCGAATCTGATCCTTCAGATTGGGGACCACGAATTCCTGAACTGAAATCATCATGATGGCCATCATGAATGCGATCAGGAACAACGAGGCGAGGATTCTGGAGAGAGGTAATCCAGCAGCCCGCAAGGGTGTCAGTTCGCTATTCTTGTTGAGATTTGTGATGGTGAACATTGCCGCGAGGAGCGTCAGGATCGGACCGAGATACTGGGTGAAGTAGATGGGTACCATGCCGGCAAAGTACTTGAGTGCGACCAGCGGTAACGGAGCATCTTGTCTCAAGAAGCGATCAATCCTCGCCACTCCATCGATCATGCTGAACAGCCCGAATACTGCAAAGGCGCAGATCCCCCAGGAAATCATGTAGTGCCGCATCAGGTATCGGTCGATGGTTCGGATGGGCAGGCGCTCTAGAATTCTTCGTAGGGTGCTCATCATCCACGAGCCCTGACCCTGAATAGCAGTCCGCTGGAGATCAGCAATATGACATAGTTTCCCGACATCACCGTGATCCATGCGGGGTATCCAGTGGCCCTTGAGAACTGGATTCCTCCGTAAGTGAGAGGAAAGAAGATCACCAAGACGGTGAGCATGCCGAAGAAGAACGGAATCAACTTCTGAGATCGCTTCAAGATCAACGCCAGAGGGAATCCGAGTAGCGCGAAGGAGATGACAGAGAGGGCCATCGCTCTTCGTCTCCAGATTTCCGTGTCCCCTTTGCGGATACTTTTCTGTGCGGTTCGAATTGCAGCATTGGAAGAGGCAATGAAGGCTGGATCATCAGCGGTAGCGATCTGCTCGCGTAAGGTCTTCTCTTGATCCTTGAAACCTTCGATGGCTATTTGCAATTCTGTGGTGGGTAAGTCATTCAATCGTCTGGATTCGCTGTTGATGGGGAAATCGATGTTGAATCGATCCAACTGGATCTTTTCGTGATGCCATCCGAGGAAGTCGGGCTTGTCCGACGGTGCTTCACTGACGGGGAAACTGACTTCAACCTTGTTGAGGGTCAGGCGAATCATGGCGTTCACATCGTCAACGGAAAGTTGTGCTCTTTCGGCTCGGATCTTGGTGCCCGGAGTTTCTCCAGATCCGCTTGTTGTGGCAACTGCGCTGGCGACACCGTCTGTCCCCCGGCCGATGTTCATCTGCTTCTGGATGAATACATCCGTCAGATGCTTTCCATTTTGAATCTCTCTCCAGTGAACCAGGCCGCCATGATTGTCAAGTTGCAACTGCCCCTGCTTACCGTTGCCAAGATTCTGCAATTGTTTGACCAGGAATCTTCCGATGTCTTCTTTTCGGTGCTGTAGTTCGGGAAGAATGGTCGATTGAGTCAGCATCAAGAACAATGCGACTGGAATCGCCAGCCACTGCATCGGGACGAAAAGGCGAGCAGGAGTGATTCCGCTGGCCATCGCTGCGGTATATTCCAGGTCAGCGACGAAGCGGCCGTAACTGAGGGTGGAGGAGATGAGAATTGAAATCGGAGTGGTGAAGTAAAGACTGTAGAGCAGACTGTCAAATAACCAGGGCAAGATGATCTTGATGGAATAGCCAGAGTCTACCGCTTTCATTGCAAACACGATTCCCACCAGTAGTGAGAGAAACATCAGCCCGAGACAAAAGTTGAGAAGGAGCTCTCGGAACAGGTAACGATCCAGGGTGCCGAAATAGCGCGACTTCAAGGCCCCTCCTCCGAGCGGTGATGACAGCAGCAGGGCTTCTGTTGACAGCGAGGGCAGCCCGCTTGATATTTTTCCCTGGCACAACGAGCAAGGTCGACACCTCGGAGGGACGCCAGGCTCGCCAGCCAGGCGAAGACATCGGCGAATTCGGCCCTTTCGGCAGCCGAGTTGGGCTCGCCTGAGTTGAGGCTTCTGGCCAGTTCGCCCACCTCTTCCACCATCCACATGAAGGAACCGCTGACCCCACGACTGGAATCCTTGTCGAAGTAGGTGGCTTCGATGGTTCGTTGGAATTCACGGATGCCGAGATCGGGATCTTCGTTGCTGTTCATGCAGTTATCTGCCCTTCGATCATGGCAACAAGGTACTCGATGATTGCGGCTGATGGACTGCCTTCAGGATCTTAACCGAGTGAATCCAGGGCTACTTGTTTGACGGCCCGCAGATCCACCTTGCCGGTCCCCAGTGTCGGAATCCCCTCGACCTCGATAAAGGAGTCTGCCCGGGGAATCCAAAGATTGGGGAGAGTTTTCTGGCTCCTCAGTTCCTCGATGATCTGGCTTGGCTCGATCGGTAGTTTTTCATGGAGAACCATCAGCTTTTCGCCCTTGGCTTCATCGGGGATTGCGGTCACGGCCAGCTGGGGAGGAGCCA
>CAVOEM010000116.1:0-8698 GCA_963694575.1 Planctomycetes bacterium UBA1146 | reverse complement strand
TACGGACGGCACCCCTCACGTCATCGTTCTGGAATGGCTTTCGCAGGAAATCGAATCCTCCTCGACGCATCGATTCGATGGCCACATCTGAGGTGGAAAATGCGGTCATCACCAGGATCGGCATCGATGGAGCCACCAATCTGGCAGCCTCCAGTAAGTCCATTCCATCGAGTCCGCCCATTCTCATGTCCTGGATGAAGATGCGCGCTCCACGGGTCTGGAGGATTTCCATCGCCTCCTCCCCTGACGCAACACACTGCACCTGATAGCCCTCATTGGAGAGGACGATTTCAAGGAACTCGCGCATACTCTGCTCATCGTCTGCGACCAGGATATCGAGTGGAATGGATGGCATCAGATGACTACTTTCGCAGGAGTACGAGTCGCTGTGGGCAGTGCCGCTTGAAAGGTCGTGCCAGTTCCGGGTTGGCTCTTCACATCGATCCAGCCACCGGCCGATTCGAGGATTTTTCTCACCAGAGCCAGTCCCAGTCCCCCCTCACGGGTCTTGGTCGAGACAAATGGCAAGAAGGCTCTTTTTTGTAGTTCAACAGACATACCAGCACCGTCATCCGAGACTTCGAGCAGGACATGATCATCTCGCTGTGAGCAGGAGATCTTCAGTTGACCCGCTCCCGCCTCAATGGCGTTGATGACCAGATTACGAATCACCTGATGAAGAGAATCTGCATCTCCGAGAACTCGCGAATCCTCTTCGAGTTGGCGGATCACGGTGAGATCCCTGGCATCTTGCCGCTGACCGATCGACTCGAGCACTTCCTCGATAACAGCGTTCAGATCCACCTCGGTGGATTGTTCGACCCGACGAGATCGAGAGTATTCGAGGAATCCATCGACGGTTCGGTCGAGCCGATCCGATTCTCTTCTGACGATGGTCTCCATTCGCTGCGCCTGCTCGGGAGGCAAGGTTCCCGAAACCAGTTCCACTGCCGCTCCCCTGAGAGAAGCGAGTGGATTGCGGATCTCATGGGCCAGTCCAAGAGCCAACTCTTCCAGTGCTTCCAGGTGTTGGAGCCGGGCTTCCGCTTCGATCGCCCGCAGCTCGGAGCTGCGATCGGTGAACACTGCCACTCGCAATCCTCCGTCGATCACCGTGGTTCGCACCTGGAAACTCTTCTTCAGTCCGACTCTGGGAGACCAATCGATGCAATGACCGAAATGGCCCGACTGGCTGAAGGCGAGGCAGAGCTCCTCATCCGTGGATCGGCGTAGAAGTTCTGAAAGTGGCTCTCCTCGCCAATCATCTCCCTCGGGAAACTCGAGCAAGGTTCGGGCGGCGGGGTTGGTGCGGATCACACGCCCCTTCAAATCTGTGACGATGATGCCCTCCTCGAGTGCATGAACGATTCGATCATGTTCCTCTTCGAGAGCCCTCCAGCGATGAGTCAACCGACCACTCAAGATGGCGACTCCGTGCAACGCCAGAGCCATCGCCATCCAGGACGCGGCTCCCTGACTGATGGTTTCTGCGTTCGACGTCTGGGAGATCAAAATGGTGGCGGCAGCCAGCACCAAGGAAGCCACGGTGGCTCGTAGTACTCCGGCTCGGGTCCCCCGTCTCGCTCCGGTGATGACGATAACCACCGGCAACAGGGGAGCAAACGGTGATGCGACTCCGCCGGTGATCGACACCAGAGCCAGGGAAGCGATCAGGTCTACCGTTTCCTGGCGCAATCTCATCTCGGGGAAGAGTAGAGTCAGAAGTGCACATGTGGCCCAACCGAACAGGACCAACGACAGTAACCAACCGCCACTACCGGTCGGCAGCATCGCCGTCAGGCCAAATGCCATCATCGGGATGCCCGCATGGATGACGATGTTCAGTGGTCGTTCCTGTGACATTTCTCTACTCCCGGTCGGGGAATTACTTCCCCATGTTTCCAATCATTCCAAGCAGCGGCAAGAACATCGCAATGACCATCGATCCGACGACGGCGCCCATGATGCAAATCAAGAAAGGCTCGATGAGCGAGGTCAGTTGCTTGACTGTCGCGCGAACTTCTCGGTCGTAGAACTGGGATACTTTCTCGAGAAGTTGTTCGAGAGAGCCAGATCGTTCACCGATGCTGATCATGCGAGTGACCATCGCAGGAAACTGTTTCGACCTTGCCAGGGGAATTCCCAGGCTCTCTCCCTGGCGTACGGATTCGGCAGCCTCCTCGATCGCACGGGCATAATGAACGTTTCCGATGGTCGAACCGACGATCTCCAGAGCTCCCAGAATGGGAACTCCACTGCGGATCAGTGTTGCAAAGGTCCCACTGAATCGAGATATGGCCGTTTTCTGAATCAAGGGACCAAAAACTGGGATTCTGAGGAGCAGCCAGTCTCTGACATAGATCCCCTTCGATGTTCGAACGGCTGCCTTGTAGGCAGCAAACATTCCACCGATTCCGGCGGCGACCAGGAACCACTTGGAAGAGATCACGTCGCTGAGGGCCATCATGAAAACGGTCAATTTCGGCATCTCTTGATCGAGGCCGTCGAACATCGTCTTGAACATCGGAAGCACACCAACCAGCATCCCGACGCTGATGAACAGGATGATGAAGAGGCTGACCACTGGATAGGTCATTGCGGATTTGATCTCTCCCTTGAGTTCCTCCGCCTCTTCCATGTGGGTCGCAAGTCGATCGAGCACATGATCGAGTTGCCCGCTGACCTCTCCTGCCCGAACCATGTTGACGAAGATGTCATCAAAAACTTTGCCGTGACGGCCCAATGCGTTAGAGAAGTCTTTTCCCTGCCTCAAATCGGCAGCCACATCGCCGATCACACTCTTCATGGTTTCGTTTTCTGCCTGTTCCTCGATCACTTCGAGAGCTTCGACCAGTGGAATCCCGGACTGGAACATGGTGGCCAATTGCCTCACCACCGGAACAAGGTCCTTACGGCTAACTCTGGGCTTGAAGAAGGAGATCTCGGTGGAACCGAATCCTGAGAAGGAAACCTTGAATTTGCTCTTCTTCTTTCCAGTGCCTCCTTTACCGATGGAGGTCACCGTGAGTCCACGACGGCGCAGTTCCTGAATCGCTTCCGATTCAGTTTCTGCATCGACGGTGCCTGTGACCGATTTCCCCTGGGGGTTTCTGGACTTGTAATCGTACTTTTTCAAGGTCGTCTCCCGGGATCTAATCCCCCTGCGTCACTCGCAGGATTTCTTCCAGTGATGTTTTTCCACGTAATGCGTTGAGCAGTCCGGCGCGCCTCAGCGTCACCATTCCTTGCTCCAGAGCGATCTCTCGAATGGTCAGTGCTGATCCGCCCTCGACTACCGCTCTGCGAAGGTCATCGTTCATCGGCATCGTTTCGAGCAGAGCAAATCGTCCGCGGTAACCACCTTGACAGCGTGAGCACCCCACCGGTTCCCAGAGCTTGGCATCCTCGGCTTCCTCGGGAAGAAACCCGAGAGCCTCCAGCCTTCTCGCCGGAAGTGGCCCCGCTTCACGCTTGCAATCCTCACACAATCTTCGACTGAGGCGCTGGGCGGCGATGCACTGCGTGGCGGAAGCAACAAGGAACGGGTCGATTCCCATGTCCACCATTCGCACCACTGTCGATGGCGCGTCATTGGTATGTAGGGTCGAGAAGACGCGGTGTCCCGTCAGTGCTGCCTTGATGGCGATCTCAGCGGTTTCCAGATCCCGAATCTCTCCGATCATCACGGTGTCCGGGTCCTGACGCAGGATCGATCGAAGTGCTCTGGAAAAGGTCAATCCGCATTTGACGTTGACTGGAACCTGCACCACACCTTCGATCTGATACTCGACCGGATCTTCCACGGTTGTGATGTTTTCAGTCGGTGAGAGAACCTCGTTGACGCAGGAGTAGAGAGTGGTCGACTTTCCCGATCCAGTCGGGCCGGTCACCAGCATCATTCCGAAGGAACTGGTGATGGCGTCTCGAATATCCTTCAGTGCCTTTTCCTCGAACCCAAGGGTCTCCAGACTCAGGGCGAGGCTTGTCGAATCAAGGATTCGCAACACTACCTTTTCACCATGAACGGTGGGAAGGGTGGAGACCCGGAAGTCGACCTGACGACCGTCGATCCGAAGCTGGAATTTCCCATCCTGGGGCACTCTTCGCTCGGCGATATCGAGACCTGACATGATCTTGAGACGACTGATGATGGAGGCTCGCAACTTGGGCGGAGGCGCAGGGATCTCCCTCAGCACTCCGTCACAGCGATAACGAATTCTGAGGGATCGCTCCTGAGGTTCCACATGGATATCAGAAGCTCTCTCACGCAACGCCTGATAGATGACATGATTGACGATCTTCACTACCGGAGATTCGTCCCCCTCGAAGGAAAGCTCCTGGATCCCATCGATCTCTTCGCTATTGTCTTGCAGTTCCAGTTCCAGATCACCGTAGTCCTCCAGGACCTCCTCGATCTCCTTGCGACCGTCGCTGAACATTCGGTCGAGCGCCGCTTCGATGCGGAAATCACAAGCCAGAACCAGCTGAACCTGACACCGGGTCACATTTCGCACCTCGTCGATCTGCACGATGTCATTTGGATCTGCAATGGCCACCGTCAACACATCTCCACTCTTGGAGATGGGGAGGACCCGGCACGATCGTGCGGTCTTTTCTCGTAGTTCTACGCAGGGATTTTCATCGAGTTGGAGTCGGTCCAGGTCGATCGGAGCAACCCCCGTCTCCATCGCCAGAACTCCGAGCAATTCGTTCTCTTCGAGTGATCCGGATTCGACCAGCACCTTGGTCACCGAGCCGTTCTCACCGACTCCCTGAATCGCATCATCGATGACCTCATCCTCGACCAGCCTATGGCGAGAGAGCACTTTCCCCAGTCTCCGATTGAATCTTGTAATGGCGTAAGACATGTTCAGGACTGCTTCTGGAAGACTCGCTTGAGTTCATCCGGGTCGGTTGTGCGTGAGATCGCCTCCTCGTAGGTGATCTGCCGGGTCCGATAGAGTTCGTACAGCGACTGGTTCATCGTTTTCATACCCAGTCGTCCATTGGTCTGGATCGCCGACGGAATTTGATGCCCCTTGTCATCACGAATGAGGGCTCGAACAGCAGGAGTCGCCAGCAAGACCTCACTGGCGAGCACCCGGCCACGTCCGTCGGAACGGGTTACCAGTTGCTGGCAGAAGATCCCTTCCAGGACGAAGGAGAGCTGGGTGCGTATCTGCTGCTGCTGATACGGAGGGAACACATCGATGAGACGGTTCAAACTCTGTACCGCATCATTGGTATGCAGCGTGCCGAAGGTCAGATGGCCAGTTTCTGCAATGGTGATGGCTGCTGAGATACTCTCCAGATCTCGAAGTTCCCCGACCATGATGACATCTGGATCCTGGCGCAGGACACGGCGCAGGGCGCTTTCAAAGCTCGGGGTATCGGTTCCCACCTCGCGTTGAGTGACCCTGCAGTTCTTGTTCCGATGAATGAACTCGAGAGGATCTTCGATGGTGACGATGTGGTCGTTGCGGTTGCGATTGATCGAATCAATCATCGAGGCCAGAGTCGTAGATTTCCCACTACCGGTGGCACCGGTGACCAGCACCAGTCCCTTCTTCTTCATGCACAGGTTCTCGCAGACATCCAGCGGAAGGCCCAGTGCCTCCATTTCGGGGATCACATTGGGGATGACGCGCAGTACGGCTCCGACAGAGCCTCGTTGGTAATAGGCATTGGTACGGAATCGGCCAAGGCCACTGATTCCGAACGCCATGTCCAGTTCTTGTTCTTTCTCGAACTTGCGAATTTGCTCGTTGTCGAGGATCGAGTAGACGATCTGACGTACCGAGTCGCTGTCGAGAACGGCATCCCCTGCGGCAATCAATCGGCCATGAATTCGAATCATTGGCGGGGCCCCCGCGCCCAGATGGAGATCGGAGCCTTCTCGCTCTACTAGTTGCTGTACGAGGTCTTCAATGGTGATCAATTGAGGCTCCTTTTGCTGCCACGGACCGCTTCTTCGGGCGGAAGAAACGGAACGGTGGGATTCCCCGAAGTACTTCGAAGAGTAGCATCCGAGCCGATCATCGAGCCAAGAGGCCCCTCCCTCTGAGGTGCTGGATGAGTCCAGAAGTGGTGCAAGACCCCTCAGGAGCCAGTTCACTACCAGGGACGAAAATTCGATGATCCAGAACCCGAATTCCCATCGTCACGACAGATTCGCAGAAGGTCGCGGTGAGGATCGAAGGTGAGGCACAGAAAAGGGCCGGACCGGGAGCGAGAAGTTTACTGCTGGACCACCTCCCCCATTCCCCGAGGCTCAGGAAGCGAATCCGGGGATGAGTGAGATGTCGAAAGGTCACCGACAGGTAGACCAGCGGTGCAAGGCGAAGAAGGCAGCCACCCCTCACCACAAGAGGAGCCGCCGGCTATGCCGACGACTCCTCTCATGGAATCGGTAATGATAGGTGTGGGTGGAGGGGTCAGTTCTACTTGACCTCTTCCATCAGCGAACGGGAAAGACGATCACCTCGACCCGTCGGTTTTGAGATCGACCCTCCTTCGAACTGTTGTCGGCGATCGGCCTCTGAGCGCCATAGCCGACCGCAGCGATCCTGCTGGTGTCGGCGGCATTCGCCGAGATCAGTTCCCTCAGCACTGCACAAGCACGAGTCGAACTGAGTTCCCAGTTGGTCGCCCAGCGAGACTTGGTCTTCTTGACCGGAGTCGAGTCGGTATGTCCCACGACTTGAATCTCACGCCCAGAAAACTGCTCGCGAAGCACCTCCGCCAATTTCAACAGCGCTTGATGTCCGCGCTTCGAGATCTCTGCGCTGCCCGAGTTGAACAGCACTTGCTGATCCAAGGTCAAAGTCACGGTTCCGCCATCGGAGGCTGCTTTGAGCCCATCGATCCCGTCAAATCCACCCAGATCCACCTCCTCGATGATGGCAGATGCTGGAATCGGACGGGCCATCAGCGATTCATTCTCTGCCACCAGTGCAGCATTCTTGGCGCTGATATTGGCCATCTTTTGCTGGACAATCACCAGTTCGGAGATGGCACTACTCTGCTCCCGCTCCGCGGTAGCCAGTTGAAATTCTAGCCGGTCTCTCTGCTCCTCAGTTCCCCGCAACTTGTCCTGATTATAGGCAAGTTCACGTTCCAAGCTGGTGGTCTGACAGCCCGCCGTGATCGAGGCGACAAATAGCAGCAATAGTCCACGTGAGATCGAAGACATCCAGGTCACTCCCCTTCCAGAAATTTATTGAGAAGCAGAAGGCACAACCGCCTCTCCCCCATCCAGGAATCGATGTCCCGGACCATGGCAGAGGATAACCCTGTCGGGAGGGCCGGGAAACTCACCCGATGAGAAGAGTCCAAACTCCTCGATCAGCGACCCTGGAACAGGCCGATGTATAGTTCCCAGATCGATTGTAACTCCGGGCGAGCCAGCAACATCGATGCGGCCCCTGCGGCTAGAAATGGCCCGAATGGAATGTAACTGGAGCCCCGGACCACTCGCCACCAGATCCCCACCACCGATCCGAGCAGACAGGCGATCAGGAAAGAGACGAGAACAGCCTCGGGCCCGAGGGTCGCCCCCAGGAACCCCATCCACTTGACGTCGCCAAATCCCATCGCGGGTTTGCGGAAGATCATCGAACCGATCCAGCCGATCCCCCAGATGGTGCCCGCTCCCACCGCAGCGCCACTCAGGCTCATGACGATTCGATCGATCGGGGAGGTCCACCACTGATCCGGATCCCCCAGATAGACGGCGGCGAGGAAACCGGCCACCGCCCCGACCACATAGGCGAGTAGACTCTCCTGAAACGATCGTCGCTGCTGCTGCCAGGTGGGAACCAGGCGCTGAAACGCCTGGCCCACGACGATCATTGCCGCCGCCGCAGCCCACCAGACGTGAGGTTCGATGGATGCCCACCAGGGATCGGCAGCTCCGCCTAGCCCCCCTTCCCCACGCGATAACCAGGGCATCCAGGGTGAGATCAGCAACAATATCGAGGTCCCGGGAATGGTGAATTGATCAGGAATGATCCGGTGGTCCAGGTCGATGCCGCTGACGACGATCAGGGTGGAGACCCAGATCCACAGCAACAGCACCGAGAACAGATCTTGCGGGAGCCACTCCCCGCCGTATCGCCAGGCGACCAGCAGGAACATGCATGCGGTGAACCCTTCGACCAGTGGGTACCGCGGCGAGATCGGTTCGGAACAATCTCTACAGCGACCACGTAACCACAACCAGGCGAGAACCGGGACATTATCGAACCAGCGCACCGCAGACTTGCAGGAGGGACAAAAGGAACCACGAGGGTGGCTCACTCGTAGTCCCTCGATGGGGATACGGTAGATGCAGACATTGAGGAAGGACCCCACGGTGCCTCCGAGAAGCGCACTGAAGAGCAGCAAGATCGAGTGGGGAATCGAAGTCGGGATCAAATCGCCTCCTCAAGACGCGACAGGATAGCATCGACCACGAGTGAGGGTGAGATTCCTTCCGTCTCGAGCGGATCCCCGGAAAGATGGCGATAGGAAGTTTCGCGCCGGCGTCGCAACTGGCCCAGCAGACGTTGCGGATCGTCCCCTTCCAGCAGCGGTCGGGAACCTTCCCGGCAACGATCGAGCAGGATCGAATCGGGCGCATCGAGCCAGAAACAGCGCCACCGTGACAGCTGCTGACAGACCTCTGCCATCTCCACAGCCCCGCCTCCGGTCGCCATCA
>CAVOEM010000115.1:0-8722 GCA_963694575.1 Planctomycetes bacterium UBA1146 | reverse complement strand
GGGCTGGGACTCTACGCTGAGATCGAAGCGACCTGCTGGTTGCACCCGGCGGTCGGCTTCGTCGATGCGAACCTCGCTCCACGCTTCACCATCGGCCACGATCCACGACCGGGACAGCCCGCTGGAGTGCTGCGCTCGGCATCTTTTCCGACGATGCTGATCGCCTTCCCCTTCGCCAAGGCAGCGCCAGGAACGACCGACGACTCGGCCATCTCCGCTCCTCTCCAGGGCTGGCTCAACGCCTGCATCCTCAGGGGAGATCACCATGTCGAGGGAGAATCGTGCTCACTGCTGCAGTGGCACCGAGAACTTCATCATGACTGGCTGATCCAGGCCCCCTCACTGGCTCAACTCTCGCAGGCTCAGCGCAGCAGCAGAAACACCTGGTTCGCCATTTCGGGTACACTGGGTGTGGTGACCATCGACGGCGGAATCAATCCTCTGGAACTGCTCGACGCCTTGCTCGGCTGGTTCGGAGTCGACCTGATGGAAGATGATCTGCGCCGCCTAGTGCCCGCACCCACCGCCAGAGAAGAGGTATCCTGATGTTCGAAGATGTTCCACCACTCCTCCCCTGGGTGCTGATCGTAGTCCCCGCGCTGTGGCTACTACTGGCGGGCAAGGTGCGCTGGGCCTGGACCGTCGCAGGAGCGATCTTATGTGCCCTGCCGCTGCTCTCCCCCGAACCACCGACCCTCACCGATCAGATCATCCGGATCGGCTTTGCCGGGTTACTGGTGATCGGCTTCATCGCACCTCTGCGGCGCTGGTGGATCACCTCGATGGTGATGGGAATCGTCAAGAAAGTTCTCCCGGCCATCAGTGATACTGAACGAGAGGCACTGGAGGGAGGCACTGTCTGGTGGGACGGTGAAATCTTTTCAGGAGCTCCGGACTGGAAGCACTGGTTTTCCCTCGGGCCGACACAACTGACCGCAAGAGAACAAGAATTCATCGATGGCCCTGTCGCAGAGTTGACTCAATTTGTCGACAACTGGAAGGATCGCCAGGACGGCTCCATCTCCGATGAAGCGTTCGACTTCCTCGCCTCGCGCGGTTTCTTCGGCATGATCATCCCCGAGAGTTATGGCGGGCTCGGATTCTCCGCGGCCGCCATGTCCGCAGTGATCTCTCACGTGGCAACACTGAGCAACGCACTGGCGATCACCGTGATGGTTCCCAACTCCCTGGGACCGGGCGAGCTGTTACTGCACTACGGAACCGACTCACAGAAGGACCGCCTGCTGCCACTGCTGGCCAGCGGACAGGAGATCCCCTGCTTCGCACTCACCGAACCGGGTGCAGGTTCAGATGCAGCAGGTTCGATGGCGAGTCATGGAGTGGTGGTCGAGCAACAAGTCGATGGACAGAAAGTACTCGGGCTGCGGCTCAACTGGGACAAGCGCTACATCACACTGGCACCGCGCGCGACGCTGGTCGGGGTGGCCTTCCGCCTCTACGACCCCGATCACCTGCTCGGCGAGGTCGATGATCTGGGGATCACCTGTGCACTCGTCTCTGCCGATCTGGATGGAGTCGAGATCGGCGAACGACACGACCCCCTCGGGGTTCCCTTCCTCAACGGCCCGACCCGAGGTCGTGATGTGTGGGTCCCCATCGATGCCGTGATCGGCGGCGAAGACGGGTGTGGCAAGGGCTGGCGGATGTTGATGCAATGCCTCTCGGCAGGACGCGGCATCTCGCTTCCCTCCAGTTCGGCGGGCGGCTGCCAGTTGTGCCTGCGAGTGGCCGCGACCCACGCTTCGGTGCGAGAGCAGTTTGGACTGCCGATCGGCCGCTTCGAAGGGGTCCAGGAACCGCTGGTCCGATGCGCCTCCAGCAGTTACGCCCTCGATGCGCTCCGAGGCATCACCACCCTGGCGGTCGACCGTGGCGAGAAGCCCGCAGTCATCAGTGCCATCGCCAAGGCGTTCTCCACCGAACGATTGCGTGAGGTGGTCAATGACTCGATGGACATCGTCGCTGGAAATGCCATCTGTCGCGGTCCCAGAAACGAACTCGCCAATGCCTACTCGGCAGTTCCGGTCGGAATCACCGTCGAGGGTGCCAATATCCTGACCCGTACCATGATCATCTTTGGCCAGGGCGCAGTTCGCTGCCATCCGTTCGTCACCGCAGAACTGGAAGCGGTGGAGAAGGCAGACCTGGCCGCCTTCGATCGCGCATTCTGGGGGCATGTCGGTTTCGTCGTGTCCAATGGCACCCGCTCACTGTTCCACAGACTCAGCGGTTACCGCCTGACCGGGCGCGACTTCGACGGGGTCATCGGTCGCTGCCAGCAGCGACTCACGGGCTTGTCGGCTCACTTCGCACTCAGCTCCGACATCGCCATGGCCAGTCTCGGTGGATCTCTCAAGCGCAAGGAGCACCTGACCGGTCGGCTCGCCGATGCCCTCTCCTGGATCGCCGTCGGCTCGGCAGCGTTGAAGAAGTTTCACGACGACGGTCGTCCCGACCGAGATGCTGAGCTGGTCCAGTTCCTGATGGAAACCTGTGTTCTTCGGACCGAGGAAGCTCTGGCGGGGTTCGTCCAGAACCTTCCACACCGTCCAGCGGCGTGGGCTCTTCGTTTACTGGGAGTACCCGGCCGGACCATCACGCTCGGTCCCTCCGATCGGCTGGCGGATCGAATCGCCGCCGACCTGCTCGATGGATCGGCGCTGACCCGTAGCCTCACCGAGGATGTGATCTCGCGGCCCGCCGGAAGCCCTGGCCTGGCGACCCTCGAAGCGGCCCTCGAAAAGATCGTTGCGTCCCGTGGCGACACTGAAGCGCTGAAGGATGCTATCCGGACCAAGCGTCTCGAAAAGCATCCGGCCTCGACGCTGGTCGAGAGAGGGCGCGCAGCAGGGGTCATCGATGAGGAGGGTGAGCGTCGTCTCCGCGAGGCGGACCTAGCCCGTCGCGAGGCGATTGCCGTCGATTCTTTTGCCGCAGGGAGTTGCCCTGCGACCGAGCAATACCCGACCGATTCTGCTGCCGCATCGGTGCTGCCTGAGGGCCACGACAAGTCATCGCCTTGATCCGGAAACGGCGCTGCGGCAGGCCGCCAGGATTACGGCAGCGACGAGGCTGATGGCCGTTCGCGATCCGTTTCTTCCGCTACCGCCCCATCCCTCCGGGAAGGCCCTTGCCACCACCCCCGCCTCCGGGGAGGACCCTTTGCAGAGCCGGCAGCAGCACCAGTGCTCCGATCATGTTTCCGGCGAACATGAAGCAAAGCAACAATCCCATGTCCGCCTGCAATTTCAGGTCGGAGTAAATCCAGGTAGCCACTCCCAGCGCCAGCGTCAGACCCGTCACCAGAACGGCATTGCCAGTGCGCTTCAGAGAGACCAGATAGGCACTCTCCAGATCCGCTCCGGCGCGCCGGGCTCGCATCAATTGAGTGGTGATATAGATGCCGTAGTCGACTCCGATTCCGACCCCCAGTGCGGCCACCGGCAAGGTCGAGACCTTCAAGCCGATGTCGAAGATCACCATCAGTGCGTAGCAGAGAATACTCACCAGAATCAACGGTAAAACCACACACAGGGTCGCCCGGATGCTACGGAATGCCAGCAGTCCCAGGGCGATCACCACCAGGTAGATGGTGACGAGCATCTCCATCTGGGCAGCCGCCACCACCTGATTGGTAGCGGCCATCACACCGACATTTCCAGTCGCCAGGCGAAAATGGACCTTCTCTGAGTTCAGTTCTGCACCGTACTTCTCGACCGCAGCGGTCACTCGATCGATCGTCTCTGCCTTGTGATCCTCGGTGAAGATCATCACCGGTAACACGCTTGCATCCGAGTTCAACAACCCGGTCGAGGTCTCGATGCTGCTCAGTGTTTGCGCCAGGATCTCGCTATTTCTTGGCAACTCCCGCCACTTGGGCGAGCCCTCACTCCAGGCGGCGGCAAGGATCCTGGCAGCCATCGGCAAGGAGATGGCAGAGCGGACTCCATCGACGTTGGAGATCCTCCACTGGAACTCGTCGATCCGATCCATCACGTCATGATCGATACTCGCGTTGGGTACCGTCTCGACGATCACGGTGATCAGGTCGACCCCGATGGAAAAGGAGTGTGCGATGTTGCGGGTATCGACGTTGTAGCGCGATTGGGTGTGTAACTCCGGTAATCCTTCATTGGCGTCGCCAATGATGACTTCATCGGCACGGCTCCAGCCCCAGTACACCGCAGTGATGGAGGCCAATACCAGTACCACCGCCACCGGTCCTCGGGTACATGCGGCAAGCTTTTTCCACAGCGATTCTCGAATCGGCGTCGGTGTCGCCATTCGCTCGACGAAGGAGTCCCCTACCTTCATCCCTCCCAGCAATAACGGAAGCAGCACGAATCCGGTGGCAAAGATCAGCACCACCCCCACCGCGGACATCACCGCCAGGTGCTGGATCACACCGATCTCGATGAAGAGCAAGGTCAGGAATCCGACTGAATCACTGCACAGGGCCACACAGCCAGGAAGGAGCAGTTGACGAAAGGCGATCCTTGCGGCGGTCATTGCATCGGCGCCCTCGACGATGGCACCGGAGAAGGCACCGGTCATCTGCACCCCGTGTGACATCCCGATGGCAAAGATGAGGAATGGCACCAGGATCGACATCGGATCGAGCCCGTAACCAAGGGTGGTGATGGTTCCAAGAGTCCAGATCACTGCCAAGAATGAGCAGGCCATCGGGAGCAGTGTCAATCGCCAGGAACCGGAGAAGGAGCGCACCAGGAACGCCGTCACCAGCAAAGCGATGGCAAAGAACCCGACCACCAGAATCGCGCCACCGGCGATATCAGAAATCGCTTTCGCGAATCCGATGATGTGAATGTCGATGACATCGTCGACGTAGGGTAAACGCACCATCTCCTCGAGCAGATTCCCCACCACGATGGGATCCGGTTTCAGTTTGGTGATGGGATCCTGCTCGACCAGTGTGGCGGTGACCATCGCTGCGGAGAAATCGTTGGCCACCAGTCTGCCCACCTGGCCCGAGTAGAGAACATTCTCCCTGACCTGCTCTGCCATCGCTGCGGTCGGTTGCCATTCCGCAGGCACCACATTACCACCCTCGAATCCACCCTCGACGATGCGCACGAATCGAACGTTGGGAGTGAAGATGGATTTCACCGAGGTGCGATCGACGCCAGGAACTTCCATCAGCGCGTAGGTCACCTCACGGACCCGCTCCAGCGCAGCAGGATTGAACAGGTCTCCGTCCTTGGCCCGGACAGAGATCAACAATCGATTCGCCCCACCGAATTGCGCGCGATGCTTGACGAAGGTCTCCATGTAAGGGTGGCTGAGCGGTAGTTGCTTCTCAAATCCAGCATCGATGGCCAACCGAGCGGCCTGCACCGTCAGCAGTACAGAAGCGATCGCGAGCAGCCACAGCATCCGTCGCCGGTTCTCGAAGATCAGTTTTTCAATCCACGATGTCATTGGCCAGTCTTCCCCGAGCCTTGCGACTTCACAGGTGAGGGCCGATCGAAGTTGCGGTATCCCTTATCGCCAAGAAACTGGAGATTTCCGTCCGGCAAAAGGATGGCTGTGCTGATGATTCTTCGCTCCCCTGGTGAGACATCGGACCAGTTTCCGTCCGCTGAACGATGAAGGGCGCGCCCCTCATCTCCAACTACGATCACTTCATCCGTGCCGACGCTGCAGCCGCCGAAGAGTGCCGCCTCCGATCCGGAATCGATACGCTTCCAGCGACCAGGATGTCCCTCCCACAGGTTGCCACGTAAACCCATCACGATGATGGACTCGGGGCTGTCAATCAACACGTGGAAGAAGGTTCCGTCGTAAGGGCTCTCCAGTGGAGTCCAGTGGTCTCCTCCATCTCGACTCTCGAAGATGGAACCAAACTCTCCCGTGACGACCAGCCGTTCAGCGGATTTCTGAAGTGAATAGAGGTGCGGACCATCTTCCGAGATCAGTTGTTGCTTCCAGTGATCCCCGCCATCATCGCTGATCAGCAGCGTGCCGAAAGCGCCCACCGCAACCACTCGTGAATCATCGATGGCCTGAATCGAGAAGAGCCCCAGATCCGCTTCGGGATCGCAGTACACCGATTGCCAACTGAGACCGGAGTCGCGCGATCGCAACACGGTGGTGTCGTGGCCCACGGCAAAAGCGGTCCCTTGATCATCGAGAATGATCGCCGTCAGCATGCGCCGAGTCGGGGCTTCGATCTGGCGATACGTTTTCCCGCCATCGGCGGAACGGAGAATCAAACCGTGATTCCCCGATACCAGCACCACATCACCGACGCAGGTCGCTCCGACCAGCAAGGCAGATTCCGCCTTGGCCGCCAGATGCGAGCGATCATCGATGGTGGGATCTCCCTCTACTCTCGCTTCCGCCAGATCGATGCGGAGAGAAAGGAGGAATGCTCCTACCAGTGCCAGAGCCAGGATCGCCACCATCGCTCGAGTCATGATGTACCTTCCATGATGAAAAGAAGCCGGGCGGGTGGGGTCTGTTCCCCACCCGCCCGGCAGCTGATCTGCGCCTGGGGGTCAGATGCGACTATCTTCTTCCACGCCGCGAAAGTGCTGCAGGAGAAAAGTCCTTGTCTCGTAGGGTCACATCAAATCGTTCCACCTGACCGGGAGCATTGAATCCGATGGCGAGATAGCGGCCATTCTGCAGATCATAGTGCGCCAGCAGGGAATCGTAGAGGATGGGAATGTCGTAATAGACGATGGGGTACGCCTCGGACACTCGCCAGATCTTGCCTGAGTTGTCGTACTGATCGACCACCAGCGGCTGCCATGAATCTTCATCGAAGTGCATGACGCGCTTGGCGTAGAGATGACTGGTGCCCGACTTGACCGTGGCCTCCACCTTCCAGACCCGGTGATGCTCATAGCGAAGCAGATCCGGGTTCAGGTGTCCTGCCCGGATCATCTGATCCGGATCGACCTCGGCATTGTGAGACTTGTAGCAGTTGTAGGGAACGATCATCTCCTGGCGACCGATCAACTTCCAGTCGTAGCGCTCGGGACTGCCATTGAACATGTCGAACTGGTCGTTAGTCCGCTGGCCATCGCTGGCGGTTCCAGGGTTGTCGAAGGCCACCTGTGGCGCACGGCGTACGCGTCGCAGTCCAGCGCTGTAAACCCACGCCATACGAGGATCCTGAGCCTGATCCAGCGACTCGTGGACATGCAACTTGGTCCCCGCCAGTCGCGGCGGGGAAATCACTCCCTGGTAGAACTTGGCCAGAACATTGTCCGAATTCGCCGAGCTCATTCCCTCACGGTTGTAACGCCACATCACCTGCTCTTCGATGCGCACCATCACGAAACTCCCATCGGGAGTGGGAGCGACCTGACCGATGGTGCGGGCCATCACTTCGCCGCGGTAGCGCAGCATGTGATTCCACAGCACTTCCAGTCCACTCTTGGGCATCGGGAAGGGAGAGGTACGGCGGCAGTCCTTGACGCCATTGCCATCGGCGGTCAATGAAGCCGTTGCTGCGTTCTCGAGGGAAGCCTTGTAGATGTCTTCCGGATAACAAGCACTGCGTCGCGAAGGGTACACATTCATGAACCAGCTGTCGGGGTAGCGCTCGAACATCGCGACCTGCCCGGCAGAAAGGTACTGGGAGTATTTCTGGTAGTTCTCACCATCGATCTTGTACAGCGGTTTGTCGCTGGCGAACGGATCGACATAGTGATCCCCAGGCTTCCAGCCGGCAGGAATGGTGTTGTATCCGCCGGTCCAGGGTGGAATCGTTCCTGCCTTGGATCCGCTTCCATTGCCCGCCTGGATGGCGCCCATTGCGGTGAGTTCTTTGCCCAGTTCAGGGCCGTCCGCCGCAGATGGTACCGTTGCAACCAGGCCAATGGCTCCCAGTAGCAACACGCCGAGGACGATCTTTCGATTCAACATTGGGGTCTCCTCCTAGAATGAGTAACTGGCTGTGAGGGACATGAAATCTCGGTCGTTTCGCAGGTTGTATCGACTACCGCCGAACGAATTGGTGTAACCGAGTTTGACATCCCACAATCCGAGGGCTCCGACCGCTACCGAGGTGCTGATTCCCTTGCGCCCCTCGATGAAGTTCGCCACGGGTACCGGTGAGGTCCCCTCGATGTCCTGAGAAAATGCGACAATTGGCGAGACCGCCAACGAACCGATGGCGTTGTAGTAGGTCAACTTGATCAGCGCCTTGTAACCCATCGAAAGGGCGTCCGGGAACGCAGACAGTGGCTCGGTTCCGGGCTGGATTCCGAGGCCGGTGAAGAGGTCGGTACCACTGGTGTAGGTTCCTGTCGCCTCGTAGCGGAAGTCGGCCTGGTCTTCCATATCGTTGACGAAGGTCGCTGCGAATTCACCGACCATTGCGGCCTGGTCGGCACCGAACAGGCCCGCCATCACCTTGGTCAGACTGAACTGAGCCTGAGCGACATCCTTGCGATTGTAACCATGAATTATCTCACCGTAATCAAATGCCCCGAGGGTACTCTGACCGAACACCCCGTTGAGTGGGGACAGTGCAGCAAAGAGGATCTCCACATCATCGACCTGCAACGGCTGGTCGATGTGAAGGGAGGCTTCCCCCTGGAGGGCGATCCCGGTATTTCCAAGGTCGGAGTTGAAACCGATCCCGAAGGTATCGATATCTTCAGGGTACTCGAGGAAGTACTCGGCAGAACCGCCGTAGTTGCCGGCTGCCACCCCTGCTGGAGTACCG
>CAVOEM010000114.1:0-8762 GCA_963694575.1 Planctomycetes bacterium UBA1146 | reverse complement strand
GCCCGGAAGTCACGTCTCTGCCCCGGCGATCACCGAGAAGGATCGCGAAGACGCCATCTTCGCCGCTTCGATGAATGTCGACTTCATCGCTCTCTCCTTCGTCAGGAAACCTGAGGATGTGGTTCAGTTGCGCGACTTGCTCGCCAGCAAGGGCTCAAATATCCCCATCATCTCCAAGATCGAAAAGCCGTTGGCCGTCGAGAACGTCACCAAGATCCTCGAAAAATCCTGGGGTGCGATGGTCGCTCGTGGAGACCTGGGAGTGGAGATTCCGCCGGAACGAGTGCCCGTCATTCAGAAGCGAATCATCGCCGAAGGATTGAAGATGGGACGCCCGATCATCACCGCAACACAGATGCTCGATAGCATGACGAGAAATCCACGACCGACACGCGCAGAGGCGAGTGATGTGGCCAATGCCGTGCTCGACGGCACCGATGCAGTGATGCTCTCGGGAGAGACGGCGATCGGAGATTATCCGATCGAATCGGTCAGGATGATGTCAGATGTGATCCATTACACCGAGCAAAATGCGGTTCAGCCCTTCAGCCGGATGAGGCGAGAGAAGTCGGCCAACTCGACCGCAGAAGCGGTCACCGACGCAGGTTGCCAGGTGGCCCATGATGTCGACGCCCATGCACTTTGCGCCTTTACCCAGTCAGGATCGACCGCACTGCTGGCTTCTCGACACCGACCGGAACGACCGATCCTTGCCTTCACCACCAATCAGACGGTCCGAGATCGCCTGACCCTGGTGTGGGGAGTTCGCCCCTACCAGATCCTCCCCGCCCGAACCACCGATGAGTTGATCCAGGAACTGGACAAGACGATCCAGGCCGATGAAGTTGCCGCCCAAGGTGATCTGCTGGTGTTGTTGATGGGTGCTCCCACTCATCGAATGGGTCGGACCAACCTGATGCTGGTGTACCGGGTGGGATCGTGGACCGGCCTCGAGGGACCTCATCAATTCGAAGACGAAGATGAGTGATCTGCTCCCGCACCCCATAGCGATCTGAAATCTTCCACGGTTGCCGGTGCATGACCGGCGTAGTGATTGTTGAAGAAGCCGAAGACATCCACTCCCGCTTCTCGAAAGGTCCGCATCAGCGGAACCCAGCGTGCCAGTCGATCGCGTCGATCCACCACCTGGCGATCCCACTTCTCGGTGAGTAGATCCATCTGCTTATGATCACCCAGAAACCGGAAATAACCCGGACCAGCCCCGGGGCCATCGAGCAATCGAGGCCAATCTTCCGGCTCCGGCATCCATGCCTGATCTACCCAGGCCAGCGACACCCCATGCCGCCGGAGTAATTGCTCCAATCGTGGACCAACCCAGTGGCGGTTCCTGACTTCCACCACGTATCTCGGACCCACGGGAATCCTCGTCAGAAAGTGATCGAGGCGATCAAAAAAGGGCTCGGGACTCGAAAATACTTTTCGATTGAAGTATGGAAACTGCAGTAACAATGGCCCGAGTCGATCACCGAGCCACTGCATCGTTTCGACGAAGATCTCCATGTCTTCCTGAGCATCCACCAGAACCTTGTCATGTGTGATCACTCGTGGAACCTTGGCCGCAAACTGGAATCCAGGGGGAGTTCTCTCTCTCCACCCTTCCACGGTACTGCGGGTGGGAATCGCGTAGAAGGTCGCGTCGATTTCGACGCTGTCGTACACCGTCGAGTAATGGCGAATGAACTCCCGTGGAGCGAGACCCTCAGGATAAAAGACCCCTTGCCAGCTTTTCTCGGACCAGGATGATGTGCCGATATAGAGCCCTGAGTCTTGATCAAACAAAGGTCACTCCATTCCAGGAACGTTCAACGGGAGAACACGAGAAAAGAAACGACAGGTGATCATGATGAACAGCAATAAAGATGCACGCGAGCGGATTCTGGCCCTCGAACGGATTCGCGTCGTGGAAACGAAGTTGATCCAGTGCTCATTGCCGCTGATTCGCAGGCTCGTCGAAGACCTGACACTTCACCTGGGCAGTGAATTTCCATCGCGATGGCACCAGTGGCTACTACGAGGAGAATCGTGGTGGCGACCCGCCAGCGATCAGTTCGCGGCTGACGATCCCCGTCGATTTCCGGTGGTCCGAGAAGTCATCACCGCGATCGAGGAGGATTCCGCAGTTTCCTGGCAACCGGACCGCTCCGCACGGCAGGGCATTGGCTACCTCGACCTCATCGAACCGGTCTCCAGGCAACTAGAACTTAGGATCGAACTGGCCAGGATTGCCGGTCTCCATCGATGATGGTGCTGCAGATGACGGTGCTGCGGATGACGGTGCTGCAGATGACGGTGCTGCAGATGACGGTGCTGCGACCGATCTCCAGTCGCTCATTGGTCCTTGTTGAACGCCACGATGTGGCCCGCCAATGCACTGGCCGCAACCGTCAGAGGACTGGCCAGATACACCTGTCCTGGACCTGAACGTCCCGGAAAGTTGCGGTTTACGGCGCTGACACTGACCTGCTCCGGCGTACGACTGACCCCTGGACCGGCATTGATGCAGGCACCGCAAGAAGGTTCGATGACCTGAGCTCCCGCCTGTTCAAAGATTTCCAGGTATCCCATCTCGCGACAGTATTCCTTGACCTCCTGGGATCCGAACTGAATCCAGAACTCGACTCCATCCGCCACTCGTCGCCCTTTTTGCAACCCGTGGCGGAGTACCTCGGCGTACATATTCATGTCCTCTTTTTTGCCCGCAGTGCAGGACCCACCATAGGCGATGTCTATGGCGACAGTTTCTTTCAGCTTGGAAATCTCAACCCCGTTTCCGGGATCTCCAGGGAGGGCCACCAACGGTTCGAGATCTTCGACTTCTATGATGATCTCGTGGCAGTAGCTGGCTCCTTCATCGGAGAACAGGCCCTGGCAGTACTGGCGAGCCTGATCCGAATCCATTCCTCGCTCTTCAACGAGGAACTCGACCGTTTTTTCGTCGGGAACGATGATTCCACTGAACGCTCCCACCTCTGCAGCCATGTTGGTCATGGTGGCTCTCTCATCGATGGAGAGTGCTTCCACTGCAGCTCCGCAGTACTCCACCATCTTGGCGATCGCATGACCATCTACGACATATGGAACCCTGAGGATCGCCAACATCATATCCTTGGCAGTGATTCCTGCAGGTCTCTCTCCACGCACCTCGATGCGAACCGTTTCTGGAACCGTCGAATACACATCTCGGGTGATCCATGAGTTGAAGATCGCCGTGGTACCCACACCGAAAGCAACGCATCCGAGGGCACCCGAGTGAGGCGTATGTGAATCACTCCCGATGATCAACTGACCGGGGAGCGCATAGTCCTGGATAATCTTGGAGTGACAAATCGCCTCCGATCCTCCGAGTCCGGTTTCGCCGTGCAAGGTGATGCCATAGGCCTCGGCAAACTCCTCCTGCTTGACTTTCAATTGCTCAGCAGTTTGAAGCAGTCCCATCTTCCGTCGTTCCGGAGTGATGGCCTGCTCGAGGAAGGTCAGATGATCGCGGAAGAAGATGACGGTATCGGGATCGGTCAGCGGTTCTCCCTTTCCCACCTTCTGTTCAAATAAGGAGGCCGCCATCGGAGTCACGTATTCATGGCTAAAACGGATGTCGGTCTGGAAGAACCCAGCGTCACCGATCTCTGCACTATCACTTCCGACCTGCCCGGTTGCAGAATCGATGATACGGCTGCGGGCAAAGATCTTCTGAGTGATGGTCTGTGGTCCGGTCGCTGCGATGGGGCCAGGCAGATCGACCCTCCCTTGCAATCGTGCGAGATTGAACTCGAACAGCCCTCCCCAGTCGATGATCTGACGGGTGACGGGGTCCTTCCCCTTCTTGAACTCCTCGAGGGGGACCGATTCTCCGGCTACGAGTCGCTCGAGTACCGAGAAATCGGTACAGGTCAGCAATCCCAGATTGTGGCAGTTTTGCTGGTAAATCCGTTCGATGTTCTCGGCAAAGATCAGATGGATTCCAGCACACAGTTCGGCGTATGGGGATGCCTCACGACTGGACCCCTTGCCCCTTCGCTTCCCACTGACGGCGGCACCAAATCCGCCATCCTTGATGGAGTTCCTGGTGACCGGGAACTCCCCCCCTGCGGAGTATCCCACATAGGGGAACTCACCGAGGGTTTCGTCGTGATAGTAGCAAACGTAGGCAGGTGTGATCTCGTCGGTGGAGATGTTGTCGCGATAGGTCATTCCGTGATCGAGAGGAAGATCGGTTCCAGACAGTTGCTGGACCATCGCCTCGGCATCATCGACCAGATGGAGAACTCGTCCCTCTAGACGAACCTCCTGAGATCTCTTGGAAACCTCTCGTTGCTGTAGTTTACCTATCAATTCGGACATCTGATTCTCCAGGAATCTACTGTGGGAAACTGTCGTCTAGGACCACAACGTATTATCCACCCAACGAGACCGATGTTCAACTCGTCGCGTCCTGAACCGCACGGAATCGTGGAAGGAGTTGCCCCTGGATCACCTTACGACGGGTCGAATGCTCGCAAAATGCGCTCTTCATCGAGTTGACGGCGATCCGTTCCAGATCGGCAAGTCCGAGTCCGAAAAGGTCCACGGCAAGCTGCCATTCCTTCGACAGGGTGGTGGCCGACATCAGCGTGTTATCGACATTGAGACCGACACGATACCCTTCCCTCAGATATCTGGGGAACGGGTGATCGACGAGGGATGAAACCGCTCCGGTGTGGAGATTGGAGGAGAGACACATCTCGAGGGGGATCCGGTGATCGAGGATGTACTCCCCTAGCGTGCCCCGATGATCTCCTGGAACCGTATCGTCCTCCACCAGTCGAGTGGCGTGACCGATCCGATGAGCACCACAGTGCTGGATCGCTTGCCAGATGGAGGAGAGGCCAAACGCCTCTCCCGCATGAATGGTGATGTTGAAATTGCTCCGGCGAAGGAAATGAAACGCTTCATTATGATCTGCGGGAGGGTGCCCCGACTCGTCGCCAGCAAGATCAAAACCGACCACTCCACGATCTCTGAACTGAACCGCCACCTCCGCTGAACGCAGCGAAACTTGCGGATCCATGTGTCTCAGCGAACAGACGATGATCCTGACATCGATCCCGGTGCTCTGACACCCGACAGAGATCCCGTCCAGAACCGCCTCGAGGACCGCTGCAGAATCGAGGCCCTTCTCGACATGAAGAACCGGTGCGAACCGAACCTCTCCATAGATGACACCATCCGCTGCCAGGCATTCGACATGCTCTCTGGCGACTCGGTGGAGAGCCTCTTCATCTTGCATCACTGAGGTAGTGACCGAGAATCCTTCGAGATACTTGGGTAAGCTTCCCTGATCCGCACCTCTGAAAAACCATGACCCCAGCTGGTCAGGGTCATTCGATGGAAGTTCAATCCCTCTCTCGTCGGCGAGTTCGATGATGGTCGAAGGGCGCAGGCCTCCATCGAGGTGGTCGTGTAGTTGCACTTTCGGGAGTTCAGAGATCCATTTCTGCATCATTTCTTTATTCTCCATCAATCCTCATTTCCAGCACTGCTGCCGGCCCCGCCTCGCTGCTCCCCGATCCCGGGGAAAGCCGCTTGCGGATTTTGGCCAAACCGATTCGCTTCGATCATCAACAGGCTCCGGGTGGTTTCATCGAGATCGAGCTTCTCATCCGCACCCAGAGTTTCCCAGATTCTCCGCTTGACCGACAGGGGAGCTGAAAATTCAGGAGTCCGTAGTGCTGAAATGATCGAATCGCGACGGACATCCGGTAAATGCTCGCCGTACCATCTCTTTTCCAGACGATTCGCCAGTTGTTCACCCCTGAAGGCCTCCTGGGAGGTCCCACCGCCGCCGCCAGCCACCAGCGATTTGCCACGAATTCCGACCAACAAGCCTCTTCGCTCTCGTTCTCCATCCTCTTCGGTCAACGTGCCGAGTACCAGAGTCTCGATCTGAGACTCCAGCGCTGCAGCGGCTGGCTGGGAGATGGTGCCTCCGGCGAGTTCTCGATATCGACCCAGCAATTGAATCGCCATCGGGTCCTCCCCCTGGAGCCAAGCTGTCACCACCGATTCGGCGAGGATTTCCAGCATCCGAGGCAGTAACTCATCGGGAATCCCCTGCCCCTGGGTCAGACAGATCAGAGATCGCTCATAGGAGGGCAAGATTCCAGGTTGTGGCAAACTGGTGATCAGCGATCCCTGCTCATCGAGAAGAGGGCGTCCATAGCGCACCAACTTCTGCAGCCCGATGCGAACATTGGTCGACACCAGGACAGCCTCGATGTTGGAGTCATCGAGTGATTCCGAAAGTCCACCGGGACGGGAACGAAGCACTCCCTGTGCCGCCCAGTAAATGGCATGAGCCCCTGGAGTTCGCCAATCGACCGGACCCAGATACCGGGAGAGTCTCTCCATCAGTTCTGGTGACATGTTCAACTCGCCCTCCAGCAGGCGTCGCCTCAACATGTCCTCCACTTCTTGCCGATGTTCGGCGGGGAGGCGGGGAATCGCGATCTCGACTCCTTCTCGCAGAACTGGCTCGGGATCATCGAGCGCCCTGTCGATGGCATCGACCAGCCGTCCATCTTGTAGCCACGGTAGGGTCGAGGAAGATGCCTCCGTTGCTGCGTTAGAGATCCTCTGTAGAACTTCCCGGTATGGCTGGGACTCACTCGCGGAAGGATCGCCGAGGATTCCACGCCAACGCTGACACAGTCGCCGCTGGTAATACCCTGCGGACTCATCCTGGAACTCACCGATCTTGAACCAGAACAGGTAAGAGAGTTGGCCGTGGATCTCGTGGCTGAAGGGATTGGCCCTCAATCCCGGTCCTCTGAGCAGGTCGATCGACTCCAGCACCCAGGACCAGCGTTGCTGTGGATCCCTGCTGTCGAGCGCCAGTTCAAAGGCCAGCAACCACGATTGGAAATTCCAGACCCTGGGAAAGTACGGTTGTAGCTTGGTGATCCAGGTCGCCAGTTCCATAGATTCGTGGAGCCGACCCTGTTCTCTACGTTCCAGTGCTCGAAGCCACAACGCATCGATGGCCCAACCCCGAAAAGCACCCAGTGCTTGCTGCATCAACAAGACATCGGCTGGAACACCAGTGGCACGGGAAATCGGCAACGAGATTCCATCCTCTTCGAGCCCACGATCCAGCGGTACCGTGATCGCTGCTGCAGCAGCCAGTAGCAGTAGAAACAGCAGCAGGGGAATCGCCTCCGATCGATGGATCATCGGTCCACTCCCAACCCGTGCTCCTTGCGGGAATTCAACCAGCTTCCCAGTAGCAGAGCCACACCGACCCAGATCAAACCAATCGTGGTGAACCCGGAGTAGAGCTCCGACACCTTGACATTTTCTCCCGCAGCGACGCGCGAGCCGGTCACATGTCGACTCCAATCCCCGAGGAAGCTGACGACCCATTCCCCTCCACTGGCCAGCAGATCGATGAGGACCCTCGAAGGTTCCTGATCCCGAGGATCGTGATGGGACCCTCCATGGCTATCATCGAAGGCACCCGCAAATCCTCCTCCGGCCGCTGCGATGAAGAAGCACAGCATCAGCAGAGTGGCCACCGGCAAGCCGAGGAAGGTCGACACCAACAACCCCAGTGCAGCGACGAACCCGCAGCGGATCCACAGCAACAACTGCGAGCGTATCAGCGAGGAGAGCAAGGAATCTTCTCGAACCCTCAGTTGCAAAGCGTCCAATCCGCTCCAGTTCAACGAGGGGATGCGAATCCCTTCTGAAACGGCTCCCAGGAACTCCATCGTGACGACGACATCGGTCATGCCGACGAATTCATCCGGCATCTCGATTTGACTCCTGACCGAGTTTCTGAGCACCACATCTCTGGATTTGCCCGCCAGGTGAAGGCGAATCCGGGCCCTCTCCGATCGATGAAGACGACCCAGCGACGGCCTGAACTCGAGCACTGCACCTTCGCTCAATCCAGCGGGATAGTGGAAGTGGTAATCCATCGGAACTCCCTGGACCAGCGAGCGCGACCACCGATCGAGACGCGATCGAGCAATGCGAATCGCCTTGTCTCTTTCAAGCACTCCCCACCCTGCCGGATCTTCCAGCATCTGGAGTGCCAGGTAAATCTCCACATCCTCGCGAGTGACCTCCATGATTTCGGGTGACACCAGCGCCACCGCGGGTTCACCGAACAGATCGGTAGAACTCTCCACCACCTGTCCGCAGAGGATCCAGAGCATTGCCGTGGCGGGTACCAGTAGTGCCAGGATGGCCCACAAACTGCCCAACCATTTTCCCGGCAAGAGTGCACTCTTGCCGTAACGGTGAACCACCAGAACACGCATCCTGCCGGTCACGATCTCGTCTGACAGACTTCCGCTGGTGATCCACATCGAGAGGAGAAGCAGTACAGAGGAGATCCATACCTGTCCGTAGTCGAGGAGGGTTTGTAATTGCGACGATTCCTCGGATGAGTCCTCGAGAATCCACGGTAACAGCGCCAGGCCAAGAAACAGGATGGCACCGCAAACAGGCAATACGCCACGGCGCCATATTTCTGCCAGCAAGGTGCGGGAGACCGCTACCACTGCTCCGCCTGGCAGTGGCGCACGGATCGCCAGCTGGACAGCCAGCCCCATCGTCACCCATGCCAGAGTTGCCATCAGAAATGGCATCAGCGAAGCACCTCGGACTGCCCCAGAAATGCCGGTAGCTTTCCACCGATTCCCGCTCCAGTGGTCTTCTCTCCACTTTCGCGAGCCTCTTCCACCGTCTCCAGAAACTTGTCA
>CAVOEM010000113.1:0-8794 GCA_963694575.1 Planctomycetes bacterium UBA1146 | reverse complement strand
TAGAAACTGAACACGACCCGAGACAGGTGAGGGAGCGATTACAGAATGAGACGTTTGATCTGATCATCAGTGATATGGACATGCCCTACCTTCAAGGGGACCAGCTCCATGACGTGGTCAATGAAGTCGATCGATCGATCCAGTTCATCATCCTCTCCAGCGTGCTGGAGGATCACCGGGAAAGACTGATTCGAAAGGGGATCAGGGCCATCGTCGACAAGATCAAGGGGGATGAGGTGCTCAGGGAGCAGATCCTCCGTGCTCTGGTGATTCGACATGAAATGCTCGATATGGCCAATCCGAGTATCCCTACTTCCAAGATCATCCAGAGCGACCCTCAGATGGTGAAGGTGTTCGAAACCGTCAAGCAGGCGGCCAAGATCCCGTCACCCGTGTTGATTCAAGGAGAGCCTGGCACCGGCAAGGAACTGGTGGCTCACGAGTTGCATCGTCAGCGGAACCGGAGATTGAAACTGGAGATGCCAGACTTCACCGAAAAAGACCATCCCTACCTGGCAGTCAACTGTGGAGCTCTTTCTCGAACACTTCTGGAGAGTCAGTTGTTTGGTCACAAGAAGGGAGCATTTACAGGCTCCTCATCAGACCAAGACGGAGTCTTCATTGCTGCGAAGCGAGGGACCCTGTTTCTCGATGAGATCACAGAACTCGATCTGGATCTTCAGGTGAAACTTCTGCGAGCATTGCAGGAGAAAGAGGTCACTCCGGTAGGATCGACGAAGGCACTGAAGATTCATGCTCGTGTGATCGCTGCGACCAATCGACCCATCCAGGAGTTGGTGCGAGAAGGAAAATTCAGAGCAGACCTTTTCTACCGAATTCATGTGGTCAACATCATGGTTCCTCCCCTGCGTGAGAGAGAATCGGAGATCGAAGATCTGGCGAATCATTTCTCCAGAGAGGTGGCGAGAAATTACAACTGGAATGGGGAGCCACGGAAGCTGACTCCAGCAGCGCTCAAGCTTCTGAAGAGTTACTCCTGGCCCGGAAATGTCAGGGAACTGAACAATTGTATCGAGCGCTCCTTTGCCCTCGGTGAAGGAGAATTGATCGAGCCGGGAGACCTTCCCGAAGAGATTCGTGAGCAGGGTGAGGGATTCGAGGCGGGATTGGCCGGATTCAAGGATCCCATCCGTACTGTCGGGGACTCGATGGCCGCAGGGGGGCAGTTCAGACCCTCCAGCAGAGGTGAGTTCCCGACCTATGATGAAGTGGTCGCCGAGCATATTCGTCAGGCGCTGGTCCATACCCATGGAGTCAAGAGTCGCGCTGCGACCCTGCTCTCCATCGACCGCAACAGGCTCTACCGATTGATGAGCAAGTACCAGATTCTGCCGGCGGGGGAATCGGTCGAGTGAGTCGTAGTGAAGCAAAGTGCACGATCTTGTAGCATCTGGTCTAACTTATTACAAAACAAAGAGTTACGAGTATTAGCGTTCGCATTTGAGCAACGGCCGATTTCGGTCTAATCCACAAATAATCCCATAGATCGTTTCCCTATAACAAGTTACGTAGTTTCCGAGGTGGTTGGCCCGAGCCTTGCTTACCACTGAGTGGAGCAGCGGATCTTGGCTCGCCCCTCAGGGTGGGCCCACTCCTCGGAGTGTTGGAGACGATCGGACAGAGAAGAAACAACCGGGGGGGATGACCGTTGAGCCTCGGCATTTGTGGCGGGCTGAGCCCGGGACTCATGGCATCCCCCTTTTTGATTTGGCCGCAGGTGGTGGCCCGCTCCGTCGAGGAGCAGTGGTCAGCCACCGCAACGATTTGCAGGTTGTGCACGGAATTTTGATTTGAACACGCAGTCTTTCAGGTCGGGTCTGTTGGGGCCATCGAGCGGCTGATCGTCAACGTCGGGCGGGCTAGTTGGCATCAGTTTTCCGCTTTACCCCCCCGGTATGAAAGCTGTGATGGGGAGAGGGGTGCACCTCACCGTGGTTCTTCAGGAACCAGGGGGGCACTGTTCTCCCCCCCTTTTTTCACTCTCCACTATCGCTCTCGAAGTGGTTCCAACCACAGGTCCTGGTGGTCATCTCTTCAGGATCAAGGGATCATTCCTTCTCCATTAATCAGTCGCCTGCCTCGGTAAATTATTCCGACCTCTGGCGGTGAAGACTCACACTTTATCGTCTGAGTAACAGGGCAACCATCGTGCCCGCCAATCTTGATTTCAACCTTAGTTTCCTGACTTAGATGACTACAATCGAGAGTAGTTTGAGATCCATGGATCAGTCGGAACCCCCCTTAGTCCGGCCCTTGGGATCTCGGTTTTCTCGACCTCGTATTCGATTCTTCGATTCGAGGGCGCGCAAACGAAGCGAGGTGAACTCAATGGCAATTGCCATTTATCCAGGACGTATCAGCGTCGCACTGTGGATCCTTTTGGTGATCCTGTCGGCCCGTTCGGCTTCCGCTCAGGCACCGACTCTCGAAATGGGAGAGGTGGTGGTCTACCCGGGACAGGCGGCCGCAGAGGTTGCCATTACCCTGACCGCTGTCGAAGCGGTGAGTGGTGTCCAGGTCGGAATCGCCGTCGATCCAGACCGGATCATTCTGCAGGAGTTGAATTTCGATGGAAGCGTGATGCAGGCGGTCACGGTCGAATTCCTCGACTCCAGCGTCGATTTCGAGGAAGGGGAGGCCACACTGGTCGCCATCTTCGATGACGCTGCCCCATTTGATCAATCGTTGCCCTCTCCCGACCATCTGCTGCTCGCCACCCTTGTGCTCGATGCGGCCAGCTGGTTGGTGCCGAGTAACATCGAGCCGATCGCCTTCAGCGATGGGGTCGGAGAACCCGCCCTCGACAACCTGGTGCTGGTGGACGGGATCGGAGTGGTTCCCGAGCAAATCGATGGCAGTCTCTCGGTGCTCTCCCAGAATGTGCTACTGGCCACATCTTCGTCGGGTCAAGTGTCCGCCGGAGAGATCGATTTCGAGGTCAGCCTGCGAGGCTACAACGTCGAAGCCCTGCAGGGCTTCTCCAGTGTATTGGCTTTCGATCCATTGATTCTCCAGTGTGCGTCCTCCACCATCGAGGGCACCATCACTCAGGTCGCAGGAGCTGAGTTCATCGAGGGTGTGGTCGACAACACCATCGGGTTCGTGGTTCTGGGTGTCCTGATGGATATCCTGCCCCCATACGATGGGCAGGTGATCCCAGCCACCGGGATCGAGCTGGAATATGCCAGGATCTACTTCGATGTGAGCTCCTCATTGACCAGTTCCTCGCAAACTGAACTGCACTTCGAGAATGACCTGGGAACTCCTCCGATCAGCAATGTATTTGTGATCGAGAACCAATCGGTGGAGCCCGTGACCGTGGATCTGACCATCGATGTGGTGGTGGACGGGATATTCCTGCGCGGTGACGCCGACGGTAACCTCCGCCTGGACCTGGCCGATGCCATCAATAATCTGGTCTTCATGACCAGTGCCTGCCCCGATTGCCCGATCCCTCTCTGCCCCAAGGCTCTCGATGTCAATGACAATGGAATGATCGATCTTGGAGATGCCATTCAGCTGCTGAACTTCCTCTACATCGGAGGATCTCCACCCGCAGCGCCATTTCCCGATCCTGGAGTCGATCCGACTCCCGATGGGCTCGACTGCTTCAACTAGCGAGTTGGTCCGATTCGCCAGAGCAGGATATTCTTCTCGGGGCCATTGTGCTCCGGGAGGAGCAACTTTCTTGGCCCATTCATCCTGTCCACTGCGTGACTCATCGGCACCCGGCACTGCCTATATCCGGGTTCTCGGGGGAGAGCTCAGAGGAGGAATCTTCCGACTCGATGGGCAGCCGATCGTCATCGGTTCATCTACCGATGTGAACTTATCTCTTCCCGATCCCCAGGCTCTCGGTCGCCATGCCGGGCTTCGTTACCACGAGGGGAAATGGTCGGTCGAGGATCTCACAGGAGACGGTTTGTCGGTCAACGACATTCCCACCAACTCCCGGGCACTCTCAGGTGGAGAAATCCTCAGGGTAGGTGCCACGGAGTTGCAGTTCTCTCTCGATAAACCGAAGCCGGACTTGGCCGAGCCGTTGGAGTCCAAGCCTCCCGGTCGACAAGACGCGCTGATGGATCTGCTGGTGGAACAGGGTGACGCACGGGACCAAGGGAGTCGTATCCAGTTATTCTCCGGTCAACAGGTGCTCCTTGGCAGGGGGGCGGATGCGCAACTGGTCCTCCACGATTGCCGGGCAAGTCGGCTTCACTGCCGTATCGAGGGGGACTCCCTTGAGGTGGCCATCGTCGACCTGGACTCCCTCAACGGTACTCATGTCGATGGCAGACAGGTACAGCGCGCAATCCTCAGACCTGGAGACACCATCCTGGTCGGTCGCACCTCGATTCGCTGCCTCAAGACCTGAGCCGCGATCTCCGACTCGCTCGATGGCCGGGACGCTTCTCCTCTCGATCTGGTGGTCGGGATTTCAGGGGCGAGGGTGGTGGCGAGAGTGGACAGATTTCAGTTGCTCGCGATTGACGTGGGTATAGATCTCAGTGGTGTGGATGCTGGCATGGCCCAGCAGGTTTTGCAGATGAGGTAACGCATCCGCCGGTACCGAATCGGAGCCCTCGCGAATCTTCAACTCCCGTAGAATGGTGTTGTTCTCCAGGATGTGGGTGGCGAAGGAGTGCCTCAGCAGGTGCGGATTGACCCCCTGGGTGATCCCGGCGACCTGGGCAGCACGCGCCAGCAGGGTGTAAACGCTACGGCGATGAATTTGACGGCCGGTGGTCGAGACGAACAGATGATCGACCAACTTCGGTGCATCGGCCTCGAGGTGGCTCCGGTAGTTCTGGACCGCCACAGCGGCTCGATCTCCGATGGGGATCAGCCGCACCTTGCCCCCCTTTCCATGGCACCGGACCAGCGGGTACTTACCATCGGTCTGGAAATCTCTCCAGCGGAGTCCACAAAGTTCAGAGACTCGCATTCCTGAACTGTAGAGCAGCTGGACGATGGCTCGATCTCGCATGGCCATCCTCGGATTGTCTTCGGAAGTGGCTTCGATCAGCCGATTGACCTGTTCGAGAGAGAGGGTTCGAGGTAGCCGCAGTGGTTGTCGTGGGAAGACCAGCAAGTCGGCGGGATTCTCATCGAGTTGATTTTCGAGGACCAGAAAGCGGAAAAAACCACGAATTGCGGAGATCCTTCGCCGCTGACTGCTGGCACTGGCCCCCTTCTCCATCAGACTTTGCAGGTACTCTTTAAGTTGTTGAATCCGCACCTGATGGGGGAATTGAACCCCTTTTAGTCGGATGGCTGCGGCGAGGGCGACCAGATCTCTGCGGTAGGCTGCAAGGGTATTTGTTGCCAGACCTCGTTCGACCAACAGGTAGTCGAGCCAGCTCTGAATTGCTGGGTGAGGGGATGGATCCTTCTTGAGCCCTTGCGAGGTACCTCCGCAGTTCATAGAATCCGCTGCCTTTCCCGGGTTTCAGAACCCACGGAGAGGATATCCCGGCGCCCAGGATTCGGCCAGCCTGTTGCGAACCGAGTGGCAATCTACGGGGTGTCGCGTTGTTCAGGCTGAAAGACCGAGTCGGAAGCGATTCGGGACGATTTTCTAGTCCACACTGCACGGAGAGTAGGCCGCAGGCCGATGGCCAAGAAGAAATATACCAAGAGAGAGATGGAACCGTTCAAGAGGGTTCTTCTACACCAGCGTAATTTTGTGACGGGTAACCTCACCAGTCTCGACGGGGAGGGTCGTGGATCCAGCGGAGATGAAGGGGATCTCAGTTCAGAGAATTTCGAGATCGAACTGACTCTCTCCACGATGCAAAGTGAGACCAATCTGGTCAACGAGATCGATGAGGCACTCAAGCGGATCGAAGAAGGCACTTACGGAGTCTGTGAAGACACCGGCGATTTGATCCCCACGGCACGCCTCGAAGCGGTCCCCTGGACGCGGCTCTGTGTCGCTGCTCAGGAGCGACGGGAAAAACCCTGAGCTCCGAGAGCGCTGCTTCCGGGACCGGGGGAGGAGATCCTTCTCGGGTCAGTCTCTCCGTTGAGATCAATTCTCCGGGAGGTGTTCTGGAGCTGAGCCATCCGGTATTGCCGGCGTCGGGCACCTTCGGATACGGCGAGGAATTCGAACCGTTTCTTCCGCCGGGCACCTTCAGTGCCATCGTTCCCAAATCGATTTCGGTCGAGATGAGAACCGGAAACCCACCGCCCCGTGCGATCGAGACTCCCTCTGGATTGCTCAATTCCATCGGTTTACAGAATCCCGGACTGGACCAGTTCGTCGAGTCTTACCTGCCGAGATTGCAACGATACGGGGTTCCCATCCTGGTCAATGTGGTCGGTCGGACGGTGGAGGATTACTGCAAGGTGGTCGAGACTCTCGAAGGTTTGCCGCTGGTGGCCGGGTTCGAGTTGAATGTGTCCTGTCCCAACGTCAAGGAAGGGCTGTTATTCGGCCTCGATCCACTCGCCACTTCCCAGTTGATCCGAGCGGTTCGTCCTCTCACTCGTGGGGTAGTGATGGCAAAGTTGACTCCCAATGTGACCGATATTGCCGAGCAGGCGGTCGCTGCGGAGGAGGCGGGAGCCGATTCGATTTCCTTGATCAACACGATCCGGGCAATGGCGGTGGACTGGCGCAGTGGGAAATCGAGGATCGGGACCGAGACCGGTGGACTTTCGGGACCGGCGATTCGCCCCATCGCGCTTCGGATGACGATGGAAGCGTCACGAGCGGTGCAGATCCCGGTCTGTGCCATCGGCGGCATCTGCTCTGCCGAGCATGTGCTGGAGTTCATCTCGGTCGGCGCATCGTTGGTCCAGGTGGGAACCCACCTCTACAGGGAACCGACCTGTTTGCCACAATTACTGCAGGATCTGCGTCATCTGCTCGCTGCTGGCGATTTCACCTCTCTGGATGATGTTCGAGGAAACTTCCATCCAGATCAGGATCGGTTGCCGGATCGGGAGCGACAGGTACCCTAATCGGAGGGAATTCTCTCCTTCGAAAGGGTTGAGCCAACATGGGCCTGATGAGTGGCCTCCGGGCAGCGTTTCACAAGATCGTCCCAACGCGTAATGAGAAGATCATTCGCGAGATCCTTCCGTTAGTGGATCAGATCAATGCACTCGAATCCGAGTTCGAGCTCCTCGATGATGCACAACTTCGAGGCAAGACGGTCGAGTTCAGGAAGCGCCTTGAAGACGGAGCCCAGCTCGCCGATCTCCTACCTGAGGCATATGCCGCGGTGCGTGAATCCTCCAAGCGATACCTGAAGACTGGCAACGGAGTCGCCATGCGACCCTATGACGTGCAGTTGATCGGTGGTGTCGTCCTCAATCATGGAGGGATCGCAGAAATGCGAACCGGGGAGGGAAAAACCCTGGTGGCGACCCTGCCTGCTTACCTCAATGCTCTGCCTGCTCGAGGTGTCCACGTCGTGACCGTCAATGATTATCTCGCCAAGAGAGATGCCGAGTGGATGAAGGCGGTGTACGAAGGGCTAGGAGTGACGGTCGGTGCGATCCAGTCGAACATGAATAGCCAGCAGAGAATCGACCAGTACTCCTGTGACATCACTTACGGCACCAACAATGAATTTGGGTTTGATTACCTGCGCGACAACATGAAGACACGCCCCGAGGAGCAGTGCCAGAAGTGCCGGGCTTTTGCCATCGTCGATGAAGTCGATTCGATCCTGATCGACGAGGCGAGAACGCCCTTGATCATCTCTGGTCCCGCGGAGAAGTCGACCGAGATTTACTACAAGGCGGATCGAGCGATAAGGAAGCTGGTCAAGGGGAAGCATTTTGATGTGAAGGAAAAGGAGCAGCAAGTATTGCTGACCGAGGAGGGAATCGAGACTGCCGAGAAACTGGTCGGTGTCGACTCCTTCTATTCTCCCGCCAACATGCACTGGCCGCATCATCTGGAACAATCGATGAAGGCTCACTTTCTCCACCGCAAGGATGTCGATTACGTGATCGAAGATGGTGGAGTGGTGATCGTCGATGAGTTCACTGGTCGCCTGATGGAAGGGCGTCGTTGGTCGGATGGATTGCACCAGGCTGTCGAGGCGAAGGAAGGGCTGAAGATCAAGGATGAGAACCAGACTCTCGCCACGATCACATTTCAGAACTTTTTCCGTCTCTACGACAAGATCGCCGGGATGACAGGAACCGCTCTCACCGAGGCGGAGGAGTTTCGTGAGATCTACGGACTGGAAGTGGTCGAGATCCCGACCAACAAGCCGATCGCGCGGGAAGATCAGACGGACATCGTCTACCGGACCACCCAGGAGAAGTGGAAAGCGATCGCCGACAGGATTGCCCAAGAAAATGAAAGTGGCAGACCGCTACTGGTAGGAACCATCTCCATCGAGGATTCAGAGTTGCTGTCGGATCGCCTGACGCGTAGAGGCATCACCCACAACGTCCTCAACGCCAAGCATCACGCCCGCGAGGCCGAGATTATCGCAGAAGCGGGCCAGATGAACCGGGTCACGATCGCCACCAACATGGCGGGACGTGGAACCGACATCGTGCTTGGAGAAGGAGTCACCGATGTTGGTGGCTTGATGGTGATGGGCTCGGAGAGGCACGAGTCACGCAGGATCGACAATCAGTTACGTGGTCGTTGCGGTCGCCAGGGTGATCCCGGGGCGACTCTCTTCTACCTGTCACTGGAAGATGACCTGATGCGGTTGTTCGCCAGTGATCGTGTCTCTGCGATGCTCAAGAGATTTGGCATGGATGAAGGAGTGGATATCTCCCATCCGATGGTGACCCGAGC
>CAVOEM010000112.1:0-8812 GCA_963694575.1 Planctomycetes bacterium UBA1146 | reverse complement strand
CATCGAGCAACACCACGGCATAGGGGCGCCTTCTGATCTTCTCGGTCAGCTGGCCACCTTCTTCGTATCCGACGTATCCAGGTGGAGCTCCCACCAGTCGCGATACATTGTGCTTTTCCATGTATTCCGACATGTCGATCTGAATCAGCGAATCCTCTTCACCAAACATGAACTTGGCGAGGCTCTTGGCCAGCAAGGTCTTGCCGACACCCGTGGGCCCGAGGAACAGAAAGGATCCCACCGGACGCTTCGGATCCTTGAGTCCGCTTCGGCTTCTACGAACCGCTCGCGAAAGTCGCTCGATGGCGTTGTCCTGGGAAACCACTGATCTGTGCAACTCGTCTTCCATGGACAGCAGTCGCTCGGCTTCTCCGCTGTCGATCCTCGTCAGCGGGATTCCAGTCATCTTGGCAACCGTTTCAGCCACCACTTCCTCATCGACACATCCGTTGATGTCGTCGGCGTGTTCTCTCCAGGTTTTCAGATTCTCATCTCTTGTTTTCTTGAGCCGACTCGCCTTGTCTCGAAGATTTGCAGCACGCTCGAAATCTTGCTGTGCGACTGCTGCCTCTTTCTCCCGATCCATCTCCTGAATCTCTTTTTCGAGATTCTTGAGGTCTAATGGACGAGTCGACTGCTTGAGTCGCACTCTTGAACCGGCTTCGTCGATGACGTCGATCGCCTTGTCTGGTAGGAACCGCCCATTGATATACCGAACGGCCATGTCCACCGCTGCCTCCAGCGCCTCGTCGGTATAACGAACCCTGTGGTGCGCTTCATACCGGTCACGAAGTCCCATGAGGATCGCGACCGATTGATCTCGTGTCGGAGGATTGACGATGATGCTCTGGAACCTGCGCTCCAGCGCCCCGTCCTTCTCGATGTGCTTGCGGTATTCATCGAGGGTGGTCGCACCAATGCACTGGATCTCTCCGCGGGAAAGCGCAGGCTTGAGCACATTGGATGCGTCGATGGCACCCTCTGCACCCCCAGCACCGACCAAGGTGTGAAGTTCATCGATGAAGAGGATCACATTCTTGACGCGGTGGACCTCGGTCATCACGGCCTTGATCCGCTCCTCGAACTGGCCACGATACTTGGTCCCTGCGACCATCAGGGCCAGATCGAGCACCACGATGCGCTGATCTCGAAGAATCTCAGGGACTTCTCCCGAGACGATCTCCTGGGCAAGCCCCTCGACGATGGCACTCTTGCCGACGCCTGGTTCACCCAGCAACACTGGATTGTTCTTGGTTCTTCGAGCCAAGATCTGCATCACCCGCTCGATCTCATCCTCGCGTCCGATGACCGGATCGAGTGAGGACGCCTTGGCCATCTCGGTCAAGTCACGACCAAAGGTATCAAGAGCAGGAGTCTTCGAAGCCCTGGACTTGTGACCATGAGGTTTCGATTCTTGCTCGATGTCAATTTCGATTTCTCCGACATCGGCTCCGAGGATCTCCAGCACTTCTGCACGGACATCGTCGAGACTTACACCCAGTTCCTTCAGCACGGAAGCCGCGAGCCCCTGCTCCTCACGTATCATTCCCAGTAACAGGTGTTCAGTTCCGATGTAATTATGGCGCAACTCCTTGGCTGCTTCTGAGCACAGTTCGAGCACTCGTTTGGCTCTTGGTGTGAAAGGTAACTGGTTGCCGTGGTGAGCCATGCCGTGACCACTCTGAACCTGCTTCTCGATCTCCGCTCTGATCTTACTAATATCCACTTGAAGGTTTTTCAGAGCGGTCGATGCGACCCCACTCCCCTCCTGAACCAGCCCGAGCAGGATGTGCTCGGTGCCGATGAAATCGTGATGAAAGCGTTCAGCCTCCTTGCGGGCGAGCGTCATCACTTTTCGAGCTCTATCTGTGAACTTGTCAAACATGGGCTATTCCCTCATCTCGTGAGTCGCGGATTCGGATGATCTCGAATTGTATCTCTGCCTGTGGGATCCGACCTCGGGCACTATTTACCAGACGAACTCTGGGTTCTACGAGTTCCCGCAGGTGCCAAAAGACCCCAGTGGGTGCAACTTCTCGCCAGCTCGAAAGTCATTCCTCTGAAACACTCAGGCATAATACACAGCGGAACCACACCTCTGGGTCAATTTGGCCACGAAAGTTGATCAGTTTTCCTGCAGGATGCCAGCCAAAACCTCTGCCCGCTTGTTGTCGCGTTCATCGGAACTCATTTTCCTGCCCTCGTTGGCCTGCAAATGACCGGGCTGGCTGAACAGGAACATGCGATTGACCTGCTCCAGTGTCAGGTTACCCAGAAGACCCATACACACCCCGAGACGAACCAGCGAGAGATGTTCCAATCCCTCCTGGCTGGTGATGAGCTTTGCATGGGACAGGATGCCAAATGATCTACCGATCCGATCCTCGATCCATTCGCGCTTACTCTCGAGCAGTTCTTTTCTTAACTTCCGTTCATAGGACAGAATCTTCGGAAGCACGGAGGAGATGTCCGCGAGAATCTCTTCCTCGGAGAGGCCGAGAGTGCGTTGATTGGAGATCTGGAAGAAATCTCCCTGAGCCTCGGTTCCTTCTCCAAACAGTCCTCGAACCGCGAGATGGATCTTGGTGGCGGCGCGAGTGACTTCTTCGATCTGCCCGGTGATCACCAGCGCAGGGAGGTGCAACATCACGGAGACGCGAAGCCCTGTCCCAGTATTGGTAGGACAGGCGGTGAGGTATCCGTATTGCTGATCAAAGGCGAAATGAAGCTGGCCATCGAGAGATCTCTCGAGTTGATCCATCTGCTGCCACGCCTCATCGAGACAATATCCCGATTTGACCACCTGAATTCGCAGATGGTCCTCCTCATTCCCCATCAGCGAGATCGCCTCGCTGTCATCGAAGGAGACGATGCGGGGTCCACTGCCAAGTGCCAACTCACGACTGACCAGATGGCGTTCGACCAGAACTTGCCGGTGAATCGAATCGAGATCATCGAGATTCTTGGAGTTCAACTGCAGGTCTGGGCGTAATCCTTCGAGAGCACTCCCGATCAGATCCGCGACCTGTTCCCGGTGAGAATCATCTGCGAGGGTACTGAAGGGAATGCCAGGCAAGTTCCTGGCCAGCCGAACACGGCTGGAGATGACCAGGTCCGAATCTTTGCCCTCGCCAGCAAGCCACTCCCCTACGAAGGATTTTGCGCTTTCGAAACTCATGAGTGACTCTCCAATAGGCGCATCTGATCTCTGATCTTTGCAGCCTCTTCAAACTGTTCGTTGGTCACCGCCAGGGTCAATTCGTCACGGAGTTGGTCGAGTTGCACTTGCCGAGAAACTTGCTGACGAAAACGACCGGGGGCCCTCCCTCGATGCTGGCTGGAAGCATGGAATTTTTCCAGGAGCTCATCGAGGTCAGAACGAAATTCCTGGTAATCGTGAGAACAACCGAACTTGCCTTCCTTGCGGAACAGCGAGTATCTCATCCCGCACTTGGAACAACCCGGATCCGCAGTCGGATCCTGGTTGCTGGATTCAGAAGGCGAAGAGCCGTAAAACTCGGTCAAAGTGAATTTCTTGTGCTTTTTCAACTGCGCATGAATCGAGACGCCGCCAGCGGCTGCGCACTCCTTGCACAACTGGTACTTCTTCTTGATTCCCGCAGCGATGTCGGTCAAGTGGACCGCGACTTCGTTCTGCTGGCACTTCTCGCAGAGCATGATCGGTTTGAATCCCTTCCTCAGGCGCAGAAGGCTTCCTCCTGCACCTCTTCTATACTTCCCTATCGGCAGTCGCTCCACACGGCTTCAACATTCCTCACAGAAACACCTCTGAACCGCCCTGAAGGTGCCAGGATTGTCGGTTTCAGGAGATTTTCCAGGTAATTCCAGGGCACTCCTCCCCGGCCCTCTGTGAGCAGCACTCTCCCCGATGATCCTCCACTGTTCAACGCCGATCCACCGCCACCAGATCCTTCATTGCCCCAATTCCCTGCTGTAACCTCAGTTCCTACCCGTAAGTCACATGAATTTTTCGTTGAAGAACCGATCCATGGTGGATCCTGAAGAACAATATCGATCGATTCGGGTCGATCCGTGAGAGCAGTGGAGGGAAGTGCCAGCCCGTAGATCGCAGCGCCAGGGATCTAATTTTCCTGGCGAATCTGGGTCGCAAGAGAACTCCGCTCTGAAGGTCGCCCGCGGAGGCGCGGAAGACCGATGGCCTCGACCGATACGAACTCCCAAATAGATCTCGCCACTGGCCCCCGACAGCGCCAGATTCCCCGCTCATCGACTCGACTCTCCCATCCGGCTTCGCTAGAATGCCTCGCCGTGTATCCACGGACCTTCCCGAGAAGATCACCCTCAAGGTGCAGGGTAATGCGAGTAATACTGTCGGTGAGGTCACTGGACAATTGTCGGTTCCTTCCGTTGAAGACCGACCGCATCGATGCTCCTTGGTCCGGATCGAGGAGCCACTGGGATGACGCGAAGAATAACAACTATGGATGGGAGAATAGATGGAAGACGTGAGCAAGTGCCCAGTACTGGGAGGAGCCGACCAGCATTCGGCGATGGGGTCCACTTCAAATCAGCACTGGTGGCCCAATCAGTTGAACCTGAAGGTTCTCAATCAGAACTCTCCTCTGAACGATCCGATGGGCGAAGATTTCAACTACGCCAAGGAGTTTGAGACGGTCGACCTGGAAGCTCTGAAGAAAGACATCGATCAGGTGATGACGACGTCTCAGGAGTGGTGGCCGGCAGACTACGGCCACTACGGACCGCTCTTCATCCGGATGGCTTGGCATAGTGCCGGCACTTACCGCATCGGTGATGGTCGCGGTGGAGCAGGTGCCGGTACACTGCGCTTTGCACCCCTCAACAGTTGGCCCGACAATGCAAACCTCGACAAGGCCCGCGCGCTGCTGTGGCCGATCAAACAAAAATATGGCCGGAAGATCTCCTGGGCGGACCTGATGGTCTTCACCGGCAATTGCGCCCTCGAATCGATGGGATTCAAAACCTTCGGTTTTGCCGGCGGACGCGAAGATGTGTGGGAACCGGAAGAGGATATCTACTGGGGCTCCGAGACCGAGTGGCTGGCAGATCAACGATACAGCGGAGATCGCGAGCTGGAAGGTCACCTCGGAGCGGTCCAGATGGGACTGATCTACGTCAACCCTGAAGGCCCCAACGGCAACCCCAATCCGATCGCTGCGGCCAAAGATATCCGTGAGACCTTTGGTCGGATGGCGATGAATGATGAAGAAACTGTGGCACTCATCGCAGGAGGACACACCTTCGGCAAGGCCCACGGTGCTGCGGATGCAGATCAGCATGTCGGACCTGAACCGGAGGGTGCCGCTCTGGAGGAGCAAGGCTTCGGCTGGAAGAACAGTCATGGCAGTGGTCACGGCAAAGACACCATCACCAGCGGACTCGAGGGCGCCTGGACCACCAACCCGGTGCAGTGGGACAACAACTTCTTCGAGAACCTGTTCGGTTACGAATGGAAACAGGTGAAGAGTCCCGGTGGAGCGACCCAGTGGAATCCCACCGATGCCGATGCCAATGGCACCGTGCCAGATGCCCACGACCCCTCGGTGCGCCATGCACCGGTGATGTTCACCACCGATCTCGCGCTCCGAGAAGACCCCACCTATGCTCCCATCTCGAAACGCTTCCATGAGGACGCAGGTGCCTTTGCGGATGCCTTCGCCAGGGCCTGGTACAAGCTGACTCATCGCGACATCGGCCCGGTGACACGCTGCCTCGGCGCACAGGTTCCGACTGAACCTCAAATCTGGCAGGACCCGGTGCCCCAGGCGGACCCGGATACATTGATCGGCGAGAACCAGATCACCGCTCTCAAGGAGCAGGTGCTCTCCTCGGGACTGTCGGTTCCCCAGCTGGTCTCCACGGCATGGGCCTCGGCCGCCACTTTCCGTGGTACCGACAAGCGTGGAGGTGCCAACGGGGCTCGGATTCGCCTGGCGCCACAGAAGTACTGGGAAGTGAACCAACCGGCCCAGCTGGCGGAGGTATTGCAGACGCTGGAAGGAATCCAGACCCAGTTCAACACGGCGGCCGCTGGAAACCAGCGGGTCTCACTGGCAGATCTGATCGTGCTCGCCGGATGCGCAGCCATCGAAGAAGCCGCGAAACAGGGTGGACATGCAGTGCAAGTCCCCTTCACTCCAGGCCGTACCGATGCCACGCAAGACCAGACCGATGTCGATTCCTTCGCTGTGCTCGAACCGACTGCCGATGGCTTCCGTAATTACTTCAGTGCGGGAAACCACCGGACCTCCGAGGAGTTACTGATCGATCGCGCGCAGATGCTGACCCTGACTGCGCCCGAGATGACGGTGCTGGTCGGTGGCCTACGGGCCCTCGATGCCAATGTCGGACAGACCGATTTCGGAGTCTTCACCCAGCGACCGGGTCAGTTGACTACTGATTTCTTCGTCCACTTGCTCGACATCAGCACCCGATGGCAAAAATCCGAACAGTGCGATCACCTCTATGAGGGCCTCGATCGCAGCAGCGGCGCGAAGCGGTGGAGAGCATCCGCAGTCGACCTCATCTTCGGATCCAACTCCCAGCTCCAGGCCATCTCCGAGGTGTATGCCTGCGCAGATTCCCAGCAGACCTTTGTCGACGACTTCGTCAGCGCCTGGGTCAAGGTGATGAACCTGGACCGTTTCGACCTCTGTTGATCCGGGGTGTGACCCAGCAGTAGATCGACGGCTGAATTCGAGCCCGTACCCGATCCGGGTGCGGGCTCGAAGACTCTCTGCTGCTGCTGCTGTGGAGAGGATTTGCGGTGGAAACTACGAATTTGCTCCACCGTTTCCAGCGGACCCACCAACCCCTCCAGACCCGGTGGAAGGCCTCGATAATGAGGAGCATCTACGGAGTTTCGATCTTTCTCGCCAAATTTGATCCCCTTGTCCCCTCCAGCAGGGCTCCAACTTCATGGCAGAGAAGCATTTCCAACTTTCAGCCCAGTTCTGGAACAGTTGACACTGTCATCCATGTATCTTAGGATCCTTGCTTCCGACCCGGAGCCCGGGAGGCGGAGTGCCCATCCGACGTTGTGCGGCTGGCAACCCCTTCCGATTCCGGACATTGCGGCGACTCCGATTCCCGGTCTCACGACCAGGAAAGGGCCATTTCGGTCCGGATCGGAGGGTCGTGCCGATGCCTGCTCTCTCGCTGGCTCGCGCCGGCCCCCCCTCCGTCTCCGAATCACTCTCTGGGAGCACCGACCGCAATGACTTGGGTGGATCCGGTCGGTTCCGAAGTGGTCAGGTCATCGACGACCAGCCGAGCTGGTCTGTCCGCACCGAGAAGACGGTACGGAATCGCGATGATTTTGTCTGGAAAGCGGTGCTCGAAGGAGCCTGGTTTCATGGTGCTGGTGTACTCGTGCTGAGGCGATTTGATCCTTGGCCCGCAATCAGGAATGACAGCCGTCCAGCAGAACAGAAGTCCTGTAGAAGGAGTTGAAGGTGAGTGAGGAGATCCTGCGCTTCGTAGACACGATCCATCGTGATCGACAAGTCGACAAAGAGGTGATCTTCACGGGCATCGAGTTGGCTCTCGTCTCGGCGGCCCAGAAGCGATTTGACCAGGAAGATGGCATCGAAGTTCTCATCGATCGTGAATCGGGTGAGATCTCTGCCGTCCGTGATGGGGATAGCTTCGACCCCCGTGAAGCACTGGGGCGTATCGCTGCCGGTGCAGGCAAACAGGTGCTCTTTCAGAAGATTCGTGAAGCTGAGCGTGAAGTCATCCACCGTGAATTTTCAAATCGCATCGGGGAGATGCTCAACGGAACCGTAGCCAGCAAAAAAGGCGGCGGATTGGTCATTACCCTGACCAACCGAGCCGAGGGATTCATGCCTCGGAGCGAGCAATCTCACCTGGAAGAATGGAATGAAGGGGACCGGATCAAGGTGGTCCTCAAGGAAGTCAACATGCAGCAGACTCGGGTCCAGTTGCTCGTCTCGCGAGGAGCCCCCGACATCGTCAGGCGCCTGTTTGAGCAGGAGATCCCCGAGGTTGCCGATTACGTGGTTGAGATCAAGGCGATCGCCCGTGAGGCCGGGAATCGTACCAAGATTGCAGTGGCCACCCTCGACTCGAATGTCGACTGCGTCGGCGCCTGTATCGGAATCAAGGGCTCTCGAATCAGAAATGTCACAGACGAACTCAGCGGTGAAAAGATCGACGTGGTGCGCTGGAATGATTCGGTCGAGGTATTGATTCCGGAAGCGCTGAAGCCTGCCGAAGTCGCCTCGCTTGAACTGGATTACGAGAACAAAACGGCCAATGTGTACGTGACCGAAGATCAGCAATCGCTGGCAATTGGACGCCGTGGTCAAAATGTTCGACTCGCATCCAAACTCTCTGGATGGGAGCTGAATATCAGTCCCATCTCCGAGGAGGAACTCGCACAGCTCCGCCTTGCCGGAACCGAATCACGTGCCGATGAGATGTTTGGTGACCGACTGGCTCAAGTGGCCGGTGAAGAGGGTGCTGAACGGGCCAATAATCCACTCGACCAATTGTTCGATGACAGCAGTGCCAGTGACGAAGAGATCGCAGAGGAATACGGTGAAGGTGCCGTGGTCATGGGACTTGAGGATCTCCCCGGGGTTACCGAAGAGATTGCCGATCGCCTGGTTGAACTACAATACGACAGTACCGATGCGCTTCTGGAAGCAGGAGTGGAAGGTCTTTCCAAGGTCGATGGGCTCGATGAAGAGTCTGCTCGACTCATCATCGAGAAAATCCAGGACATCATGGGTAGCGTTGAAACTGAAGCAGAGGAGGGGGCTGACTC
>CAVOEM010000111.1:0-8999 GCA_963694575.1 Planctomycetes bacterium UBA1146 | reverse complement strand
GCATCCAGGTGCTGTGGCGCATCGGCAACATGATGACCTCCGGTGGTTGGAAACAATGCAACATCCTGGATCGACCTCTAATTCTAACGACTGCGCCGTACAGGGACAATTTAAATCAGCCGTTCCCCCGGATCATGGATGGCGTCATCCTAACATCCGGAAACTTCTCCCCATCGACATTATAAGTTCAGATTTCCGCACGCAGGAGGCCCAGCATCGTGACCGACAAATCATCGACCTCCGTGGTTGCCAATTGGCGGTCAGCGATCCGACACTTGAAGGCGGTGGACCCTCGTCTAGGCCGAGTCATCGATGGCTGTGGCAACATCGAACTGGAGATTCAGCGACGCCGTTCCCCCTTCGAGTTCCTGCTGCGCTCCATCATCTTTCAACAACTCTCCGGCAACGCCGCCGCCACGATACATGGCCGGTTCCTCGCGCTGTTTCCGCTGCAACGCCCTACGCCTCAACGGGTGTTGAAGTTAAGACCACAAAAGTTCCGCATCGCTGGTGTCTCCGGCAATAAAGAGCGCGCCATTCGCGATCTCGCTCGTCATACTCGAGATGGCCTGGTGCCAGGCTTCGCAGCCCTGTCACAGATGAGCGACGAGGAGATCATCGAATCCCTCACCGCCATCCACGGCATCGGCCGCTGGACCGTCGAGATGTTACTGATCTTTCAACTGGGAAGACCGGACGTGCTGCCGGTCGATGACCTCGGTGTCAGAAAAGGCTTCGCGATGATGCGCGGCAAGAAGACCTTACCAACCCCGAAACAACTGACCCGCGCCGCCAAGAAGTGGCAACCCTACCGCAGCATCGGCAGCTGGTACTGCTGGCGAGCCACCGAGATGTAGCCGCTACTTCTCTTCCAGCAAGAGGGATGTGGGAGGGTGGTGCTCCCAGCGGTCGAAGTCGTCATGCTGCACTGCTTCAGCTGCGAGATGTATATTCGCATCCATGTCCTCGCGAGATCGCCAGCGACACATTCCGATGATCTGACCTGTTTTTTCGTCCTCGAAAACACCGCTATCGATGAATCCATCGACATTTTCCAGTGCGCCTCCGAATCTATGCATCGAATCGCGGAGATGATCTCGGAATGCATCCCGGGGGGAATGTATCGATAGGTGGACAAACATTTTTATTGTCCTTCCCGCACCTGGGCCAGCTGATGCACCGTGAAATGCACGAAAGACGCCGCAGGACCGATTTCACCAAACTCCAGGCCCCAGTTCAGGTGCATCTGCATGGCCGGTTTCATCGTCGGGATCATCAGTCGAACTTGATGACCATCTGTAGACAGGGTTGCCGAGGCGATGGCCAAATCGGTGACTCCTTCATCCCCTTGATCCAGGTCCAGTTTTGGTGAGCCGTAGTTACTGCTCCAGCGATAGTTCCAGCCCTCGAGTTGGAAGGAAGCAACAAGAGATTCTTGTGGCGTGGTGACTTGTTGATTGAAGGTGATCAGCAAACCATCGGTGAGGGCCCTGACCTGTAAGGGATAAGGCAACGGGGTGTCGGTTTTCCTGACCCGGTAGAAGCCTCCGGGCTCGGTCTTGTCGGAGGACCAGCCGAACAATCCAGAGAGATAGAGACTGCCGTCCGGATGGAATCGTCCGCGCATGGTGCCGGTGGGAGTCTCGATGGGCAGTGGTACGAAGCCACCCTGATGGACGCCGTCAACTTCCTCTTCGAGGATCAGATAGACCTCACCGGTGCCGTAGGAGAGCCCAAGCAGTTTTCCGGAGAGATCACCCCAAACACCTTCGGGCACCCGCACCTGTGCCGCCGGAGAACGATCCACCGTCGGATGAATCCAGCACAACGGAGGTTCGTACTCGGTTCGCATCTCATCGACACCCAGCATGACTCCACTCCAGTTATTGCCATGAAAGGAACCCGCTGCGATGCGATTGATGCGGTTGGCGGGCATCCAGTGGCCCTCCTGATCAGAACCCCAGGCGATGCCATCGGCATCCACGGCCACGCCGTTGGGTGCGCGAAATCCTGAGGCGACCATCTTCGAGGTGGAACCATCGGCGGCGACCTGGATCAGCGTGCCGTGCTGCGGATGGGCGGGCAATTTCGCGTGACGAGCAGCCTTCAGGTAGTAGAGGTTTCCGTCGGGCCCTTGCTGAAGGCCGCCGGCGGGCTCGTGGAAGTGTGGCGAGTTCATCGCATCGACATTGAAGCCCTGGTAGTGATCGGTTTCGCCGTCGTCGTTGAGATCGACCAGCCGTGTGATCTGATCTCTTCCCAGCACCAGGATCTCTTCCTGTCCCGACTCGCCTCGGGTCAACAACCCGAGCGGCTGACTGAGACCGCTAGCGATGCGCTGCCAGCGGAGGTTTTCGAGCCCAGCGTCGAGGCCATCGACTCGCCATACATCGCCGTTCCAGGTCGAGATCGCCGCCGAGTTCCCTCCATCGAGGAAGTCGAAATCGCCAAATCGCATCCAGGAGTTCCAGGGATTTTCGTCGGGCCAGGAGATCCTGTCGATCTGGAAGGGGTGTTTTTGAGTGGCGGTGCTTGCTGATTGCAGATCGGCGATGAACTCACCGAGCCTCGATTGCGGTCCATGCCACTGGAGCAGTTCTCCCTCGACATCTGTATCGAGGGAAGGAAACAGAATCGATGCCTTACGCTGCCACACTGGAAACTCTGCCGATGTGTCGGCACTTTCGACGATCAAGAACTGCGCGTCCAGATCGCCTCGCAAGCCGTACGCGGTCACGATCGGCTCTCCCGATTCCTCCGCCATTGCCAGGATTCCTTCGGGATGAATCACCTCTCCATGGATCCGGATTCCATCGATGTACCCGCTGAACCAGGGATCTTCGGGAAAGTTCTCCGAGGTGAAGCCGATCTGGATGACGGTATTCTCGACCGGTCCCGTTGGATTGAGGATTCCCTCGCCATCCTGTTTCCCATCGACATAGAGTTCGATCCTGCCTTCCCGTGGATTCCAGGTGAAGGCGACATGGTGCCAGCGACCGTCGGTGATCTGCTGCTCACCTGCCACCACTCCGACCCAGCCGATGTCGAAGCACAGATGTCCATCGCGGATGAAGAAGGTCTTTCCATCGGGGATCCACCGACCATCCTCAGAAGTCTGGGAAAAGAGACTGCCGTCCTTTGTCGTATGAATCCATGCCGCAAAGGTCATCGCATCGCTCGAGAACTCGAAATTGTCATGACGAGTCCACAACGCACGGGCGGTACCATCGAAATCGAGCGCTCGCCCCTTGACCCCTCTTCTCCAGGTCACCCCTTCCAATTTCAGGTCTCTCTCGCCATCGACGACGCTCACCATCGCATCGCCAGAGCTCTCGTCGCAATCCCAACCGGCCAGTGGCCGGGGAGGTGGCGGGCTGACTCGGCTGACCACCACGATCGAATCGTCAGTAGGACCGACCGACAGTCTCGACTTCGTCCCATCCATCTTGAACAGTTGAGGGAGATCCCGGACCTGGTGAGGCAGTTCGATGCGTTCCGATTCCTCTCCAGCACTTCTGGAGATCAGATCTGCTTCATTCTCATCGCCGAAGATGGCGTTGCGTTCTCCCGAGAGAGTGATCGTTTCGGACCACAGTGGATCACTTCCCTGGTTCCATACGCTGGCCAGCGGCGACGGGTCGCGGAAATAGACCCGGTCAGTGATGGCGCGGAACGGCACCAGTTGCTGCTGTCCGGCGATGGGGGCGATATAGATGTGAACTGGAGCCGGATCTGCCACCTCTGGACTGGCCGTCAATACGACCCGGCCCTTGTACGAGGAAACTCGGATGGAATCTCCGCCACCACTCACACCGATGACCATCACAGGTTTCCCACGCTGCAGTAATATAAACTCGCCCCTCGGCCCCCGGGGAGATGGTGAGAGAACCAATCCTCCTTCGAGGCTCAATAACGAGATCCTCACCACATCATCGATTCCGATCAGTTGAATCGATCTCTTCCAGGCATACAGATCTTCTCCGCGGGTGAAGGCTGCTCGTTCGAACACCCTTGTCTTTCCGATGGTGTAGTGAAGCAGCACTCCATCTCGATCGCGCTGGAGTCCCTGCCAGCGACCACTCTCGAGCGGTCCATAGGGCACCGGGCGTGTATCGTCGAAGGTGCCCGCCTTGCCGACTGCGATCCCGGGACCGGCAGGATTGATCCAGTCGGGCTCTCCTGCAATGCGTGGCCAGATGCCGTGGGGTCCGTCGTAGACGATTCCGCGCAACTCGACAAACTCTCCTGACCATGCCGCCGCCCAGCGTAACTCTGCCGTGTCGAAGAGCATCGCGTGCTCTCCGTCATCATCGAGCGGGATGGCGATCCCCTTGCAGGCGATGTTGTCGGGCGTCACCTCGATGGCAGCGGAAAGAAACGGGCCATAGTCCATCGCCTGCCACGGTTCATCCTGAGCTGCGCTTGGGCTCGTCAGGATAAAAATCAGCGACAGAAAACAAGCGAACTGCTTCTCAAGACTCTTCACGGCTGGACTTCCCTTCACGGCTGGCTGAGGAGTAATCCTCCACCTCTTGCGGTACCACGCCGGTAGCAGTATCTGCGGATCGTGATGATCACACTCATGTGGAGTGTCCATCTGCTGGTTGCCCTCCGCAACAGCGAGCCGCTGACTTGATCCGTCGTGGGTCAAGTTGGCGGGTCGAATTGCATATGCTAGCCGCACTCTCCAAGGAATCCGACCATGAAAAACTCACGCAGATGAAGAAGAGTTCCCCGCATCGCTGGCCCTGGGAATGGCTCTTGGGGTACCCTGTCTGTAGGTCGAGCAGAGCCGGGCGATGGCCTGGCAGGGAGAATGCCGATGGAACACCGCATCGAGAAGGACACGATGGGTGAGGTCAAGGTTGCGGCGGATCGATTGTGGGGAGCACAGACCCAGCGTTCCCTCGAGAACTTCTGCATCGGGCAGGAGCGGATGCGACGTCCGCTGATCCGTGCGATGGGCCTGGTCAAGCAAGCGGCCGCAGTAGTCAATGCCGAACTCGGTGGAATCTCCGGCGAGATCGCCAGCGCCATCGATTCGGCAGCCGAAGAAGTGATCCACGGTGATCTCGATGATCACTTCCCGCTGGTGGTCTATCAGACCGGCTCCGGTACCCAGTCCAACATGAACTGTAACGAGGTGATCGCCAACCGGGCCAATCAGGCACTCGGGCAACCGCTCGGCAGTCAGAGTCCAGTGCATCCCAACGATCATGTCAATCACGCCCAGAGCACCAACGATTCCTTTCCTACGGCCATCCATGTCGCCTGCGCCAGCGAGTGCCACGATCGACTACTCCCCGCCATCGATGCCTTGAGGAAGTGCTTGGATGAGAAAGCTGCGGAGTTTTCAACCGTGGTCAAGATCGGTCGAACTCACCTGCAGGATGCCACTCCACTGACCCTCGGGCAGGAAATCTCTGGCTGGTCCGATCAGTTGCGCATCACCAAGCAGCAGATCCAGGACTCCCTGACACTGGTTCTCGAGTTACCGATCGGCGGTACAGCCGTCGGTACCGGTCTCAACACTCGCCCTGGATATGCCGAGAAGGTTCCTGCGGCACTGGCCAAGAAGACCGGCATCTCGTTTGTCCCGGCACCCAACAAATTTGCTCAGCTCGGTGGCAAGGAAGCGATCGTCGGTCTCTCCGGAAGTCTCAAGAGTCTGGCCACCGCACTGCACAAGATCGCTAACGATGTCCGCTGGCTCGCCAGTGGCCCTCGCTGTGGCATCGGAGAGATCACCATTCCCGCCAATGAACCGGGGTCCTCGATCATGCCGGGCAAGGTCAATCCTACCCAGTCCGAGGCGATAACGATGGCGTGTGCACGAGTGATCGGCAACGACGCCTCCATCGGATTCAGTGGAGCGCTTGGAAATTTCGAGCTGAATGTCTACATGCCGGTGATCGGTGATTGCATCTTGCAATCGATCGATCTACTGGCCTCTTCGATCGATTCATTTCGAAAGAACTGCGCCTCCGGAATCGAACCGGTCCAGCAGCGCATCGATGAACTCCTGCACCGCTCGTTGATGCTAGTCACCGCTCTCAATCCTCACATCGGTTACGACAACGCTGCCGATGTGGCCAAGACTGCCCACGCCGAGGGCAAGACCTTGCGAGAGGTGGCGGTGGAAAAAGGGTATTGCAGCGCTGAAGAATTCGATGGCTGGGTCATCCCATCCGAGATGACTTTTCCAACCAGTTGAAGCAATTTCCGATGCAAGTCTAGGACTGCTCATACTCCAGGAGGTAACCCTGGAAGAGGCGCAGGTGCTCCTCTTCATCCGCCAGCAAAGTCACACAAAGATCCTCGGTGACCGGATCATCGTCGCACATCTTGATGATCTTCTTGTACTGCGCCACTGCGGTCTCTTCGGTTTCGATGACTCCCCGAATCACGCTGAGTACATCGGTCGGATCACCACTGGGTTGAAGTGATTCCTGACCCGGTTTGAACTGCATGCTGCCAGGAATGGTCCCGCCGATGATATGAATGCGTCTAGCCAAATTCTGGGCGTGTTGTGTCTCTTCGACCACATCCGCAGCGAGCGATTGCTTGATCGGCTCCGCCCGGGCTCCGACAAGATTGGTAGATGCGCAGATGAAGTTGATCACCGCTTCCAGTTCCATCCAATAGGCGCGGGTCAACTCGGCGATCAATTCCTTGTTCATTCAGTACCCCTCATCGATGTAGTGATCAGTTACTGATCTCGGTTTTTTCGATAGAAAATCAACCGGAGCGTATTTGACGCACTCCGGTCGTTCCTGAAGACCCGATCCGAAGATCGATTTCCATCGGTTTCAGTGACGCATCATGAATTCAATCGCCTGAACTCAGCAGACCTCGCTCAGCGAACAACCAGGTTCACCATCCGCCCGGGTATCCACACGAACTTGACGATTTCCTTGCCTTCGGTGTACTCCTGCACACGGGAGTCAGCAAGGACTTGTTCCTGGATCTGTTCCTTACCGATATCGACGGCAACTTCAATCTTGCTACGAACCTTGCCGTTGACCTGCACCGGAACTTCGACCAATTCCTGCTGAAGCCACCGTGGGTCCGCCTGCGGGAATTTCTCCCACATCAGCGACTCTTCATGTCCCAGTGCACTCCACAACTCCTCGGCCAGATGAGGAGCATAGGGGGCGAGCAACAGACAGAACGGTTCCAGTATCGCCCTTGGCCGCGTCTCCAACGGATTGAGTTCGTTGACAAAGGTCATCATCTGCGCAATGGCCGTATTGAAACGCAATCCCTCGGTATCGCGATCGACCTTGTCGATGGTGCGATGCAATATTCTCATCTGGTCATCTGTGGCCTGCGCTGACAGGGTGTCGTGCAACTGATCATCCTGGTCAAAAAAGAGCCGCCAGACACGATCGAGGAATCTACGCGCCCCCATCAAACCACCGGTGGACCACGGTTTGTCCGCTTCGATGGGGCCCATGAACATCTCGTAGACCCGCAGTGAGTCCGCTCCTTGCTCTGCAATCACATCGAGAGGATCAACGACGTTGCCGAAACGCTTCGACATCTTGCGATGGTCCTCACCGAGGATCATCCCCTGGTTGACCAGTTTCGCGTACGGCTCATCGACGGGACAAACCCCGATGTCATGGAGGAACTTGGTCCAGAATCTTGAGTAAAGCAGATGCCCGACTGCGTGCTCGGCTCCACCGAGGTACAGATCGACCGGCATCCAGCGCTTCGCCAGTTCCGGATCGACCAGAGCCTGATCGTTTTTAGGATCGATGAACCGCAGGAAGTAAGCGCTCGATCCAGCGCTCCCTGGCATCGTATCCAGTTCTCTCAGGGCCGGAGCACCCGATCCTGGTACCTCTGTCTGGCTCCATTGTTGAGCTCTTTCGAGAGGTGACTTCCCCGTACCGGTGGGAGCAAAGTCATCGAGATGGGGTAATTCCAGCGGTAATGCGGACTCTGGGAGGGGATGTGCCTTGCCCTCATCATCGATGACCACCGGCACCGGTTCTCCCCAGTATCTCTGACGGGCGAAGATCCAGTCACGCAGACGGTACCGGACGATCCGCTTTCCGATCTTCTTCTCCTCGAGCCAGTCGATACTCGCCGAGATGGCCTGTTCCTTACCCATGCCATCGAGGAAGCCGCTGTTGACATGAGTCCCCTCCCCGACATAAGCCTCGGCAGCCACATCTCCCCCGGCCACCACCTCGACGATCGGCAGTTCGAAGGTCGTGGCAAAGTCCCAGTCGCGCTGGTCATGCCCCGGCACGCACATGATGGCTCCGGTGCCATACCCCATCAGGACATAATCGGCGACCCAGATCGGCATCGAATCGCCGGTGCACGGGTTGATGGCATGGGCACCGGTGAAGACGCCAGTCTTGCCCGCTTCCGTTCCCGATCGCTCGATGTCGCTCTTTCTGGCGGCCTCCTGGCAGTACGCTTCGACCGCCTCCTGATGCTGGGCATCGGTGAGTTTTCTGACGAAAGGATGCTCTGGAGAAAGTACGCAGAAGGTCGACCCGAACAGTGTGTCTGGACGAGTGGTGAAGATCTCCAGTTTCAGATCCGAATCCACGATGTCAAAGGTCGCATCCGCTCCCTCAGATCGTCCGATGCGATCACGTTGCATCGATTTGATCGACTCTGGAAAATCGACCTCGTCGAGGCCTTCGAGCAATCGATCGGCGAAGGCGGTGATTCGTAGCATCCACTGCTTCATCGGCTGGCGTACCACGTCATATCCGCCGCGTTCACTCTTGCCGTCGATCACTTCGTCGTTTGCGAGCACCGTACCCAGTTCCGGGCACCAGTTGACCATCGCCTCCTCTTGGAAGGCGAGATCATGCTCGAGCAATTTGAGAAAGATCCATTGGGTCCAGTGGTAATAGCTGGGATCACTGGTGGAGAACTCCCGATCCCAGTCGTAGGAGTAGCCCATTGCTCGCAGTTGTTTGCTGAAGGTCTCGATGTTCTCCCGAGTCGAGACCTCGGGGTGAACCCCTTTC
>CAVOEM010000110.1:0-9099 GCA_963694575.1 Planctomycetes bacterium UBA1146 | reverse complement strand
GCGCTGCGGATCGCTTCCTGCGGTCCCTCCTCGCTCGGGGTGATGATGTGATCCGCATCGGAGGTCAGGCCGACCGAGATCGGCTCCATTCCGAGCGGTTTGAATCCTCGCGCGCTCATCTTTTCCAGGTCGCCGATGATCCACACGCAGGAGCCACCACTGACATGGGTGCCGCGCAATCCGGTCAACGGTTTGGAAACCGCTCCATCGCTGGAGAGCACCTTGGCGGCACTGAAGGCTCCCACGGTGAGGGAGCAGGGGGCCGGGTCTGTGGCTCCGATGACCACCGCTTCTGCCTCGCCACTCTGGATCGAGTCGATTCCCAGTTTCAATGCGACACTGAAGGTGGAACAGGCGGCCACCGGGGCAAAGGAGGGTCCGGTGATCTTACCCATCATGGTGATCTGCGTCGCCGGAGCACTGTGGATGTTCCACAGCACATTGGAACTGACCGCTGCCCACGGCTCGACCGGAGCGCTCCAGTCCTTTCGCAACTGGGCAGATCGTTTCATCTTCTCCCGCAGTACCGATGACTTCCCCGCCTCGACTTCTCCTTCGATGCTCAGGTTCTCGATCTCTCGCAGAGTGGACAGATAGGATTCGAGTTGAGATGACTGGCTCGCCCAGAATCGATTCCAGATGCGACGTCCCTCTTCTTGCTGGGCTGCATCCAGATCCTCGATCGCCGGGGGAACCTGATCGCGAATCTCTGCTGGCGAGTCTCCCGCATCGTGTGCCGCTCGGGCCGGGCATCGTTGCGGATGAGCCCAGAACGCATCCCACTCTCGCTGGGCACGATCCGCCTTCAGGGCGATCTCCGAGATGGTCGGAATGTCTCCGAGGCCGGTACCGACGTAGACGTGGGCTCGGTTACCCATCTCCTGCAAGGCCGATTCGATGCCAGGATTTTGCTCGAGAGCCTGGATGAAGGAGCCCACTGCATAGAGGGTCGGTTTTCCCATCTTCGCCTGCAACTGGGTGAATCGACGGGGGGGGAAGCGGTCCTCGATCCACTGGTGGTACTTCTCGAAATCGAACGTGGGATCACCGACCAGGAAATTACTGGGACCAAAGTCCTGGAATGGCTCCAACCAGCTGCCGCCGGTGGCCAGTTTGTCCCTGAACTGATCGACATCCTGGCAGCCAGGAGCGACCACTCCCCAACCAAAGATACCGATTCGTCGGCGAGCTGTCGTTTCTTGCGAGTTCAACCGGGGCCTCTTTCCTGAGCGATATCCTCGCCATTTCCAGGGGAAGAGGAAAGCGATCATCCGGCCTGATTTTCAGGGATGGGCTCAGTGGACCACCTGAACCAGATCAGAGCCGAAGAAACCACCGATGAACTCGATCATCCTCGGTCAATTCGGGATGAAAGGTGCAGGCCACGCACCGGTCTTGGCGTACCGCCACCGCTTCCGATCCCCGGGTGGCGAGCACTTCGACCGCCGAGGAGGACACGCCGATGCGAGGAGCACGGATGAAGATCCCCTCCGATGTCCCGAGGTCAGGGCCAGCGATCCACTCGATCGGTTCGATGAAGGAGTGGACCTGGCGACCAAAACCGTTTCGTTGGAATTCGACATCGATCAGGTTCCAGCGCGGTGGCGATTCCTGACACTCTCGACCCATCAGGATGGCACCGGCACAAGTGCCCAGCAGCGCCATCTGTCCCGTTGCGACTCGTTGTGGGATTTGACTCGAGAGGGAGTGGAGTTCCAGCAGATGGTGAAGGGTCGTGCTCTCCCCACCGGGCAAGACGAGGTGTGTGATCTGATCGAGCTGATCAGGCCGACGCAACTCGATCGGATCGACCCCGCAACGTGAGAGTGCCCGAAGGTGCGGTTCGACCGACCCTTGAAGTGCCAGTACTCCGACACAAATTGCCGCCAAAGCTACCAGCCTCGCACCTGAAGGCGCTCGTCCTCGGGCAAACGGGTCGCATCGATGCCAGCCATCGCTGCACCGAGTCCGCTCGAAGCTTGGGCGAGTTGCTCTGCATCATCGAAGTGGGCGGTGGCATGAACGATCGCCTTGGCGGTGAGCAGCGGATCCTCTGCCTTGAAGATGCCGGATCCGACAAAGACCGCCTCGGCTCCGAGACGCATCACCAGTGCGGCGTCGGCAGGAGTGGCGATTCCACCCGCAGCAAAGTTAGGAACTGGAAGTCGACCTTCCTTTGCCACCTGGCAGACCAGCGCGTAAGGGGCGCCCAGTTCCTTGGCGATGCTCATCCACTCTTCCGGGTCCGCCTGGGTCAGCGATCGAATTTGGCCTCGGATCAGCCGCAGGTGGCGTACCGCCTCGGTGACATCGCCGGTTCCTGCTTCGCCCTTGGTGCGGAGCAGCGCGGCTCCTTCACCGATGCGACGAAGAGCTTCACCGAGGTCGGTGGCTCCACAGACGAAGGGCACCTTGAAGCGACTTTTTTCGATGTGATGGGCATGATCGGCAGGGGTCAGGACCTCGGATTCATCGATGAAATCGACCTCGAGAGCCTGCAGGATCTCACCCTCGATGAAGTGGCCGATCCTGGCCTTTGCCATCACCGGAATGTCGACCGTTTGTTGGATCTCTCGCACCTTGTCGACCGGCGACATGCGCGCGACTCCGCCGTCTTTGCGGATATCAGAGGGCACTCGCTCCAGGGCCATCACGGCCACAGCCCCGGCCTGCTGGGCAATTTGGGCCTGTTCGGCAGTGGTCACGTCCATGATGACTCCGCCACGGAGCATCTCGGCGAGCCCGACCTTGGTACGGAACTCTTCGGTGGATCCGATGCCCCGCATCGGTGTCGAGAATTGATCGTTCAAAGGGCCCAGCCTCTCTTTTTCGATGGGCGGAGTCACGAAGTACTCCGCCGGGAGACCCCGATCTTGCCCCTTGGGAGGCACAGATGCGAGTGGATCGATGCTCGATAGAGTCTCTTTCCGGGGGCCATACCATCAGATACTCTGAGTGCCAGACCTACCGGACGAGGGGAAGATCTAAGGTGCCTGGGGAAATCTTCGGATGGATTCCGGAGTTGGGGACCAAGATGGAGGCCGATCCCCTGGATCTGGCGGCAAGTGCCGCTGGAGATCTGGCGACGCGTCGTCGCTGGATCGATGTCGACGACTGGACCGCTCAGGAAGCCCAATTCAACGGTCCGCGTGGATCAACTTTGATGATCCATCGCGGTCGGCAACGGTTCCGTCTCGCAGGTGCCCGAGTGAATCTCGGATCCGGCGACGACTGCACCGTCTGGGTCTTCTTCGAGCCAATAGATCGAAGGAAACTGCCCAAGATGAAGTGCAACCGATTTTTCTCCAGAGGCGTCTCGAAGCGATCCGCCAGCCAGCGTGGCGGCGGCCATCTGCAAAGGCGGCTGAGATGGCTCACCCTGCTGCTGACCTCCCTGACATGGCTGTGGGTCTGGGGCCATCCTGGCACACTGGAGGCTCAGTTCTTTGAACGGGCGCTGGTGCTGGAAGGGGTGCATATCCCCGGTCCCGACGGAAGGGTGATGGAGGATTCCAACATCATCCTGAGGGGCGGACGGATTGTCGAACTGGGACCCGATTCAGACGCTCCCATGATGTCGAAAAAGATCAAGGTGAAGGGGCTCTTCGCCACTGCCGGACTGACCGATCTGTGTTCCACACTGACCCTGGACGATGTCCAATCGAGCAGTGCGATTCACAGTGCCTGGGATGGTTTCGATCGATACGATTCCCAGCAGATTCTGCGCACCCTGGCCAGCGGAGTGACAAAGATCCACCTGATACCGATGGGACCTGGTGGCATCGTTGGACGAGTCAGTTCTCTGTCCCTTGGCAGTCGTGAAGAGGGCGGATACGGCATCCTGCACAGTGAAGATGTGGCGCTCTGCATCGACCTGGATAGTGGAACTCCGCTCGAGCGGATCCGCACCTATGAGAAGGTTCGTGGTGCCTTGAAGTCGGCGCAGAAGATGCGCGAGTCGTTGGACGATTACACCTCTGATCTGGAGGAGTACATCGAAGATCTGGCGGAAGCCGCCAAGAAGAAGGCCGAGGAGAAGGCCGAGGAGAAGGACAAAGAAAAAGACGACAAGGACGACAAGGACGACAAGGCCGAGGACGGGGACGGGGACGAGAAGGACGAGAAGGGCGAGAAGGATAAAGACTCCAAGAAGGAGGACGGCCCCAAGAAACCGGATCGGCTGGAACGAGACCCCGCAGCGGAGATTTTGCTGCAAGTTCTCGATCACGAACTGCCGGTGATGATCACCGCACGCCGCAGCGCAGACCTGCAAAATGCCATCGATCTGATCGAGGAGTTTCAACTTTCGGCCATCCTTCGTGGTGCCGATGAAGCTCACCTGGTACTCGAAGCGCTGGCAGAACTGGAAAAGGTCTCGCTGTTGCTCGAGGTCTCGCGCCCCTCGCTGACGCGCGGTGCGGGGCCCCGCAGAGATCCTCATCTGATCGCACAACTCGACGAAGAGGGGATTTCCTGGGCCGTGGGAAGTGGCGGAAACAGTACTTCGCTGTGGCGGTCGATCCAACAACTCTCTGGACAACTGTCCACAGCATCTCCGCTGCCCTTGGCTCTCGCTCAGGGAGCCCAGGGACCCTTTGGAGGATGGCTGAGAAGAGGCGCAAAAGAGGTGATTCTGTGGGAGGGAAATCCAGCGGAGGATCCGCTGGCCCGACCCAATCGAGTCATCATCAACGGGACGGTGGTCTGGCAACGACCCTCCGGCACCCGTGAGGGGAGTTTCTGATGAAGAGTGGAAACCGATGGTGGCTCTCATTGTTGACCGGATGGATCGGTTGGTGCGGTTGGTGCACGACGGTCGAGGGATATCAGAACAGCGTGGTCATCCGCCCGGTCGCAGTGGTCGCTCCCGACGGCAGCATCTGCGAGCAGATGGCGGTGGTGATTCACTCCGATGGAACCATCGCTGCGGTGATCCCGGCGGACCAGGCAGATCCGGCCCTGAACACGGTCCACGCTGCGGCGGGATCGGTGCTCACCCCGGGGTTACATGATTTGTTTGGAGCCCTCGGTTGCGGCCAGGACGCTTTGATGGCGGGGACGATTCTGTTCGATTCCCAACTCGACGCGGCGGATGCCTTCGATCCGACCAGTGGCGCACTCGACCAGGCTGCACGGCACGGGATTCTATACACTACCGTGGCGGCACTCCCGAGCGGGATCCGCAATGGCAGCAGTGCCACATTCCTCTGCAAGAGGGATGCTAAGGCTCATCCAGTGGCGACTGGAAGACCGATGTACGCACTGGCCGATTCGGTCCTGCAATCATCGAGAGAGCCGACCAGTCGATCGGCGATGGTCTCGTTGTGGAAGGACTTCCTCGTCGAGGGTGCGGGGAAGAACCGGGATCCAGGAGTTCTCTTTTGCCCCGATGCGATCGATTTTCGCCAGTCCCTCACTCTGCGCTGGCAATCCTTGCCGGTGCTGGTCCACCAGGGGGACGCACGTTCTCCGGTGGAGCGGCTCGCCGGAAAAGATGCGCTGATGGTGGTGGGGCCCTTCCTCGAGGACGGGAATCCGGCAGCGGTCGCGACTGCAGTGCGAGCGGCGCAAACCGGTACCGAACTGGCCTTTCGCGGTGGCTTACCGGCAGCTCCTGCAAACCACCTGAGAGGGAGCGCAGCCATCGCAGTGGCGGCTGGACTCGATGGAAATGCGGCGCGCAGAGCCCTCTTCAGCAACCCCGCGCGGGTGGTGGATGGCCAAGGCATCGGGGTGATCGAGCCGGGGGCTCGTGCCGACTTGGTGCTGTTTTCCGCGGATCCGCTCGATCCGGCCGCCCGCGTGCTCCAGGTCTGGCGAGGTGGCCAGCAGATGGGGATGAAAACTTACGGCTCGACCCGGAAACTGGGAGGAATTCGATGAATCAACAACCGATGAATCAACAACCGATGAATCAACAACCGATGAATCCGTCACCGATGAAGACTTCTCTGGTGCGATGTACCGTGTGGCTCGCCATCGCGTGGTGGTCGGCACTCCTCGTTCCGGCAGCAGTGCTGGCAGCGGCGGGAGAAGACAAGGCCTCACCGGCAGAGGTTCTCCGGGATGTGACGATCCGTGCGCAGCGGGCTCATATCGGCGATGGCCGGGTCCTCGAGAATGCTCTGATCCAGGTCCAGGATGGGATCATCGTGAGTGTCGTGGAGAATGGCACCGCTCCCGAGGGAACCAACCTCCTCGAAGTCACCGACATCACTCCTGGATTGATCGATGCGAACGCCAGGATCGACGTCTCCGATGCGATCTATTTTCCGGGGGAGGATCCACGATTGCAGATCCTCCGGGCGATGGGACTGGAAGAACACTTTCACGGTGGCGATGTCTGTCCCTGTGGTTCCGTTTGCCCTGCCCTGACTCTCCATATCGCCGATGAGATCTGTTTGTACTGTGGCTGGCCCGATCACGATCCTCACCCGCACGATCCTGTGGGCGAGTTGCTCGGTGGATCGCTCGGTGGATCGCTCGGTGGATCGCTCGGTGGCGACCAGGCTGCAGGTGTCCCGGCGCCCAGTGGAGTCATCAACGAGCAATCGAGTGAGGTGGTCCCACACTTCGAGGTACTCGATGCCATCGATCAGGGATCCGATGATTTCGATCGATTGCTCGAGGAGGGCGTGACCACCATCTACGTCAGCCCCGATTCCTCGGCGGTGATTGGTGCTCGCGGATCGCTGATGAAGACTGGTGGCCCGCTCGCCTCCAGATATCTCGGTGCCGGAGCGGTGAAAGGGGTCCTCGGGAGCGACGCCTACCGCTATGGAAGTCGCAATCGCAGTCCCTTCCGTACGATGGTTTCGGTCTATACCAGAAGACCTGATTCTCGCATGGGTGTGGCGTGGGTCTTCAGGAAGGCGTTTCACGACGCGCTCCTGAGAGCCAAAGGCGTCATTCCCAGCGGTGCCGATACTTCCAGTCCGAGTGCTTCCCGTGTTCTTTCGGGAGTGCTGGCGGGGGAGATCCCGTTGCGAATTCAGGCTCGTACCGGTCCTGATATCGAGACGGCATTTCGTCTCTGTGGAGAGTTCGGTGTCCGCTTCATCCTGGAAGATCCGGTCGAGGCGTGGAAGCGGATCGACCTGCTCTCCAGCAGTGGAGTGGACGTGGTCTTCGGGCCAGTGTTTGACGTTCCCAGCGGCATCCTGGCGGGAACCAATGAGAGCCGCGAATCGAGACTCCACACCCTGCGAGATCTGGTCTCTTCCGGAGTCGAGGTGTCCTTGAGCGCTCAGGATTTGAGGGGTGAAGAAGGTCTTTCCCGTCAGGTGATGCTGGCGATCCGACACGGAGTCGATCCGGCGATGGCGTTGAGACTGGTCACACAAAATCCGGCCAAGTTGCTCGGGATCGATCAGCAGGTAGGAACGATTGAAGCGGGTAAGAGAGCTGATCTGGTGGTCTGGAGTGGAACTCCCTTCTCCTCCCTTTCGAGAATCGAAAAGGTATTGCATGAGGGAGAGTTTTCCTTTGTCCGAGGTGGAGTCAAGAAATGATGTCGAGAGTCTCAGGAAGCAAGGAACCGATGTTGCCCAATATGATGTTGCCCCCACGTCCAATGGTGTCTCTGGTGGCCGCGCTGTTACTGCTCTTCAGCGCACAAGTAGTATCCGCTGGTGAAGCCAAACTGGCCTTGACCGGAGGCACGGTGATGACCGTCTCTGGTGAGAGTATCGCTGGCGGAGTGGTTCTCATCGAGGATGGAATCATCACGGCAGTGGGAACTGCTGACACGGAGATTCCTTATGATGCGATGGAGGTGGACTGTACGGGGATGATCCTGGCACCGGGATTCGTCGATCCGCACAGTTCCGATGGACTCGATATCCCCAATGAGAATCTTCCATCCGCTCCCTTCGTCGATGTCTTCGATGCGCTCGACCCGTCTCGCTTCTTCTTCGAGGATTCTCTGCGCAATGGAGTCACCAGTATTCATGTCATACAGGGCAACAACTGCGTGGTCGGCGGCGTCAGCCGGATCGTCCATCCGATTGGGCTCACTCCTCATGAGATGTCGAGGCAAGCAGGAGTGGCACTCAAACTCTCCACCTCACCGCGTCGGGGCTACGGCCGGATGCGTCAACTGGCAGAACTTCGAGAGGTGTTCGAGGAATACGATCGGTGGCGAGAGAACCTGGCCGAGAGTCGTTACGAGCAAGAAGCGGACAAGGAAGATGACGATGACAGCGATTCACTGCCACCGGAGGAAAGTCGCAGCCAGGGGCAGGCGCTGATCCGTGACGAGGATCTCGATGACCAGCACCGTCATCTCGCACACTTGATCGACGGTCGACTCGGCGCCTGGATCTACTGCGGGTCTGCCACCGATGTGGCTCCCGCGCTGGCTCTGGTGGCCGAGCGAGACTGGAAGGATCGTGCCGTTCTGGTGCTGGCAGGGGATGCCCACCTGGCGATCGAGGAGATCGACGAGGCGGGCATCGATGTGGTTCTCGATTCCGATCTGATCCATCGCAAGAGAGATCCCCTCACCGGGGATGTGGAAGAAACCTTTATCCCCGATGTGTATCGTCGTGCTGGAGTACGATTTGCCATCCAACCTTCTCGATCCGGCGCCATGCCGGAGAGATTCATCGGTTACCAGGCAGCACGACTGGTTCGATCCGGGATCACACCAGCCGAGGCTTTTCGTATCGTCACCCTGGGTGCCGCTGAAATCTGTGGCATCGATGATCGATACGGTTCGATCGAGGTCGGCAAGATCGGTAACATCGTGCTGTGGACCGGCGATCCGCTCGATCTGAATTCATGGGTACAGAAGGTCTTCGTCGAGGGGATCCTCGCCTATGACCTGGAGAAAGATGCTCGACTCGAACGTCTTTTCCCCGAGGAAACTGCGCCAGAGGAAGCACCGGCTCCACTCGATGATGAGGGCACCTCCGAAGAGGGCCAGGACGCAAAGCCTGCTGAGGGGACTCCGGAAAAAACAGCTGGAGAGACACCCTCCAAGGATGGCGAGCCGCTGGAGGAGAAATCCTCCGAGAAGGGGGAAGCCCCCGCCGACAAGCCGGCGGATCCGCCCAAGCAATCGTCGGTTGCGGGAGGAGAATAGGATGCGCATTTCTC
>CAVOEM010000109.1:0-9151 GCA_963694575.1 Planctomycetes bacterium UBA1146 | reverse complement strand
AGGAAGAGATCAGTCGCCTCAGCACTGAAATCGACTCTGCAGGAGAAGCGAAGAAGTTGGCGGAGCGTCTGCGCAACCGTGCTCTGCTCGACAAGGAACAATTGGCTCAGCAGACGGAAGCTCTCAATAAGGAGTTGATCGCTCTCAAGGAAGATTACGATGATCAACAGTTGCTGATCTCCCGAATTGTCGATTCCGGTGTCCGTCTCCCCGATATCGGTGTGACCACAGCGCCTCCGATCGACGGAATGGTCGTTGGAGTTCAGGAAGGGGTCGTGGTCCTCTCGGTCGGTAAGGACGATAACGTCGAGATCGGCTATGAATTCACCATTTACGATGGCGATCGCTTCATTGGCAAAGTCCAGGTCACCAAGGTTCTTGACGACATGTCTGGTTGCACCATCCTGTTCCAGGAGGGCACCGGCATTCGTGAGGGACACAAGGCCTCGACACGTCTGTCCAGTTAGGAAGGGGCTCACATGTATGATCAACCGATCGTAGAACGTAAGGATTCAAGCCCTCTGGCGACCAGTTTGCTGGCCATTTCGGTGGTTTGCCTGATCGTGGCTTCGACTCTGCTGGGGATGCGCTTGCGGGAGTTGACGATTCCAGGCAAGACTCCCACCACCAGTGCGAAATCGTGGGAAAAAACAACACTGAGGAACACCACCAATAAGGCCGACACCCTACTTGCGGGAGTTGAACTCCCGAATGAAGGGTAATCGACGGATCCAGTACCGTTGACGTTCCCCAATTAAGGCCTGCTTCCCTGACGGGAAGCAGGCCTTTTTTCTTTGCCGGGTGAACAATGGGTGTCTCGGAACTGGTCATGGTTCTTTTCAGTCTCCCCTCGCCTCTCGGAGAAACCCTGCGTAGAATGCCAAATGGAGCGACAAGGAACTCTTGTCCACGGTGCAATACCGTGGAAGGATCGCCCTGAAGGCGAATCTACACTTCACATGAGTTCAATCAGGATTGAGGACCGAGGTCCTCATGGGGAATCGTTTCCGGCGAATCGGTGAGGCCGTTCACCGCGGAGATGGGTGAGGAGTTAACTCTTGATATTAAAAGTAGCAAAAGCTTGGACGAGCTCCCTGGTGGGTCGGTTTTCCACCGATATGGGGATTGATCTTGGAACCGCGAACACACTGGTCTGCGTACGCGGGCGTGGAATCGTCATCAATGAGCCATCCGTAGTGGCGGTCAAGGCCGGCACCAACCAGGTTCTCCTCGATGGGCGAGCGGTCGGTAGGGTCGCCAAGGAGATGATGGGAAGAACCCCCTCCTCCATTGAAGCCGTGAGACCCCTTCGAGACGGTGTGATCGCAGATTTCGAGATCACTGAAGCGATGTTGAAGTACTTCATCACCCGTGCTCAAAACCGCTCGCGATTTTTCAGTCCGCGGGTCGTGATTGCAGTACCTAGCGGTATCACCGCAGTCGAAAAACGCGCCGTCTACAACTCGGCCGAACGTGCCGGTGCTCGCAAAGTGTACCTGGTCGAGGAACCGAGAGCTGCAGGGCTGGGTGCTGGTCTACCGATTGAAGAGCCGATTGCCAGCATGGTGGTCGATGTCGGTGGCGGGACCACAGAGATCGCAGTGCTCTCCCTGGCGGATGTCGTGACCAGTGTTTCCCTGCGAGTGGCAGGCGACGATATGGACGAGGCGATCGTCAAGTACATCAAAGACACCTATAACATCCTGGTCGGGCCACTGACTGCGGAACAGATCAAGATCAAAATTGGATCGGCGTATCCACTCGAAGATGAACTCGAGATGGAAGTCAAAGGTCGAGATTTGATCGGCAACCTTCCCCGCAGTACCCAGATCACCAGCGAAGAAATTCGTGAGGCGCTCCAACCTCCGGTGGATAAAATCATCGAAGGGATCAAATCCTCACTTGAGAAAACTGACCCCGAGTTGTGTGCCGATCTGGTCGAGCGTGGAATCGTTCTATGTGGCGGCGGAGTACTGCTCCGAGGACTCGATGAGACGATCCGTAAGACTACCGGATTGCCTGTCCGTGTTGCTGACGACCCGTTGACCTGCGTCGCGAGAGGTACGGCGATTTTTCTGGAAAAACTAGATCAATATTCTTCGGTCCTCGACTCCATCGAGGATGATTTCTAGAATCCGCCTCGACGGAATCGAACGGGAGTGATGTGAAGCGCATCGAGCGCGCTTACTGGGCGATCGGTTGCTGGTTGGTCCTCGCCTTGATCGGCTACGGGCTTCAGCCCCTCGTTTCTTCCTCCGGATCCGCAGATCTTCACCGCCAACTGCTGGAACAAGCGCTTCAACGCTCCCTCATCTCGGAAGCGGAAGAACTGGCAATACTCGATCGCCAGGGATTACTCGATCGTTTTCTGTCGGCTGATTTCGCAGGATCTCTCTTCCAACTGGTTCCTGCGCGAATGAGTCCGCACAGTGATCCGCATCCTCGAAGATCGGGGGCCCGTCTCGATCGTGGATCCGAGACGGGACTGACCGCAGGGATGGGCGTGATCGGGTCCGCTGGTGTGATCGGCAAGATCACTTCTACCGGACCGGGTTGGAGCCTCGTTCAACTGGCAGACGATCCCGCCTTCGTCATTCCCTTCATCGATGAAGCTGGTCGATTGGCCATCTACGCTGGCGGTCCCAATCGAGGCCAGGGGCATCCCCGTTTGAGAATCGATCCGGTGAAGTTGGGCGAGGGTATGGTCCTCAGAACCCATGGAGGCGGCGGCGTTTTTCCCGAAGGGCTGGTGGTCGGAATCGTCTCTGAAGTGAGAATCCCACTTCGCGATACAGTGATCCAACCCACCTCCACTCTCCATCAAGGACAAGAAATTCTGGTTCTAACTCCATTGACGAGATTGGAAACTCGATGAAAGTGGGTTGGTTCACCATCATCCTCGGATTGACCATCTTCACCACCGGTGCCTTTCGGCCGCTCCTGGTGAAAACCGCTGCAGTGGCAGACCCGCTGCTGATCTTGCTGGTCTGGTTCGCGCTGGTTGATCGCTGGCCGAGAATCGTGGTGGTTCTCTCAGTCATCTGCACCTACCGTTTGTCCGGTGGTATTTCGACCCCTCTGGAGGTGGTGGCTCCACTCCTGTTGGTGCTCATTGCGGTTCGCGGATTACGGCAGTTGTTGGATCCCTATCATCCATGGAAACGGTTTCAGATCGTGATTCCAGCGCTGCTCCTGGGGGCCGTTCTTCAGGAGTTTATTCTGGCGGGTACCCTTCCTCCGATCAGTTTCCTGTTCCAAAGTTGTGGTGTTGTGGCACTCTTCGTAGCGTTGCTGTTTCCGTTACTGGACCTGACCACCCCACTGTTGAGAAGTGCTCGATTCCCCCTTTGATTTTCGTTTGGAAAGGTATCAATGCAGCGAGTTCGGATCCTGTCCATCGCAATCCTGCTGATCCTGCTGGCTGCAGGAATCGGATCCAGGTTAGTGGTGTTACAGGGCCTGGAGTGGCGTGAGCACGCTCTTCGAGCTTCCAGCATCCATCGATCGATTCGTTACTTCCCCGCCCCTCGGGGGCGCATTCTCGATGCTCGGGGAATCGTCCTGGCTTGCGATATCCCGGTGGTTCGAGCTTCCTTCCTGCTCTCCGAACTGGAACCAGTGCGCTGGGTGGCCAGAAGACTGGCCAAAAAATTTCATGGGGTGAATTCGAACTTTCCGTGGGATGAAGTGGCGCTGTGGAACTCACTTCAAGGGGCTCGTTCCTCTTTACGCCATCAATTTGGTCTGGTCGACGAGATCGACAACCATCCGTGGCTTCGCAATCTCGACCAGAAAACTGGCCAGGAGATCGCTCGTGCGGTTCGATTGAGACCGGAGGACTATCCCGGAGTGGTGGTCACCGATGAGAGCCCGGATTACACCATCTATATCGATCCCAACCTGTTGTTTGCGGGAGAGATCGGGGTTCGAAGGATGGAACGGGAACTCGATCTGGATCGAGGTACTCTGTGGGATAAGGTCGAGCAGGCCTATGCTCTGGTACAGGATCCCGAACGAGACAACCAGGAGCGAGAGTGGATCTTTCGACACCAGCGACACCCGTTGCAGGATGAGATTCCAGCCCATCTGGTGATCAAGATCAGTACCGACCCGGAAAGCTGGCCTGGAATCCATCTCGAGGAAGTGCGGAATCGAGCACATCCTGGCGGCTCCTTCCTCGGACAACTCCTCGGTCACACAGGATTGCCATCGCAGGCGGTGCTGGATCGCTGGGAACAGCGCGACGAACCCGTCATCGATCGTTTGGTTCTGAGGGACATCCGAGTCTTTGAAGTCCTGCAAGAATTCTCCCATCACAGCGCCGATCAAGTGGGTCGTAGTGGCCTGGAGTCGGTGCTGGAGAAGCGACTACGTGGGCAACCGGGAGCCGAGGTACGAATCCTCGACCATCTCCGGCGATCGGTCGGAGATCCGCTACATGTGGCTCAGGCTCGCGCCGGGGAGGATGTCGAACTCTCGGTGGATTTCGAATTGAGTCGCTGGTGCCAAGATCTGCTGATTTCAAGGAACATCGATTTTGGTGCCGTGGTGATCCTGGAAATCGAAGATGGTTCTGCGATCGGCTGGACCTCTCTACCGGCACAGGGGATGGAAGTCTATCGAGATCGAGATCTGTACGATCAGAGGAGCCAATCGAAGTCTGGCTGGTTTCACGACCGTGTCAGTGCGTGGGCGATCGACCCAGGCTCCACATTCAAGACCGTGGTGGCACTGGCAGCCTTGCAGGCTGGAGTCGTCACAGCAGATGAGAAGATCGTTTGTAACGGATTCCTCGACCCTTCTCAGCCGAATAGAAACCGCTGTAACAACCATCCTCACGGCATTGAATTGAATCTGTCTGCCGCACTGGCTCGATCCTGTAATGTTTTTTTCTACACCATGGGCCAACGTCTCGGTGTTGAAGGAATCGTCGCCTGTGGCGAGCAGTTAGGATTGTGGAGAAGCTCTGGCTGTGGAGTCGCTTCCGAATCGGCAGGGATCCGTCCCGTCACCAATCCCACAGGGACAGGCATCGGTCGTGGCTTTACCACGACTCCCCTGCAAATGGCGAGGATCGCACTCACCATCGCCTGTCGTGGTCAGGGTCCCGGAATCCGCATCATCGATGGGGTCATCGGGGAATCGACCGCACCAGATATCGATCAGAAACACTTCGAAACCGTGATCGATGGCATGGTGTCGGCTGTCAGGGATCGTGGTGGAACCGCATTCAAGCCCTCTTACGGATTGACTCCGTACGATGTCGCGGTCAAGACGGGAACAGCAAAGCGCGGGCAGTCCCAACTCAATGATGCCTGGTTGATTGGATTCGCGCCGGTGGTCCAACCAAAGATTGCCTTTGCCATTTCGGTGCAACAGGTCGCTCTCGGAGGCGGAGAAGCGTGCGCTCCAATCCTTTCCGAGATTCTCAACCGGCTCGAACAGCAACGTGGTTGGGAACTGTCCCGATGATTTCACTGATCCGGTTGTGGCTGCGAGACTGGAAAGAGGGTTGGATCGGTCCTGCCTTGCTGTTACTCCTGACCACCGGCTGGTTGTTGATCGTCGGTACCATATTTGTGCACAGCGCTGCAGATGGACCTGAAGGTGGATTCCCTGGCCCCTATGCCAGCAGCCACATTAAAAAAATCATCGTCGGTCTGGTCGGTATGTTGGTGCTCACCTTTATTCCCTCGAAACAGTTCGAGAAGTACTCGGCGGCCTTTTTCTGGGGCACCATCGGCCTGTTGGGATTGCTGCTACTGTGGAAGTGGGCCCAAGGAGGGGTGGTTCGTTGGATCCGAATCGGCGGATTTGGTCTTCAGCCATCGGAACTGGCAAAGATTTCGACGATCCTGCTGGTCGCACAACTTCTGCGCAACGGTGAACGCCTGCGTCAGTGGAAAAGTCTCCTCAAGGTTCTGGCGATGGCCGCTCTCCCCTTTCTGATGATAGCGGCTCAGCCCGATCTTGGAACAGCCTTGATCCTGGCTCCGACCATCGCTGCGATGCTCTGGGTTGGCGGTCTCGATACCCGGAAATTCATCACTCTCGGTGTTGCCGTGTTGCTGTTGGTGGGTAGCTGCGGTTGGCCGCTCCTCACCAATTACCAGCAGGACCGAATCAAAACCTATCTGGGAATCGGCGAAGTGGCTCTCGAATCCGCAGGGGGTTACCAGGTGGCTCAATCGATCATCGCCATCGGTAGTGGCGGCCCGACTGGGCGTGGTCTTCACCTGGGTAGTCACCACGATCTCGGATACCTACCCGAGGATCACAACGACTTCATCTTCTCGGTGATCGGAGAAGAGTGGGGTCTGGTCGGAACCATCTCCGTGCTGTTGGGATTCCTGGTGCTGGTGTTGACGATGCTGGGCGTCGCCTGGAACTGTCGCGATCCGTTCGGACGACTGGTGGCAGTCGGTGTGGCGACACAGATCGGATTCCAGGCCATCATCAACCAGGCGGTGACGGTCGGGCTGTTACCCGTGACCGGTATGCCACTCCCCCTCATCTCCTTCGGCGGAACTTCCATCGTGGTGACTTTGATGGGAATCGGAATCGTCATTTCCTTGGCCCGTAAACCGGTCGAGGTGATCCATCCAGATGGACTGCAACGGGGAACATCCCCGGTGATTCACCGGCCGATCCGTGCCCAGGTCCATCCGGATCAACTCTAGTACCCGACCTCATCTCGTCGCTGGTGACTGGACGGTCGCAATGGGAGATCGCGCGGCAAAGGCGATGCGTCTCGGTGATGGGAATCGACGAGAAGTTCGCCGCGAGTAGGCACAAAAAAAGAGGCGCCATCGGGGAAATGGCGCCTCCTCGGAAAGAAATGAAGCAAGGAAGGCGACAATGCCGCCTCGGGGAGGACACCCACCTGTTGCAGGCTGGTGGCCTTGCACGAGAGACTTCTTTCGAAGGATCTCTCCAACTCCCCTGTCCCAAAGAGCCCACTCACTTCAAGCATGGAACGTGCCAAACCGACCTGGTGTTGGATCCGCTGCGCTAACTTTCAACAAGAGAACCCTTTAGGGAGATTGCTGCAGAACCGATGACCAGCCGCAGTGACTGGATAGTGGTTAGATTACTACCACTATAGCGCCGAGTTCTCATCGACTACTACTAAGTACTAGTTGGGATTGAGGTTACAGAAGTGGTCAAAATACGCCCGATAGATCGGCGGGTGTGATGGTTTTCGGTCAGAAAACTACCGCTCAGTCGTGTTGGAGGGGACGGATCCAGCCCAGGGTTTCTCCGGCAGCCACCGGATCCCCAGCCTCGGACCAGTGGGCCAGCAAGGTTCCTGCGGTAGGTGCGGAGACGGAACGCAAGCATTGCCCCTCGGCAATCAGGAGTATCTCCTGATCCTGTTCAACCAGATCTCCGGGGAATACACACCAGTGCAGAAGAGTGGCAGCAGAGAGCTCCTGAGGGGCCTCTCGCACCGTCAGCGCGGAGGAGGGTTGAGCCCCGTCCGAGTATTGAATCGAAATCGCCCCGGGTTCCACCATCGGCTCCACCTCACGATCGGTATCCATGAGCACCGATTGTAGCCCGGGACACGATCACTGGAAAGATCGATACCGCTGGTCGCTAGGGACAGGAATCGAAGGCTTCGCAGGTCAGGTCATCCTCGGTGGGATCAATCCCGCAGGAATCGAACGGCTCCTGTGGAGGCGGGCCACCACTGAACATGTAGCTCAGCAGGAGAACCGGATCCCCCAGCACGATGATTCCATTGTCATCGATATCGGCGTTCTTCTCGCACAGAGAAGGCGCACCACCGTTGAACATGTAACCGAGCAGGTTGACCGGGTCGCCCAGGTCGAGGTTGCCGTTGCCGTCGAAATCACCACGGGTGAACTGAACGCCCACGACACCTTCAAGGATCTCGATGCTGGTACCGCTGGTGTTGACCACCGCAGAACCGGAACCCAGTGAGATGACGATGGCGGTCGGTGGCGAAGGAGCCTGGGTCACGAGGTCGCCGGAAAAATCGAGGCTGGTCGAACCGAGTGGTGAGGTGTCGAGCGCTTGGTAGTGCCCCACGATCAGTTCTTGATTATTACCTGCGGACATCTCGCTGATGGAATTGATTGCGTAGAGACAGGCGACGATCAGACCAGAGGCACCCTCGGGATCGATATCGATCAGCAGGTACTCCGGACCGGCACCTCCGTTGAAACCGATGAGCGCAGCTCCTGGCTCGGCACTGGTCAGCGCCAGGGCATCTCCCGAGTGAGCAAAGCCAAAGGAGAAGCCGTAGTTGCTCTCGGGAGCATCGACGAGGATCTGGACATCAACATCCAGTCCCTGCTCCACTGTTGCAGCAGAAGCGTTGGCACTGAGGGCGAAGGGGAGCACCCCGCCAATTTCGATCAACCCATCCTCTGTGGTCGGGATGATGGCGATTCCGCCTGGAGCCACGGCGAGGTTCTCCGATATCGAAGAATCACCGGGGAACACTTCGGCGCAGAACTGGATGCTGGCAAAGGTGTCGTCGGCTCCCAGTAACTGGGTCTGCATGATGATGGTCTCGTGATCCTGTGACACCGGCAAGTTATTGAGTCCAACGAAATTGACCACCACTCCTTGCCGTACTCCAAAACCGGGAAAGAGGCTGAGTTCATCGAAATCAGCGGGTCCACCGGCATTTGCGGTGGTGGACGCCGTACCGCTGGTCACCTCGACCACCTCGATATTGGAATCGTAGCAGATGGCGACAGACCACCCTGCCAGATCACCGCCAGGATTATCGATCAAGGAACGAGTGGTGACGGTGGCACCGGAAGGACCCGATCCACTGGTATCAAAATGGAAGATATATCCGGGATCCTGAGCCAGAACACTTTGACCTGCCAGGAGCAAGATCGAGAGCATGGCGATCCTCATGAGGATGTGAAAGTCAGACATCGGAATCTCCTGTTCAGCAGTCAAATTGGTTCGAAGTTGGACTGAGAAAGAGTAATCCTGAGCTCGTTGAGCCACTGGACGATTACTTTTTATGGGCCCCGTGAGGGCCGAGAAGCGTCATCTAGCCAGGGTCATTTCTTCCTCAACTCACCGATTCTCAGGGCAGAATTACGGTCAGAGAGACCGATTGTATCACTTCACCCTTGTTTACGGCACCCCCCACATTCCAACT
>CAVOEM010000108.1:0-9245 GCA_963694575.1 Planctomycetes bacterium UBA1146 | reverse complement strand
GAGATCTTCCCTCTAGAGATCCGATGGCCCTGACCCCTTGTATCGAAGATGTGGCAAAGGCTTCGCCTGCACGATTCAACTCGAATCTACTGAATCGCCCCACTCTCACCTCGACCCCCTGCTCTTCGAGCAATCGGATGACGACCGAACGAGTGATCCCGTTCAGAACCAGGGCATCGTCACAGGTGAAGGCGGTACCATCCGTGATCCAGAATAGATTGGCGCAGGTCAGTTCCGTGACCACACCGTCCGGCGAGAGCAATACCGCATCATCCGCTCCGGCAGCCTTCGCTTCATCCCTGGCGCGGATCGAACCGAGGTAATTGCCACTCTTGATGGTTGGATCGAATACCTCTGGAGGTGTTTTGTGCCGACTGGAAATCACCAGCTTCAAGGGATGGCTGGGAGGGTCGGAGGTGATGGGTGAACTCATCACCACCAGCCTTGGCTGACATCCGGAGCCTTCTAGAGCTCCATCGATGCGATCCCCTCGGGTCACGGTGATGCGCAACACGACCTCGGTGCCGATCTGCTGCTGCACCAGTTGATCGATCCGTTGCTCCATCCAGGGGTCTTTAAATTGGAAATCGATCTCCAACCTTGCCAGTGATTTCCGTAACCGATCGAGGTGTTCTTTCAGAAACAGACCGCGACCTTCGATGGTTCGAAGAGTCTCGAATACTGAATCGCCGTAGAGGAATCCACGATCGAGCACCCCGATGCGAGCCTCAGCGGTCGGCAACACCTGGCCATCCAACCAGGTCCAGCTGACCGCTTCGGGGGTGACCTCCGACATCAGCTGAGATCCTCAAGTAAGCCGGTAGTGGTCCCCGCCAGGTGACTCTCGACTGTCATCTCTGCCAGCGCAGGAAAGAGTAGCGGGGAAAACTCACCGCACGCCCCGGGGAATACGATCCTTCCCCCAGCACTGGCGATGGTCGAGGGAGCATCCATACAAGAAATCTGCATCCTGGCACTCGCCTTGAGCGTTTCGGTGTCATCGAGTTGTGGAATCCAGTCCTTCCATTTGTGACGAAAGCTGGCGTAGCGGTTCCAATCCACAGAAGGTAATGCTTCGGTGGATTCCTCAATGGAATCGATCAACTGAAGGTCGTGCAGTCCGTCACCGCGGTCAAAGAGCAGCGCTCTTTCCGCACCCCAGTAGATGATGGGAGGGAGATCATCGGACAGTTGTATGGTGAAGGTGGACACATTTTCGTGAACAAACTGGTGGCGGACTCCCAGGCGGTCGAGCCAGTTCAATGATTCGCTACCGACACAAAGAAAGACATGAGAAGCGGTTCCTTCTCGAACCCCTGCAGTGAAATCAACGCCATCGGAAGTCTCTACCAGAGAACTCAAACTGGTGGCAGGGAAGAAATTCCCACCCGCTTTTCGAATCCTCCACAGCAGCGCTGATGCGACCGAGATCGAATCGACCGTTGCCGCCGCAGGGTCGTGCATGCAGACCGGTCCATCCGGTTGGAGGGATGACCATCGCCGGGCACTGTCGGCACCTTGCAGTGGCCGCAGACCGTTGGCCTCGGGGAGCAAGGCACCACATCGACGCAGTTCCGGATCAATCTCGATCCAGTCGGACCATCCTTCATACAATTCTCGGGATCGTCGCACGCAAGAATCCCATTGGGGATCACTCGGAGCCAACAGTGGCACTCGGCTTCCGGTGGGACCCGCCTGAGGAGAATTGAGAGTGTCCATCAGTGTCACTGACCCCACATCTCGCCGTAGCAAGTGATCGACCAGGGCGAGACCGGTGGAACCGGCCCCTACCACCAGAAATTCACACTCATGAGGTTTCACGTCCAGATCCTCTCCAGCAACGGATTCACCCGCAGAATATCACCTCCACACTGGTGGCTCCACCTCGACCGCACGACCAGTATCTTGACCTGGACCCACTTCATCTTGAGGATGGAACCTCAGGTCGGTCTCCTGGGCGGTGTCGTCTCACCAGGGCTGATCCTCAGCGAGAAAGGACCATCTCCAATGCATGAGCGTTGCTCTTCATCCGCCTCGAGATCTCTGCGCTTCTGGCTCCCCTGTTTCATCGCAACAATGTTGCTCTGTTCCTGTCAGGGGCCCAGCTACAAGATTTCAGATCGAGGACCATGGGCCGGACTCGCTTCCGAGGAACCCGTGGTCAGGACCCAGACAATTCACGCCATCGCCGGAACCCTCAACCGCAATCTTGGGCCACTGTTGTTCCCACTGCTCAATGATCGGGACAAGTGGGTGCGCCTCAACGCTCGCTCCACCATCTTGTTGCTCGCTGGAGAACGCAAGGATTCTGCGCCCAAGTACGACTACCTGGCCCCTCCCCGCACTCGGCGATATGCCGTCTCTGACCACCAGCAATGGTGGGATCGCCTCTCCAGTCTATCGGTACCCTCCCCCTGATCCGGTCCGATCGACACTTTTCTCGAATTCAATGAAGTCTGATCTCTCCACGACCGATGAGAGAGAAGAGCGAGTCCTCTGTCGCCAGCACTAGATCGTGGTGGCACATGAGATCTCGTACTTCATCGAACGGGAGAGTTCTCATGAACCGAATGATCACCAAACCACTGAAATGGTTCACTCGAATAGCAGTGACCGTAGGCCTGGCCGTGGTGGTCCTGGTGCTGCCAGGGATCACGAATTCGAAGGCCACCCCTACTGACGGTTCCCTGTCGATTCAACTGCCCCACGCTGGATCACTTCGCCCCTCCTGCCAGGTGTTATTTCGAGGGGTTCCGGTCGGCAAGGTGGTTTCGGTGACTCTTCGCGAGGTCGGAGGCGGTCACATGGCTCAGGCCCAGATCTCGGTCTCGGTCCCGGCAATGCCGGTGCTCCAGTGCCAGCTCGATCCCAAGATTCTCCCGTACATCACCGTTGACAGTTCAATATCCCTTCGTGGAGGTTCACGAGCCTCCATCGACATCGTCCCGGGAACGGGTCTCCCTTTGATGGAGGGAGCGACGCTGATCATCCAAGGTGACCCCCTCGATCCACCGGACCAGGAGTACATCCGGGCAGTCAGTTCATTACGCCATGCTGCAGAGTCGATGGCGACGATGACCGACATCCTCTCGGCTCAGGGAGGTCTTCAGGAAACTCTTCGCACCCTGGGAGATGCTGGGCACAGTGTCCGCGACACCGCCGAGGAGATGAGAATTCTGATTCGCGATGGACGCAGTCCGATTCTCTCCAGTCTACAACAGGCAGAAGAGATCTTGCTGGAGTTGCGAGCACATGTCCGATCGATCCCTGAAGCGGCAGAGTCGATCGTTCGACTCGGAAGAAAGGGAGAGACGGTTCTGCGAAACATCGACCAGGTCCTTCATGAAAACCGTGCCCCGATCCGAGCTTCATTAGAAAACATCCAGTCCACGACCGAAGATTTTCACGGGCTCGCCTCCGATCTGCGTCGCAGACCGTGGAGGATCCTCAAATCACCAGGAGATCGAGAGAGCGCATTCATCGCGCTTCATGAGAGTGCCAATCGCTACGCCGAAGGTGCACTCGAAGTGCGCAGAGCCACGGAACAGGTGCGTGATCTACTCGATCGCCGTGGCGAGGACCGTGAAGTGCTCCAGTTCCTCTCCGATGCCATGCAGACTCTCGGTGACCGCCTCGACCACCAGGAGCAACTGGAGGAGAGTTTGTTGCGACACACCCGGGAGCTCGCCGTGCCTCGCTAACTCTTCGAGCCGGGTTTTCCTCGAGTCGTTTCCTTGCGTCGTAGCAGCAATTCCTTGAGCGCCTTGCCGGTGTGACTTCTGCGCGACCGGGCGACCTTTTCTGGGGTCCCCTCGACCACCACCAGACCACCTGCGTCCCCACCATCGGGCCCCAGATCGATCACATGGTCCGCAGCAGCAATCAGGTCCAGGTCGTGTTCAATCACCACCACCGTGTCTCCACGATCGACCAGCCGTTCGAGCATCTTGACCAGCAACCGAACATCACAAAAATGTAGTCCGGTGGTCGGCTCATCGAGGATGTAGATGCGTCGCCCTCTGCTTCTGCGTCCCAGTTCGGCCGCCAGTTTGATCCGTTGCGCTTCTCCCCCGGAGAGTGTCGTGGCTGGCTGTCCCAGCGACAGGTATCCCAATCCCACATCCTCAAGAGCCTTCAGCATCGTCGAGATGGCGGGAATATCATCGAACAGGCCGCGTGCATTACGGACATCCATCTCGAGAACTTCCGAGATGTTGTTCCCCTTCCAACGAGCCTCCAGAGTTTCTTTCTCATAGCGCCGCCCCTTACACACCTCACATTGCACCCACACATCGCTGAGGAAGTGCATCTCGATGAGAATCCCCCCTTTGCCCTCACAGGTCTCGCATCGTCCACCGACCACGTTGAAGGAGAAGCGTCCCGGTCCCCAGCCACGCATCCTGGCCAGAGTTGTCCTGGCAAAGAGTGAGCGAATCGGGGCCAGCACTCCGGTGTAGGTCGCAGCATTGGAGGAAGGAGTCCGGCCGATCGGCTGCTGGTCGATCACCCCCAGGCCGTCAAACGCCGTCTCACCTTCGATATCTCGATGTTCGGCACTGGCGGGTCGAGCACCGGCCAATCGAGTAGCCAGTTCGCGAGCCAGGATATCCATCACCAGCGTCGATTTTCCCGAACCACTGACACCGGTCACACAGGTCATCATGCCGGTCGGGATCGACACGTCGAGATTTTTCAGGTTGTGGGCGGATGCACCGAGAATACGAATCTCACCGCCGTCACCACTTCTTCGTTCGCCGACCTCGGTGACACGTTCTAGCCCGGACAGGTAACGACCAGTGGGAGATTGCTCCATCTGCATCACCTGTTGGGGAGTCCCTTCGGCCACCACCTCACCACCCAGCACCCCTGCTCCAGGTCCCAGATCGATGACATGATCACAGCGACGAATCGTCCGATCGTCATGCTCTACCACCACCAGGGTATTGCCCTGATCCCTCAACTCCTCGAGGGAACCGAGCAGTCGATCGACATCTCGCGGATGGAGACCGATGGTCGGTTCATCCAGCACGTAGAGCACACCGACCAGTTGATTACCGATCTGTGTGGCGAGCCGAATCCGCTGCGATTCTCCGCCGGAGAGAGTTTCCGTTGCTCGATCCAGCGCCAGATACCCCAGTCCTACCTTTTTGAGAAAGGAGAGTCGGCTCGACACTTCCAATTTCACCTGATCGGCCACCTCCTTGCGGTACCCTTCCAGTTGCAATTGGTCAAAGAACTCGGACGCTTGATCGACGGTACGGCCACTCACTTCCGAGATATTCTTGCCGCCGATTCGTACCTCCAACAACTCAGGTTTCAGTCGGCCTCCAGCGCAGCCAGGACAGGTGAGAACCGTCAGGTGATCCTCGATCGCCTGGCGCCAGCGAGGTGAGTTAGCCCGCTGATGCCAGACCGAGACTCGATTCACCAGTCCTTCCCAGGTTGACCCCGTCACCCGTCGTAATCTTCCACTGCCACGACGAGTTCGGTAGGAAACTGGATAGGAAAGATCTCCGGTTCCATCCAGGATGACTCGCCATCCATCTTCGCCGAGAGATTCGACGGATCCCTTTGGATCGAAGCCATGGGCTTCCAGTGCAGAATCGATCACCTTGCGTACTCGTCCACTTTTCCGGCCGATCCAGGAGCCGAGTCGATGTTTCATCGCACCGCCGAAGAGAGGTTTCTCTGGATGGGTGATCAACAACCTGGGATCGACCTGCTTCTGCACTCCAAGACCCGCACAACTGACACAGGCGCCGGAATGGTGATTGAAGGAGAACAATCGTGGACTCAGTTCTTCTGGCAACATCATGTGGCCGCGCGGACAGGAGGGGCGACGGGTATAGCGTTGCACCTCCAGGCCTTCGGCATCGGCGACGATCAATCGATCACCACCGCGCCGATACGCTTCCTCGACACTCTCCGAAACTCGAGCTCGCCCTGATTTGACCGGGCGCAGGCGATCCACAACAACTTCGACGATGGAGTCATCTGTTAGCGGCTCTTGCACCTCGATGTCGTCGATCCTCTCGACGATTCCGTCGATACGAATCCGTGCGTACCCCTCTCTCGTCAGTTCAGCAAGGGAGGGATACGGCGAGTCGAGAGGAGCCAGCAGAAGCGTCGGCAAATCCGATCTATGCTCGATGATCTTGCGACTCGCAGAAGCCGGCGTGTCCGCCTCCAGGTCCATCTGGCAGGTGGTACATCTGGCCTGACCGGCTCTCGAAAAAAGGATCCTCAGGTAATCGTAGATTTCGGTAGAAGTGGCCACCGTCGACCTTGGACTCGAACTGCGATTCTTCTGATCGATGGCGATGGCAGGAGCGATTCCCTCGACTCGATCGACCTCGGCTCGATCGAGTCTTCCGAGGAACCTACGCGCGTAGGTCGAAAGGCTCTCGATGTACCTTCGCTGCCCTTCGGCAAACAGGATGTCGAAAGCAAGCGTGCTCTTGCCTGATCCGCTTGGGCCGGTGATGACGGTAAAAGCACCCGCAGGGATCTCGACGGTCACATCTTTCAAGTTGTGATGTCTGGCTCCCTCGATCAGGAATCGATCATTGGGTTCTCCCGACCCGGAGCCACGCTTCTTGCCGGTACGACTGGCGGACCTTCGTCGCCCACTCATCTCCTCGGCCAGTGCGATCCCGGTGGCACTGTCGACCATTGTAATCTGCTCTGGAGTACCGGTGCCCACCACAATGCCACCCGAGGTACCTCCACCGGGACCGAGATCGATAACATGGTCCGCTTGCTTGACCACGTCGAGACAGTGTTCGATCACCACCACCGTGTTCCCCAGATCGACCAGACGTTGCAAGCAACCGAGCAGGTTTTCGATATCGGCGAAGTGCAAGCCGGTGGTCGGTTCGTCGAGCAGATAAAGGGTCGTTCCGGTCGAACGCTTCCGCAACTCCGTGGCCAACTTGACCCGTTGCGCTTCCCCTCCCGAAAGAGTGGTGCTGGGTTGCCCCAGTGAGATGTAACCCAGACCCACTTCAAGAAGAGTCTTGAGTGTACGATCGATCTGCGGCACGTCTTCGAACAGTTTTGCCGCTTCCTCGATGGAAAGAGCCAGCACCTGGGCGACGTCATGCCCGCGCCAGCGGACACTCCGGGTCTCATCGTTGAATCGTGTGCCATGGCATTCATCACAGGTCACTTCGATGTCGGCCATGAACTGCATCGGAATGGTATTGACCCCAGCACCCTCACACGCTTCACATCTTCCGCCCTTGACGTTGAAAGAGAAGCGGCCCTTCTTCCATCCTCGAGCTCGCGCCTCTGGAGTTCTGGAAAAAAGATCCCGGATATCGTCGAACACCTTGGTGTAGGTTCCGGGATTGGATCGAGGAGTACGCCCGATGGGGTTCTGGTCGATGCGGATCAACTTGTCGATCTGGTCGAGCCCGTCGACTCCATCGTGATCTCCGGCTGGTTCCGTCACCAGTTGCAGGTGCTCTGCCAGAGCCGGTTGCAAGATCCCCTGGATCAAGGTGCTCTTGCCAGAGCCACTGGCTCCGGTGATGCAGACCAGCGATTGAAGAGGAATCTCCACATCGATGTCCTGGAGATTGTGCATACGAGCCCCGCGGATCTTTAACGACCCGTTTGCCACTCGTCGCGTCGAAGGTATTGCGATCTTCTTGCGGCCGGAGAGGTACTGGCCGGTCACGGACCGCTTGACCTTACACACGGCGGTGACTGACCCTTCGGCCACCAGTTCTCCGCCATCCTTGCCAGCTCCCGGCCCGATATCGATGATGTGATCGGCGCTTTCGATCGTCTCTCGATCATGCTCGACCACCAGCACCGAGTTACCCAGGTCTCTCAATCCTCGAAGCATCTCCAGCATCGCGCGGTTGTCACTGGGGTGCAGCCCAATCGATGGTTCGTCCAGCACATAGAGCACTCCGCGAAGCCCACTGCCCAGTTGACTGGCCAACCGAATCCGCTGTGCCTCCCCTCCCGACAAAGTGTCCGCCGAGCGACCGATGGCCAGATAACCTAGTCCCACTTTCTGCAAGAACTGAAGACGAGCATCGATCTCCGGAAAGAGCGCCTGACCAATCCTCAGTTCTCTCTCATCGAGCACCAACCCGGCGAAGAACTGCCGTGCCTCGTCGACCGTCATCGAACAGATCTGGTCGATCCCGTGATCGCGAAACAACACCGCCCTGGGTGCCGATTGCAAGCGACTCCCATCACATGACTTGCAGATCATGCGCGGCATCATACGCTCCAGTTCCTTGCCACCATGCAGATCATAGGCGGCTTCCACCAGCGGGATCAGTCCAGGCCAATCGCTCTTGCCCCCCACCGATGCGGCTCCATCCAGCAGCAAATTGCGAGCACGAGGGGTCAGTTGATTCCATGGACGATCGAGTGAGATGCGCTCCTTACTCGCAGATTTTTCGAGCTCACTCCAGGCCACCGAGATCCCTCGAATGGTTTTTCCCTGACGGCGCAATACAAGCCCACCATCGGCGATCGACAGCTTGGGATCCTTGACCAGAGTGTTCTCGGAAGGTGACCTCCTTCTCCCCAGTCCATCACAGCGAGGACAGGCGCCTTGCGGACTGTTGAAGGAAAACAATCGAGGTTCCAGCTCCGGCAAGGAAATCGAGCAGGAGGGACACCCGAATCGGCTCGAGAACAGATTCACCGTCTCGCCATCCACGATGGTCACCAGACCATCGGCAATCTCGAGCGCCTTTTCGACCGACTCCGCCAGACGGCCCCTCTTCCCTTCGACCAGCCGTACCTTGTCGAGCACCACTTCGATGGTGTGTCGCTCGTAGCGAGCCAATGTGATCGAATCGGTCAATCTCATCAGCTCACCATCGATGCGGACACGGGCAAATCCCTGCTCTTTCAGTTCTTCCAGTTCTTTCCGGTACTCGCCCTTTCGCTCCAGCACCAGCGGCGCACAGACCAGAACTTCTCGGCCCTCGAGTAAATGCCAGCAGTGTTGAACGATCTGTTCACGACTTCGCCCTTCGATCTCATCTCCACATGCGGGACAATGTGGAACTCCCAGGCGTGCGAAGAGAAGACGAAGATGATCGAGGATCTCGGTGATGGTCCCCACGGTCGATCGAGGATTTCTCGAGATGGTTTTCTGATCGATCGAAATAGTAGGACTGAGTCCTTCGACCGTCTCCACCATCGGGCGATCGAGCCGCCCTAGATATTGCCTCGCATAAGGACTGAGACTCTCGACGAATCGACGTTGACCC
>CAVOEM010000107.1:0-9298 GCA_963694575.1 Planctomycetes bacterium UBA1146 | reverse complement strand
GTAGTAATCCTCGTCACTGGGCAGGGGTTTATCGATCTTCTGGTGTGCCTTGAACCATGGATTTCCGGCGAGAAGCATCTTCTCGCCATTTTTCCACAGGTGAGTCGGGTAGAAGTTGTGAGCCTTGCGCTGGCACAACACCGTCACCGATGTATTGAAGCCCTGATGCTCCGGTGCTCCGGAGGTACCCGGTCCGCCGAGTCCCCACTTCCCGAAAACTCCGGTGGCGTAGCCAGCATCCTGGAGCATTCTCGCCATGGTGAATGTGCCGTCAGGTAGTGGGTATTGCCCTTCCGGCTCATTTTCCCCCCAGCCGCCGTTTTCCCAGTTATTCCGGACCAGAGAATGACCGCAATGGAGCCCCGTCATCAATACGCATCGTGAGGATGCACATACCGGAGCTCCTGAATAGTGTTGGGTAAACTTCATCCCATCGGCGGCGAGCTGGTCGATGTTCGGAGTCTTGATCTTCTCCTGGCCGTAGCATCCCAGCTCCCGGTAGCCGAGGTCGTCGGCGAGGAAGAGTATGATGTTGGGGGGGGGTGCTTCAATTTCTTCCAGAACGGGAGCGTGGACACCCGAAGCACAGAACAGCAGCATCAGAAATGTGGAATACAATTTTGACTCCCGTCAGTTATTTCAAGCCCAGAGCCAGGCGAAGGTCGCCCTCGAGACGAGGCTGTAGAGCACCCCATCGAAGAAGAATCGAAAGGTCACTGGCCAGGGTACAACTCCACTCGCCTCGCTGCTATCCTGCACCCCTCTCATGCAGGACTGTCGAGGAGGAATCGATGCCATCGGTTGTGATACTTTGTACGGGGAACTCGTGCCGCTCGATCCTGGCAGAGGCGTTATGGCGTGAAGAGACCGGGGGGCACTGGCGCTGTGCATCTGCTGGAATTCAACCGACCGGCGCACCGCATCCGGCTGCATTGGCGGTTCTGGAGGAAGACGGGATCTCTGTAGAATCTCTCAGGAGTCAGTCGATCGATGAGTTCTCGGGCGAAACCTTTGATCTGGCAGTGACGGTTTGTGACTCCGCCAGGCAGCAATGCCCGGTGTTCCCATCTGCTACTCGTACGGTTCACTGGCCCTTTCCTGACCCGGCGGAGCATCTCGATGGAACCGTACTCGACCAGCAACAACTCGAAGTATTTCGCGTTGCACGAGACTCGATACGGGTTCGAATCCAGCACCACCTGCGAGTGCTCGATCTGCTCGAGCGAATGGAACTGATCATCGAGCAGCTGCCCGGAGATATTCACCCGCAGAGACGTCAGGCATACCGTGATCTGGCTCGTCGATCGGTGACAACTCTGGATGAAGGGACTCACTGGGAATCGTTGCCGCAGATCATTGCCGAAGAGATGGGGACCTTTGGTTGGGACTGGAATGGGATCTACCTGCTTCAAGGGCAAATCCCCAGGCGGCGACTGAAACTGGGCCCGGCAGCCGGTCCACCGGTTTGTTCTCCCATCGAAGAACAAGCCCAAGGGCGCAGTGGACTCTGCTTCGATGCGGTGCAACAGGGCAGCATCTTGGTCGCCGCTGACGTTTCCAGGTGGCCTGGATACATCTCGTGCGATGGTGAAAGTGGCTTGAACACCGTGGCGGCAATGGCTCGCCCGATCATCGATGCATCGGGGGAAGTGGTTGCGGTCTGGGATCTAGATTGCAGCCAACAAATCTGTGCTTCGGATGCTCTGGTGATGGATGCATTGATCGAAGGCTTGAGTCTGGCTGGACCTCCGGAAAGGTACCGATGAAGGACAATTCGAAAGAGACGATTCGACTGTCGCAGTTTCTCAAGTGGAAAGGGCTCTGCGGCACCGGGGGTGAGGCCAAGATCGTCATCTTTGAAGGTGAAGTCGAGGTCAACGGAGAGGTGGAGACGAGGCGTGGTCGTGTATTGAGAGCAGGGGATCGAGTTACCTTCGAGGGGGAAGAGCATGTCGTCGCGCTCGGAGAGCAGCGCTAATCAGTTTCCAGCGGTTCCCCACAAGGTACGAGCCAGAGTCCATCCTGTTGCCGCCAGCAGCACGCATCCGACACACTGCCCGAGGATCAAGAGCAAGGACTTGACCGTGTGTCCTTCGCGTAGCAATTGCCAGCCCTCGATGCCGAGTGCGCTCATGGTGGTGAATCCCCCCAGTACACCTACAACCAGGAAGATGCGCAGGCGCTCGTCGGAGATCGATTTCGCGTCGAAGAAACCGACCACCAGTCCCATCAGTAGAGAGCCGAGCAGATTGACCAGCAGGGTACCGGTGGCGGTGGGAACCACCGTGGCGGGAACCATCGAATCCAGCGGGGTCGCACCCGTGCGAGTCAGCCACTGAGAGACACCGTAGCGCATCGAAGCCCCCACGGCTCCACCCAGGGCAGCCCAGATCCAACTCATCGGTCTCCTCTTCCCGGTTTCTTTCAGTCGAAGATCAACTTGCCGATGCCATTGCGCTGAGACGACTTCTCCTCGGGGTCACCGTATACAGTGATGTTTCCGATTCCATTGATCTCCGCAGAGATCTTGTTGGTGGCATACACTTCGATGTCGCCGATTCCATGGGTTGCCACGATGGCCTCCTTGGCAATCAATTCGTTCAGGTCGATGCTGCCGATGCCATGAGTAGAAGCATGGACGATGCCCACCGATCCTCGCGCAGAGATGTCTCCGATACCGAATTGTGAGAGTTTCAGTTCTTCTCCCTGGTAGTCGTTGATCTGCAGGGTTCCGGTTCCGGTCTTTTGACAGGCAACGAGAGCCGGCATCACGATGGTAACCTGTATTCCGATCTTGGTGCCAAACGAACCCGTGGTGTCTATTTGCAGTTTCCCGTCACGGACACTTGTACGAATATTCTCGATCAGATTGTCATCCGTTGTGATCGTGACGCTCTGTTCGGGTCCGACCGATATGATCGTGTCGAAGATCCCATCCAGTTCGACTCGATCAAAGGAGCTCACTTCTCGGATCTGAGTAGCGGAGGTTCCAGATCCGAGAAGATCTGGGCTCAGCATCATCTGGCAGCCACAGGTCAATGAAGAGATGAGCAGAAAAAGCACGAACATTCTATTCATGGGTGCACTCCACTCGTCTCGCCGGGAAAAGCTGGTTTGCGCGATGGATTAGGTCTCTTTGTGTCTCTGGATGATGGATCAACATCGAGGGGAATTCCACCAAGATCCAGTTCCTTTTGAGAGGTCCGCTGGACGGCATGGAATCCATCGGTTCAAGATGGAGGGCGGTTCCATCGGATTCAGTTCCATCGAGTGATGGGCTTATTGTGCATCGGGGATCAGGTTGAGCACAGATGATGGGTATTTGTGGACCAGATCGAGCAACAAACCTATCGGATCCACGTCCGAGCCATCCTCTTCGAGGGGGTATTCGGTGGATTGATGTGGTCGACCGGAGAGATTGCTCGCAAGGCATTCGAAGTCGACACGCTGATGTTGACGTTGATCGTGATGGCTCCCGCAGTGGCACAGGGAGCGGTGCTCTTCTTCGGCGGTTGGATCTCCAGAACCGGACCCAGAAGGTTGCTCCGGCGTGCGGCAACGCTGGGTCGGTTGCCCATCGCACTGGTCGGCCTGCTGCTGGTTCCATCGGTCGCAGAGTGGTCGAAAACCGATCAGGGGATGAGGCTGGTACCCTGGTTCTTCCTGCTGCTCGTCACGATTCAGGCTCTTGCGATGGTGCCGATCACCTCCGCCTGGAACGGAGTGCTGAGAGGCAACTATACCGATGAACGACGGGGAAGCCTCTTCGGAAATGCGCAGAGGTGGGGGTCGCTGCTCTCAGGAATCACCACCCTCGGAGCGGGAGTCTGGCTTCACTACAGTAGCGATGCATTTCCCTGGATTTACATCATCGCAGCGTTGGCCGGCTGGTTCGCCTGCTTCATCTTCGCCGGGGTTCCGCTGAGGAGCCGAGAAAAATCAGCGGTCGATGCTCCGCGCATCGACAGTGCCACAGCCCTCTGGAGAATCCTCAAGAGAGATCGCCGCTTTTTCATCTACGAGCTGGGATTCGTGCTGTACGGCACTGGCTTCATGGCATTGATCACTGCCAAACCGATCTGGACCGTCGATGCCGAGTTCCTGGCACTTTCCTGGCCGGTACTTCTAGGGACCAAGGGGATCGTGAGCCTCGCCGCAGTGCTCCTGACCCCATACTTCGGTCGGACCATCGACAGGATCGGGCCCGGCTGGCTTTCCGGGGGAGCCTTTTGTGGACTGATAGTCTACGCCGTCTTGCTGATGGCCGCTGATTCCGCCACCAGTTTTATCGTGGCTGAAATCGTCTTTGGAATCTCGATGTCAGCAGTGATTCTGGCGTGGAATGTCGGGCCCATCTCCTTTGCCACGGTAGATCAGGGAAGAGCCTATATGGCGGTTCACGTGGCCCTGGTGTGCGTGCGTGGGTTGATTGGCCACCCGATTGGCGGATTTCTGGCAGAATCGACCGGAGATCCACGCTACGTATTTGGATTTTCCATGCTGATGTGGATGATTGCAGCGGGTGTGATGTTTTCCCTGGGGAAGGGACCCGCCCGAAGACCCGAGGACCTGGACAGCGATCGATGATCACTGTGGTCCGGTGAGTAGTGAAATGAAATCAGGAGGATGAGATGGCGAGGAAGAGAGGTGGCCGCGGCTCAAGTTCGCGCACCAATTCTCTGGATGAATCATTGGTGTCTTTGGATCGATCCAGAGGACCATTATTTCTCGAGAAGCAAGATCAGTCATCCAGTTCCCCTGGAAGGCCGGATGGGCATCGTGACCCGATGTGTTGTCGACGGCCACAGAACCGGATGCGTATCTCCGATCTGGAAGCGATCGATATCAGTCGAGCATTTTCAGAAAAGCCCCACCTGAAGGGGAAACTCAAGGATGTGCTGGCCCGGATGGGCGTATCCCTCACATTCATCGGAGACACTAACAAGGCGCAGCCCTACACCTGTCCTCTGCTCGATAACGATACTTGTCTGGTTCATCGAAGTGCAAAGCCTATCGAGTGCCTTGCCATCCGCGACGATGAATCCTTCAGTCAGGAAGGCAGGCGGTCCATCGAGCGTCGCGACCAGCTCAACCAGGACCTCTTTGCCAACAACTGGGAGTACAAATCGATCCCATTGATGCTGGCTAACTATTTGATGGATGCAGAAGGTCCAGCGGTGGGGAAGTCGGGATCGACTCTCCGAAAGGAACTTCAGAAGAAGAAGAGACGTGATGATTCGGATCGTCGAAATGTGGAGGACCGATCCTGATGAAACTGCTCATCCACGATGTGGTCTTACCGCTGGGCCGGACCGAGCAGGACCTCCCGCGTTTTGCAGGACGTCGCCTGAAGATTGCGCCATCACAGATCTTCACCCTCGAGGTACACCGCCGATCACTCGATTGTCGGCGGGGTCGACCACCTCGCTGGGTACATGCCATCATCATCGAGGTGCCCTCCCACCTGTCCGATCAACTGTTGAAACAGGGGCGAGCGAAAAAGTGGGATCCACAGAAGATAGAGATCTCCACCTCGCATTCGGATCAGAGTCCTGTCGTGGTCGGCACCGGCCCTGCAGGTCTCTTCTGTGCCTGGCGATTGGTCCAGGGGGGGGCGAAGCCTCGCATCCTCGAACGAGGGCCAGAAGTGGTGACGCGGTCGAAGCGTTGGCACCAGTTCATCGAGGGTGGTGAGTTCGACCCGGAATGCAACTTGCTCTTTGGTGAGGGCGGAGCGGGAACCTATTCCGATGGAAAGTTGTACACCCGTGTCCAGGATCCTCGGGTGCCAGAGGTGTTGCAAGCACTGGTGGATCATGGTGCCCCCGAGGAGATCCTGACCGACGGTCGACCTCATGTCGGGTCGAACTTGCTCCCCAGCATCGTCAAGCGAATGAGAAATGCCCTGGAACAACAAGGTGCGCAGTTCTTTTTCGATCATCGATTGGTGGACCTGAAGGTCGATGGAGATGCAGAGAGTCGGAAAGTTTCGAAAATCATCGTCGAGAATGATGGTGAGCAGGTGGAGTGGGAGACGGACTCGCTGTTCCTGGCCACTGGCCACAGTGCTCGCGATGTCTACCGGATGCTGGCGAAACACCAGGTACCGATGAGTCAGAAGTCGTTCCAGATCGGTGTTCGTGTCGAGCATCCACAGGGTGCCATCGATCAGATGCAATACGGTGAATCAGTCGGGCATCCTCAGTTACCACCGGCAGATTACAGCCTGGTCTCGCGCCGCTCGGAGAAAGACGTGTTCAGCTTTTGCATGTGTCCTGGTGGAGAAATCCTGCCATCGACGGAGCGGAGCGGGTTCATGTGCGTTAATGGAGCATCCAGGTATCAGCGAAAGAGCCCGTGGGCCAACAGTGGCTTCGTCGTCACCGTCGATCCGGATTCATTCGGAGATCCCAGCGATCCGTTGGCGGGAATCGCACTTCAGGAAAAGATCGAGAAGGCTGCTTTCGCTGCCGCCGGTGGCGATTTTTCTGCACCGGCTCTGCGGTTGATGGATTTTCTTCATCGACGACTCTCGACCGATCTTCCCGAAAGCAGTTACCCGAGAAAATTGACGCCAGCTCTCTTCGAGGAGATCTTCCCAGCGACGATCCTCGACCCGATTCGAGTCGGGTTGGGAGATCTGGCCGGACGCTTTCGCGAGTTCGGGCACCCGGATGCCATCATCACAGCACCAGAGTCGCGATCATCGAGTCCGGTGCGAATTGATCGTCATGAAGTTTCTTTTCAGAGTGAGGGATTGGCAGGGCTCTACCCTCTCGGAGAGGGTGCTGGCTTTGCCGGTGGAATCTTGTCAGCCGCTCTCGATGGCATGAGAGCGGCGGAGATCTGGATGTCGAAGGAGCAACAGGTTTCTCAGTCCTGATCTGATTCGAGAAGGTGCTCTCGTTTCGACCTACTCCAAGGGAATCGAGACTGGTACAGTCTTGCCGTACCAGACGCAGGGAGAATACACGTGCGCATCTGCCTGTTGACCACCCAGGATCTCGACGCTGATCCATTCCCTTCCGATGACTGGCCCTGCGATCCCAGGCCCTACATTCCCGAAGCACAGTGGCATGTTGCAGTGCTGAAAGGAAAGTACCCGTCGATCGCGCAGGTGGAGCAACTGATCGAGCAGGACTTCGATCTGTACTTCAACCTCTGCGATGGAGCCGCGGATCAGAACATCCCTGGAATCGAGGTGATCGAAACCCTCGAGAAGCACAGGGTTCCCTATGCGGGTGCCTCCTCCGAGTGCTACGAACCGACGAGAGAGCAGATGAAACAGGTCTGTCACGATCTGGGTATCGCCACTCCGGCGCACGTGTTCGCCAGAACCGAGGAGGACGTGGAAAGAGCTGTGGAAACGCTGCGTTTCCCGCTCTTCGTCAAGCACCATAGCAGTTATGCATCGGTCGATCTGAGTCGCCGGTCAAAGGTCCATAGTCCTGCAGGATTGAGGATTCAGGCCCGAAAGATCATGTCTCGACATGGCGCAGCGTTGATCGAGGAATACATCGATGGGATCGAGTGCACGGTGCTGGTGGCGGAGAATCCGGACGACCCGAACCACCCCATTACATACACACCGGCACAGTATCGCTTCCCGGAAGGGGAGAGTTTCAAGCATTCCGATCTGAAGTGGGTCGAGTATCAGGGCCTGACTTCTTTTGCTGTTCCCGACCCGCTGTTGGCAGCGCGGTTAAGGGATGAATCGGCACGATTCTTCGTCGGGTTGAAGGGTGCCGGCTTCGGCCGCTGCGATATCCGGGTCGATCGGGAAGGCACCCCGTACATGCTGGAGCTCAATGCAAACTGTGGCATCTACTATCCGGAGGCGGATTGGGGGAGTGCTGACATCTGCCTCTCTCTCGATCCAGCCGGCCACGAAGGGTTCACCAGGCAACTGGTGGCGGCAGCCCTCGCGAGGCATGAACGGCTAGCACCTGAATCCACCGAGCCGATGGAAAAAGGGCCCCCGACCGACTGATCGGAGGCCCTCCTGTTATTTCGCTGCGAATCACTACCATCCGGGTCGGCGAAAAATCGCCGATCGTCGGCTGGATCTCGTCAAAGCGAGGCGGATTACCTCTTGTCGAACTCGTCCTGGTACTGCTGGAGTACCTGACGGATCGAATCTCCCTGGCCACCAGCAACTGCGTACTTGCAGGCTCGATTCTGCCACTTGAGGGCATTTTTCAGGTCTCCCGTTTCGTAATGAACCCGTGCCAGAGTGTCGAGAGTCGCGGCATTTTCGGATCCGGTCAACTGATTGGCCTGGACTGCTGCTTTCATCGCAAGATCCAGATTCCGAACCTTGAGGTCTGGGGTATCGGCGATGGTCCACGCGATGGAGTTGAGCATTCGCGAGTCCTCGAAATTGCTGTCTACCAGTTGGTTGCCGAGAAGATAGGCGGCTTCGTACTGGTGGAAGCGAGTCAACAGCAGGTTGAACTTCTGCATCCTCAGTGAGCTGTTCTCGGGAAAGCGAAGGATTCCTTCGTCGAGGATCTCCATCGCAGCGGTCTGGTCATTGGCTTGAATTGCAGCGGAGAGAGCACTACGAATCCTGTTCATCTCCTTCATCATGGCCTGGTCAGCATCATGTTTCTTGCGAGCGGCGACCCGATCCCAACTGCCATCGACCACAGCAGCAAGCGGTTGGTCCATGCTCATCGGATGGCCGATCCATTCGATCTTCCCATCTTTTCCGATGATGAAGCTACTGGGGATTCCCCGTCCTCCGGCCGCCTTGAATACTTCAGTCTTGACCGATTCGTCCGGATCGGTGGCGACGATGTAGGACATCGCCTCGGTCCAGGACTTCCCTGGAATGATGCTTTCCTTGGCCATGAATGCGGTGACCGTATTCAGGTCCTCATCGCTGAGGGCGAGCACCGTGACCTGGTCCTTGTACTTCTTCTGAATCGCTGCTAGGTGCGGCACGGCACCTTTGCAGGGACCTCACCAGGTGGCCCAGAACTCCAGCACATAGATGCGATTCGGATCGAGGGAGTTCACTTCTCCTCCCTGGATGAAGTGCTCGATTTTCATCGTCGGGAGGGGGTCCCCGATGGAGAGCACCGGTTCATCGGCAGGGTACAAGGGTCCACTGAGAGAGACTCCCAGGAGTATCGTCAGCAATATTTTCATCCGGGTCACCACCTTTCCTGGCAGGATCAGTTCTGTATCGACTTCCATGATGACACCGTGGAGGACGGCGAGCAAGGTTGTGCTGGAGGGCAGGAGCGACCGTTGTCGAGGTCGGGTTGGGCCAATAGGATCTACCTCAAGAAGG
>CAVOEM010000106.1:0-9336 GCA_963694575.1 Planctomycetes bacterium UBA1146 | reverse complement strand
TGATTCCCCACGGGTGGTTTGAGAAGATGCCGATGCTCTTCGATCCATTCCTTGAGGGAGAACGCTAGGGGACCAGCCATGGCAAGTTGTCCTTCCAGTAATTCTTGATGATTCGCGAAATGCACCCTGTACGAGGCACCTCATGGAGAATACCCTAATGCGTGTGGGGCTCAGCAGCAACAGTTGCCAAGCAGGTCCAGCAGGCAATCATCAGGGAGGAAATGACCGATGTCAGATGAAGAAGTGACCTTTCTCCCTTCAGACTTCGATCGATTCCGAGAGAGTGTTCAAACCGATCCCGAATTCAATGATTCCAGGCTCGAAGTTCGCACCAAACTGGATCTTGTAGGCAAGGCGGGAGCACAGGCACTTTCAGCGGCACCGTTTCTTCTGGTGAGCCGCGCCAGCCTGCACCATCCGCATCAATTCAACGGGTTCCGAGTGGCCAGTCAGCGTACCTACCTGTCTCGCGGAGTTCAGGAGCGAAAACTACTGCAAAAGCATCTCGGATCAGAGATCGGCAAGGATCTCGACACCGACTACACACATTCGATGTTGGTGCTGGAGATCGACGAGAAGGGTCTGACTTTTGCTCTGAGAATTCACAAGGACGCCTGGTGGGACGGTGAAAATCTCAAGCGGTGGATGGGTGATGAGGAACAGAGACTCACCATCGCCAAGGCGCTCCAACCACTCGAAGGCTACACCATCAAGGTACATGATCATCGACGCACACGAGCATGCAGCACCATCGACGATCTTGATCTGGCAGAGATCCGCAAGGGTTACACACCCGGGGAGCACTGGCTCCATGTCGAGAAGAAGATCGATCGGGACGACCTCTTCATCTCCTCCAGTGGATTTGAACAACGTGCCATTTCCGAATGGAAACGACTGTTGCCAGCCTATCGCTGCTTCTGCTGGCATCCGGAAAACGATCGCCTGTTCGCTTGAAATAGACCTGACTACCGAATCGGTGGATGGCGCCTCTCACCTGGTAGATGCACAATTTTCCAGGAGAGTGGGTTCAATTGCTCATCCCAACCGCTGCTGGTCTATCGCTGCTGATTTTCTCCCATCTTCTGCCACAGAGCATTGCTACTGCTGATTTCACATCCGAAGTTCGTCCGATCCTGTCTCGCCAGTGCCTCCCCTGTCATGGTCCCGATGCCGCCACCCGAAAGAAAGACCTGCGCCTCGATATGAAGGACCAGTTGCTCGGCGTGATCGAAGTGGGATCTGCAGAGAGTAGCCCACTGTTTCAGCGAATCTCATCGGATGATCCCGAACTCCGGATGCCACCGCCAGATCACGCGAAAGCTCTCTCCAGCGAAGAGATCTCCATCTTGAAGCAGTGGATCGACGCTGGCGCGGCATGGGAAGAACACTGGGCCTTTACTCCACCTGTGATGCCAGCGGCGGAATGGAATACACATCAACACCCCATCGATGTCTTCATCGAGAAGAAGATCACCGCGAAGGGTCTCAGTGCCAACGGTCCAGCATCCGCTGAAGTATTGATCCGCAGACTCTCTCTCGATCTGATCGGATTGCCGCCTGACCCCGAGCGAGTCTCCCGTTTCATCGACGAATATTCGAGAGATCCTGCCGGTGCGTGGGAGTTACTGATCGACGAACTGCTCGCTTCCGAATCATTCGGCGAACGTTGGGCCAGTACATGGCTCGATCTGGCTCGTTATGCAGACTCCAAGGGTTACGAGCAAGATGGAATGCGAAACATCTGGCCCTGGCGTGACTGGGTGATCCAGGCTTTTGACCGCGATCTTCCCTTCGATCAATTCACCATCCTGCAACTGGCGGGAGACCTGATCGATACTCCGAATGAATCCAGTCGCCTCGCCACTGCATTCCATCGAAACACCATGACCAACGACGAGGGTGGCACACAGAACGAGGAGTTTCGTGTGGCTGCCGTGGTCGATCGAGTCAACACCACCATGCAGGTCTGGCAAGGACTGACCGCCGGCTGTGCCCAGTGCCATGATCACAAATACGACCCCCTCTCCCAGGTCGAATATTACCAGTTGTATGACTTCTTCAATCAGAGTGAAGATGCAGACCTCAACAGTGATGCACCGCTGCTCAAGGTCCTCGGTAATGCAGAAAAATTACTTCTGGGCGACGCTCATCAACAGGTCGAGAAAGCACAACAAGTCCTGGATCAAGCGGCAAGGGCTCTGGTGATTCCAGGCTCGGAAGCGGCTCCGGTCGAAGCAGGGGCTCTCGATGAGATCGCATTCAGCGGCAACATGCCGGCACTATGCCAGGCACAGGTCGATGGCAAGAAAAGTGAGTGGCCCTGGGTTCAAGCGCCGCCGGATGCGCCCGAAGAAATCCACCAGGTGATCCGCCAGAGTGCGCCGGAGGGACAAACACGCCAGGTGTTCTTCGAGAGGTCTCTCCATACTCATGTTGCGGCGCAGGGTGATCGCTATCACATCGATGCGAGGATCGTGGAACCTCCGGAGTGGATGCTGCTGCAGGTACGACTCGCCGATTCATCCGTCTGGGAACACCGCGGCTACTGGGGCGCAGGTACCTTTGCCCACGGTGTCGATGGAACCGAGTCTCTCCTGTTCCAGGGAGAACTTCCTGCAACAAGCGATTGGGTTCACCTGGTGATCGATGCCGAATCGATCGGAATCGAGTCGGGGAAAATCGTCACGGGAATCGCCATGACCCAGCAGGGCGGAGTGATCGAGTGGGGAGGTGTGCGCCGCGAGAGTAGCCAACCGACAGATCGCGACGACCTCTTCTCTTTCTCCGCTTTCGTCGATCGCTGGGGTGAAAACCCTTCCGACCTGTTCGAACCGAAGATCCGACAAGCCATCGGAGCCACTCACAACAATACAGACGATGAATTCGATCTGGAAACATGGTGGAAGCAACAGATCTCCATCGATGGAAGAAGACTGCTGGCTCCGCAACAACAAGTCCTCGACCAGGCGAGGAAAGGACAGGAGGAGGTCGAAGCGCTGGCCGTCTCGGTCCCGGTGATGGCTCAACTGACCACCGAGAAGCTGAGAAGCACCCATCTGCTGAAACGAGGCTCTCATCTCGCTCCTGGAGTACCGGTCACTGCAGACATCCCAAAATTTCTTCCCGCGATCGAAGAGGCCACCGCTCGCAACCGACTGGCACTGGCTCGCTGGCTCGTCTCTCCGCTGAACCCGTTGACCGGACGAGTTCATGTCAATCGAGTCTGGGAACAACTGTTTGGCACCGGCCTGGTCGAGACCCTGGAAGATTTCGGAACCCAGGGCGCTTTACCGAGTCATCCACAACTGCTCGACTGGTTGGCCCTGACCTGGCAGCAGGAAGATGGATGGAGTCACAAGGAATTGCTTCGTCGCATCGTCACCAGCGACACCTATCGCAGGAGCAGTCGAAGAACTCCTCTCCAGCAACGGATCGATCCCGACAATCGACTGCTATCCCACGCCACTCGCATCCGTCTACCTGCAGAACTAATCCGGGACCAGGCGCTGGCGATCGGCGGAATCCTCTCGACCAAGAAGTTCGGCCCCTCGGTCTACCCTCCCCAACCGGAGGGAATCTGGCAGGTGGTCTACAACGGCTCCGGTTGGAAGGAGAGTCAGGGAGAAGATCGAGTGCGGCGCAGTCTCTACACCTTTTTCCGCAGGACGGCCCCCTATCCTTCGATGCTGACCTTCGATGCCCCGACCCGTGACGTCTGTACTCCCCGAAGGATTCGCACCAATACACCTTTGCAGGCACTGGTGGTGCTGAATGATCCCGTATACATCGAGGCCGCCGCAGGGTTGGCGAGATGGTCCCTCGCTGGAAGCCACGATCTGACCCAGGCGATCCAGCGCGCTTTCCAGCGAGCCACCTGTCGCCAAGCGACTCCTCAAGAACTGAAATTACTGATGGACCTGACCGATCAACAGAAGCAGGTCTTCCAGCTCGATCCAGCCAGCGCACACTCATTTCTGGAGAGTGGACGATGGAATCTCGAGGAATCGCAGAATCCCATCGATGCAGCAACCCTGATGGTGATCGCCAACGTTCTGCTGAATCTCGATGAAGTCCTGGTGAGAGGATGACGATGGATCCAACAACTGATCTGCTACTCCAGAGTCACCTTGAAGGTACTCGCCGATGGTTTCTCGGTCGTGTCGGGCTGGGGATCGGTGGACTGGCTCTCTCATCCTTGGTCGGAGATCAAGGGTTTGGCCAAACGGCCTCTCCTGGATTGATTTCAACTCCACACTTTGCTCCTCGTGCGCGACGCATCATATGTCTGCACATGGCTGGTTCTCCACCGCAACAGGAACTGTTCGACCCGAAACCGTTGCTGAAGGAACTGGATGGGCAACCTTGCCCAACCAACCTGATCGACGGAGAGACTTTTGCATTCATCAAAGGTCATCCCAAGATTCTCGCCAGTCCGTTCCAGTTTTCCGCTCACGGTGAATCGGGAATGGAAATCTCGGAGTTACTTCCCCATCTGGGGGAGGTCGCCGATGAACTGTGCCTGATCCGATCGATGCATACCGATCAGTTCAACCATGCTCCCGCCCAGCTGTTCATCTACAGCGGCTCTCCCCGCTTCGGTCGCCCTTCGATGGGCTCCTGGCTGACCTGGGGTCTCGGCAGCATGAATCAGGACCTACCCGCATTCGTCGTGCTCGTTTCGGGAAGTAAAACCCCTAGTGCCGGGAAGAGCGTCTGGGGATCGGGTTTCCTTCCTTCGGTTCACCAGGGGATTCAGTGTCGAACCAGTGGTGATCCGGTGCTCTATCTTGGAAATCCTGCGGGGATCAACAGCGACACTCGAAGACGGACCGTCGACGCCATCCAGGAGCTGGATCAGATCGCCGCCCTACGAGATGGAGATCCAGAGACCCTCTCTCGCATCGAACAGTACGAACTGGCCTTTCGGATGCAGGCCTCGGTCCCCGAGGTGATGGACATCTCTCGCGAGAATCCGAAGACGCTGGAAGAATACGGAGCAGAGCCGGGTAAATCCTCCTTTGCCAACAATTGCCTGCTCGCCAGACGGCTGGTCGAGCAAGATGTTCGATTCGTTCAGTTGTTTGACTGGGGCTGGGATATCCACGGCACCGCTCCTCACGATGACATCATGACCCAGCTACCAAAGAAGTGTGGCGAGACCGATCAACCGATCGCCGCATTGCTGAAAGATCTGAAACAACGAGGTCTGCTCGACGACACCCTGGTGATCTGGACCGGTGAATTCGGCCGGACCGCCATGAATGAGGAGAGGAATGGATCCAAGTTCCTGGGTCGAGACCATCATCCCCATTGCTACTCGATGTGGATGGCCGGAGGCGGTGTCAAGAAAGGTCATGTTCACGGCGCCACCGACGAACTGGGATATCGGATCGTCAAGGACCCGGTCGGGGTCCATGATCTGCAGGCGACGATTCTGCACCTGATGGGCATCGATCACGAGCGACTCACCTATCCCTACCAGGGCAGAGATTTCAGATTAACCGACGTCAGCGGAAAGCTGGTCCCGGGAATTCTCGCCTAGAGCCCCAGTATCCTAGAGCCCCAGTATCCAGCAGCTCTCGGTCTGAGACGATGTCGTGTCCGGGCCTGGGCTGGGAAACGGCTGTGCAGGGGGTGATCCACTCTGAAAGAAGTACACCAGTCCACTGATCACATCTGCGATGGAAATCCAATCATCGTCATCGTAGTCACAAGCATCCCTGCAGCCGGCCAGTGGCGCCCCTGAAAACAAGTAATCGAGTGCCGAGATGGCATCTGCGAGGTCCAGGTCGCCATTGTTATTGCAGTCGCCTCGAATGAAGCAGTGCCCCGTTCCCGCTGTTTCGAACGCTCCAATATCACGCCGACGGCCTTGTGGGCGAACGATCCCATCGATGTCGACCATCGGCAAGTTGTCGACCAGTTGGGTACCTTCATCGATGGCAGATGAGCAAGGCCCCGGGTACCCGACAGCATCCAGTTCTGGATCCAGTTGCATCACGAGGGGATCTTCCGGATCCGCTCCCTGCATGATGACGTGATCCAGAAAAATGCCTGCCATCGGTCCCGTGGACACTGCCGTCTGGTTCAAAGCTTCATTTCGCCAGAGGATTGAATTGATCACGACCGGAAAGGACAGGTACTCCGCCCTCAATCCGCCACCGACTCCGGCGGTCGTATTGCTGTCGATAGTACAGTGTACAATCCTGGCGGAGGCAGCCTCTACACACGCCACTCCTCCTCCTGAGGTGGTTGCAAAGTTGTACTGGATCAAGCAGTTCTCGATGAGTGGATCGGCGAAGTTCCTGATGTAGAACCCGCCTCCCTGAAGTCCGCTACTGTTATTGATTACCCGATTGCGCTTGTAGCGAGCAAAGCACTCGAAGGAATAGACGCCACCACCGTCTTCGGCAGCCGTGTTTCCATGAATGTGGCAATTTTCGATCAACGCATCGCAGAAATGAGTGACCGCCAGGCCTCCCCCACGAAGCGCGGTATTGGTAGCAATCTCACAGCCGGTCATCTCGATGGTGCTGAACTCATCGAGCAAGACTCCTCCACCTTCATCCGCTGCGGAGTTTCCAATGAAGGAGCACTCCGTGATGGAGGAGATCGATTCCGTGATGAAGATCCCTCCTCCCGATTCAGAGGTGTTCCCTTCGAACGCGCAATCGGACATGATCACGCTACCGAAATCAGCGGCGAGGCCACCTCCCCAGCCGTAGGCAGCATTCCCTTGAAACGTACAGTTGGAAATACTGGCCACTCCACCATGAACCGAGATCCCACCGCCCTGGGAGGCGAAGTTCCCGCCGAAATAACACCCATCGATGGTCGGCGAGGATTGTTCCGAGTGTAGTGCCCCGCCCCTCGATGAACTGTTATTGATCAGCACGCAGGAATCGATGGTCGGAGATCCTGCGGTGATCAAGATACCTCCACCGCACAAGGCCAGAGGTAATCCACAGCTGGTTCCGAAGCCGTTCTGGATGGTGAATCCAGAGACTCGTGCCCCGGATCCGGGTGCGTCGACACGCACGACGCAGTTATAGGTACCCAGGCCATCGAGGATCGTTTCCGTAGCGCCCCCGACTCCGATCAGTTCGACCTTCTTGCCGAGGAATTCGTTGTGCCCGGGATAGAATCCCGGACTGACCAGGATGCGATCTCCATCGATGGCGATCTCCATCGCCTCCATGATGGTCGGGTACACCGCCGGCACCAGTCGATCGACCGCTCCCAGAGGAGCAGGGACTACCAGCATGGCAAACAAGACGAACAGTTGAATCCTGAGGATTTGATTTCTCATCATGGGCACACCGGGCAAGCGGGACTCAGCACCAGGCAGTCCAGGAAATCGACATCCGGGTAGGACTCCAGCCCGCAACCGGGGAACGGATAGGGAGGTGCGACACCGAGACCGAAGATGTAGAGCACCATGAATACAGGGTCAGTGATATTGAGAAGCCCATCATTGTCTGCGTCCGCAGCATCGGGGCAGGGCGGCTCAACTGAGTGCAAGAAGAGGTAATTGAGCATGAACACCGCATCGGCAACATCGAAGATTCCATCATTGTTGGCGTCTCCTCGGATAAACAGAGCGTTGGCCGGAGCGCACACCTGTCCATCGTAGTAGCCCGCGGGCTCGATCGATTCATTGTTGATCACGACCTTGTTCGAAAGGTATACGGATCCATCCCCGTTCACTTCATTGCAAAATGTGATCGGATAGCACTGAGAACAGTTGATGTCCTCTGGCGCATAAAAGTCGAACCTACCGATCTCCTGCGGGAAAAATGTAGGGGGTGCGGTCTGCCCGTTAAATGGAGGCAATGCATCGACCAGAACTCCAATGATGATCTCACGGCCATCTCCATCGTTGTCATCGTTGTCCACTTGCATCGAAATGTACTCGGCATCCACATCATCGAGGATCGTTCCTTCGATGGTGAAGGTCCCTGGCAAGGCCACCAGTGGGCCGTCGAAGCAGGCGGTGATGGTGAATCCCTGGATGTTGCTGGAGGGGTCACTGTAGAAGAAGGAGAAGCGCTGGATTCCCCCGGGCTGAATACTCATGGTCGGATCAAACAGAACCGAATCGGAACGCCCTGCGAGGAAGACCGTATCGTCGAGACCCCGAACGAGTCCTGAACCCAGAAGTAGCATGGCAAGGCCGATAACAGCAACTCTGGTATTCAATAGATCACTCCTCATAATTTCGCTCCAAGCCAGCGTTTCCGGATTCGCTGTCTTGGAGACCTGATAGCCGAGACCATTTCTGGATAGATCTATAGTAAACTGTCTAAATGGTCTTCCCGCAATATACTAATTATCAAAACTATCCGAAGTATTGAGTATACATTCTATATTGTTACCCTTAGTACTGCCCACAGAGCATACAATCCGGCCGCCTGGGGATTTTGATCTGTCGAAATGAACCCTTCAAGGCATCGATCAGCAGCAAACGACCGCTCATCGACTCCCCCTGCCCGAGCAAGATCTTGATCGTCTCCGCCGCCTGGATGGTGCCGATGATCCCCGGCATCACTCCCAATACCCCGGCCTCGGCACAGTTGGCGTGACTTCCTTCTGCCGGGGGCTCCGGATGGAGACACCTCAGACAAGGCCCTCCACGAGCCGGGTCGAAGACGGTCAACTGTCCCTCGAAGCGATAGACGCTGCCATGGACCACTGGAGTCTGCTGCTCCACGCAAAGATCGTTGATCAGAAATCGAGTCTCGAAATTATCCGCGCCATCCAGCACGACATGATGATCTCGAATCAGCTCCGGCGCATTAACAGCAGTGACCCTGTAAGGGAAGGCCACGATCTCGATCGCCGGATTCAACGCGGAGAGGGTCTTGGCGGCCGCTTTTGCCTTGGAGTGACCGATCTCGTCGGTTCGGTACAGCACCTGGCGCTGTAAATTGGAGAGTTCCACCACATCATCATCGGCGATGGTGATGTGACCGACTCCCGCGGCTGCGAGATACAGCGCCGCCGGCGAACCCAGCCCACCGCCTCCCACCACCAGTACTCGACCGGCGAGCAGCTTTGATTGCCCCTCTTCCCCCACCTCTGGAATCGTCAGGTGGCGGGCGTATCGTTGCAGATCATCCAGATCGAGATGGTCACTCCCCGGACCTGCAGCCAGCGGCAGATTGGCGCCCCTCCACGCCTCGATCCCCCCCCTCAGGGAGGCACAACGATGGTAGCCCTGCTGCCGTAACCAGTGCATTGCGTCGTAGGAGCGAATCCCCTTGGCGCAGTAGATCAGGATATTCTCCTCGATCGAGATCGGAGCGGAGAGGTGGGGATGAGTGCCAGGACTGACGA
>CAVOEM010000105.1:0-9465 GCA_963694575.1 Planctomycetes bacterium UBA1146 | reverse complement strand
TACCCGGTGATGTTGAAGATCTCGCCGATCGGATGGGCCAGCCCCTTCTCCGAGGAAAGGTCAGAAACGAGCCAGGCTCCGTAGTCGGAGACCTCCGCTCGGCGACTGATCATTCCGTCTCCATGTCCGGAGATCCCGTGACAAGGAGTACAGTAGATGTTGAAGCGATCTTGACCCCGTTGCAGTAACTCAGCAGTGACTGGCACCTGCTCGGGGAACTCGGTGGCCCATTCCCCTGCGACAGTGCCCCAGCGATAATGCTCATCTTGAGAAAGATCGCCGCGAGCGACGGTCCCTGCGACCGGCAATCTCATCGAACGCCCATCGGCAAAGAGCGGGTTGGCACTCTGTTCCTTGAATTTTTGCTGCTGATCCATGTCGTAAAAGACGTGGATCCTGGTCGAGCGAGATGTCGCATACCGAGACTTCGCCACCAGCATCGGGGGGACCAACAACGCCAGATTCACCAGGATGATCACCGCGATGATCCATCCAGGAACACTGGTTTCATGTTTTGGCAAGGCCATGGCTTTACTCCTCGATCACTTCCACGGCATTCGCTCCGAGTTCCCGAAGGAGCTTGGAGTTTGCACCGATATCAAACTGGCGATCACGTCCTTCAATACTGATGAAGAAACGATCTGCGGTAGCTCTTCGAAAGCGATCACTGCGAAAGTGAGGGCGGTAAAAACGAGGGAACCCATTCAGCGCGAGCATTCCGCCAAAGGAGCCGAATGCACTGAGCAAGATGGTCAACTCGAAGGCCACAGGAATGCTTGCAGGAATACTGAAGAAGGGCTTGCCGCTGATCAGGAACGGATAGTCCACCGCATTCATCCAGCCTTGCATCAGCAATCCGCCACAGAAACCAGTGAACCCGCCACAAAGGACGATCCACGGCAACAGGGTGGGACGAATACCCATCGCTGAATCGAGGCCATGAACCGGATAAGGAGTGTGGCAATCCCACAGTTTGAATCCTTCATCGCGGATGCGTGTGGCCGCTTCCATCAGTAGGTCCGCAGTCTCGAATTCGGCCAACATCAGCACCGGCTTCACATCCGTAGCGGTTTCTGCGGTGATCGTGACCACCTCCACCGAACTGTTCATTTCTGCACTCATCTCAGTTCTCCCCCTAACTTCCGGAAGCGGAATCCGCCGCCGCTTCGGAGGAGTGCCGCGCTGAAGCAGCCGCCCTCGAATGAGCCTGATCCGCCAGCACCCCCCGCACCTCGCTCATGGCGATGAAGGGAAGGAAGCGACAGAACAGGGCGAAAAGGGTGAAGAAGAGGCCGAACGCTCCGAGCATGATCATCACGTCCGCAAGCTTGGGACTGTAGTAGTCCCACGCACTGGATGTGTAATCGTTGGCCAGGCTCGTCACGGTGATGACGAATCTCTCGAACCACATTCCTATATTGACGAAAATACTGACCGCGAACATGACCCAGATATTGGTTCTCATCTTCTTGAACCAGAAGATCTGCGGAGCCAACACATTGCAGGAAACCATGATCCAGTAGGCCCATGCGTACTGCCCGAAGGCTCGGTTGATGAAGGCGAATTTCTCCACCTTCACGCCACCGTACCAGGCCATGAAGAACTCCTGAGAATAGGCGTAGCCCACCAGCAGGCCGGTGAGCATGATGATCTTGTTCATATTCTCGAGGTGCTTGAGAGTGATCACATCCTTGAGCCCGAACAACTGCCTGGCCGGAACCAGAAGTGTCAGGACCATCGCAAATCCGCTGAAGATGGCCCCCGCCACGAAGTACGGCGGAAAGATCGTGGTATGCCATCCGGGTACCTGTGAGACGGCGAAGTCAAACGACACCACCGAGTGGACAGAGAGCACCAGCGGAGTCGCCAGCGCTGCAAGCAGCAGGTAGGAGCGTTCGTACACATGCCACTGGCGGTTGGAACCGGTCCAACCGAGGGACAGTGCGCCGTAGGCAATTTTGCGAACCGAATGCTTGGCCCGATCGCGCAAGGTCGCCAGGTCTGGAATCATTCCCATGTACCAGAACAGCAGCGAAACCGTGAAATAGGTTCCAACGGCGAACACATCCCAGATCAAGGGACTGCGAAAATTGGGCCACAGTTCCATCTGATTGGGCAGCGGGAACATCCAGTAGGCGAACCAGGCGCGCCCCACGTGAATCCCCGGGAACATGCCGGCACAGATCACCGCAAAGATGGTCATCGCCTCTGCAGCACGGTTGATCGAGGTACGCCACTTCTGGCGGAACAGGAAAAGGATCGCTGAAATCAATGTTCCGGCGTGGCCAATCCCAACCCAGAAGACGAAGTTGACGATTGCGTAACCCCAGCCGACCGGATTATTGACTCCCCACGTTCCCACTCCCCAGAAGATCAGGAACGGGACGAAGATGCCGAGTAATCCCAGCACCGAGAATGCCAGCAGGAAGAAGCCCCACCAGCCGATGGTCGGCTTCTGCTCGACGATCGAGCAGACCTTATCGGTGATGGTGGTGTTGTCGTTGGCTCCGGTGATCAGATCGACGCGAGAATCGGGAGAATAGGCCGTGTTGTCGACCTCCGGGCTCTCCGCATTCCCCGTCAATTCGGGTCGCACGACCGGGCTCAAGGCTGCGAGCAATCGTTTTATCACCGCTACCCCTCTTCCCGGGGCGCAGGATTACGCAGTTTCGCCAGGAAACTGGTTCGCGGTTTGACATTCAACTCAGCGAGCATCTTGTAAGCACGGTGCGATTTCTGGGTCAACGAGACCTGACTCTTCGGATCCGCGAGATCTCCGAAGGTGATCGCATGGGTGGGACAGGATTGAGCGCATGCGGGCATCACATCTCCGTCCACCAGATCGCGCTTTTCGTTATGCGCCTTGATCTTCGATCGATTGATTCTCTGCACGCAGTAGGTGCACTTCTCCATGACACCCCGCGCCCGCACGGTGACATCCGGGTTGTAGCCCATCTGCTCGGTGGCACTGGGATTCTTGGTGTTGTTGAAGTAGTTGAAGCGGCGCACCTTGTAGGGGCAGTTGTTGCTGCAGTAGCGAGTGCCGATGCACCGATTATAGACCATATCATTGAGGCCCTCTTCGTTGTGAACCGTGGCCGCCACAGGGCACACCTGTTCACAGGGGGCATTCTCACACTGGTTGCAGGTGAGAGGCTGGTGAACCACCTCTGGATTCTCGACATCGTCACCTCTGAAGTAGCGATCGATGCGGATCCAGTGCATCTCCCGACCGTAGGCGAGTTCATCCTTGCCGACGACGGCGATGTTGTTCTCCGACTGACACGCCACGACACAGGAACTACATCCGGTGCAGACGTTGAGGTCGATCGACATCGCCCAGCGTTGCCCGCGATACTTGTGTTCGGTCCAGGGGCTCTCGAGATCGGGGTGGTGCGGGCCAGCTTCTTCGACCTGCGCCTTTACCTCGGAGGCATCCGGGTTGAAACCGGTATCCACGACCCGAACAAACTCGCCGATTTTCCGCTGTTCCTCATTGAACTCCAGGTCACCCATGAAATCCTCGGGACGCACCGGATTGTGGTCCTGGGTCGTCGCCAGGGGGTAGTTCCCCTCGCCACGAGAAACACTGACGGAGGCATATCCTGCCCGAACCGCATCGGCATCTCGCAAGGTGTAGGTGTCGAATCCGACCCCATCCGCAATTTGGTACAGGGAAGGCTTTCTCGAAAGTCGCCCGGCCGCTCGATCCGAGATCAATCGGCCATATCCAAGAGCCACTCCGATGCTGTCTCGGTTCTGTCCTGGTAGCAGGAAGGCCGGCATCGAGAGGTTTGCTCCAGCGACGGAGAGATCGATCAAATCACCGTTCTTGACTCCCAGTTCGGAACCGAGCACCGGTGAAATGAGAGCACAGTTATCCCAAGCGACCTTGGTGATCGGATCGGGAAGTTCCTGCAGCCAACCGTTGTTGGCGTAGCGACCATCAAACAGCGAGTGGTCCGGCAAGAAAACGATCTCCTTGCCGCTCACCGTTTGCATGGCACTTTCGAGCGCTGGGCCCCAGCCGCCAGTCACATCGGGCGCGCTGGCCACGGTGTTTGCAGTGCCGGCTACGAAGCCGTCGTGGAGCCACTTCTTCCAGGAGGACTCGAAGTCCTTCGGCGCTAGCGGCTGAAGTACACCACGAACGATGTCGTGACCCGATTTCGCCTCATCATCGACCACTGCACTGATCACCTCGAGTGCACTGCGGCCAGAATAAAGCGGAGCGATGAGCGGCTGACGCAAGGTCACCGTTCCATCCCAGCTACGGCCGTCCCCCCACTCTTCAAGGAAGTGAGTCTGATTGAGATGCCACTGGCACACTCCGGCAGTTTCGTCGTCGTAGAGTCCGAGGTGCATCGAAAGCGGCACCTGGCCGATCAGATCCTTCCACGATTTCCCGATGGCGGGAGCGTCGTAGACCGGATTGACCCCGATCAGCAGCAATGTCTCTACTTCCCCCTGGCCGATGCGATCGGCGAGACGCTGGAGATCATCGATATGAGCAGGTCTCTCACCATGGGCGACCTCTGCGTAGCTGAGGGTCTTCCCCACCGCTCCCAGGGCGACATTCATGGCGTGAACCAGGGCATGAACTTCCGCGGGTTGCCGGTCCCCCGCCATCAACAGGCAGGAACCCTGGTGAGACTTGAGGTCGGCAGCCATCTGCTCGATTCGATCATCGGTAGATGGCGGTGCAGAAGCGACCGCCGCAGCCACATCCGCGGGTAACTGGACGCCGGTAGCGGCGGCCAGTTGTGCGGCGATTCGTGGGATATCTGCGGTACGTGCCGGGATCCGGACATCCGCCACCCCACCGGTCACCGAAAGGGTGCTCTCCACCGACCAGACCCGACTGAGAATCGGCTCGTCGTCGTCGGCGGAGGTTCGAAGCGCAGCCCAGTCACTACTGTGCTGGAGGCTGGCCGGATGATTCATCAAGGGATCGGCGTCGAGACAGACCAACACCTGCGCCGCCGACAGATCCGCCACGGGACGCATCGGTCTGCCGAACAGTTGAGCAGTCCCGAGCCGTTCCGAATCACGATGCAGCGGAGCCCACTCGTGCCAGGAAGAATCGGCCACCTCTCGCAGCAATCGATTGCGCATCGCCGACAGAGCCATCGAGGAACTGGGCGCTGCCAGCACCGCAACTTTGCCCGATCGACCCGCCTTGCGAAGTGCCGAGATCGCTCCCAACCATTCCGCAGAGGCATGGCCATCCGCGGTGACATGGCTCGGTTGCGAACTTCGTCCCGGGTCATACATACCCAGAACGCTCGCTTGCATCTGGGCAGTGGTGGAACCCCGGTGTGATGGGTGGTCGCCATTTCCATCGACGCGGATCGGCCGCCCATCGTAACTGGTCACCAGGACACCTTCGGCCACCTCTTGTTGCTCCCAGCAGGAGGCGTAACTGACCGGGGCACCAGGGTCTCGCCCTTCCGGACGGCTGGTGTGCGGCAAGATCTGCTGCTGTGGCCAACGGCAACCGGCCAATCCACCCGCCAGCGCCACGGAGGCGCCCATCACCTTGAGAAAGTGACGGCGAGAAGTGGAATGGAACAGTTCTGGAGCATGATTAGGGAACTCCTTCTCGACCAGGGCTCGGAACTCGTCGGTATCGGCGAATTCATCCAGGCTGCGCCAGAGCGCCTTTCCCTGGGAGGAGTTTTTCTGTGTTTCTTTTATCGATGACATGTGGAGCAGTTCGTCATGAGGGACATCCGTACGGTTGGTTGGTCCAACGCGTCGAGTAATCCCAGGCCCTTCATCAGTTCCCGTCCCGCCAACGCTTTTTCATCATGGGTTCGTTCCAACCCCCAGTCGAGATCGGTGACCTTGTCGACCGGCCTCAAGTAGGCCGCTGGATCACGGTGACAATTCAGACACCAGCCCATGCTCAGTGGTGAAACTTGTTCCACCTCGACCATCTGGTCGACTCTGCCATGACACTCCACACAAGAAACTCCCCGAGTCACATGAGCGCTGTGATTGAAGTAGACATGATCGGGGAGGTCATGCACCTTGATCCACGGCACCGGCATTCCTGAGCGGAATGAATCGCGAACCGGTCTCAACTTCACGCTGTTCGGCGCGATCTTCTCGTGGCAATTCATGCAGGTTTCGGTCGGAGGAACCGCAGCGAATCCGGTTCTCTCCACGGTGGTGTGACAGTATCGGCAATCCAGCCCCAGTTCACCGACATGCAGAGCATGACTGTATGGAACCGGTTGCTCCGGCATGTATCCGGCATTAAGGGTTTTGGGCGAAGCGCCGAAGTTGACCATCAGGACCAGATAGAGTCCGGTGACTCCAGCGCCGGCACCGAGCAACTTGACCAGGGAGTCCACCCACGGTGGAAAGATCGGGGTACGGCTCATCGTTTTGAAGTTCCTCCTGACCCCTCTAAAACGCACCGATTATTCTGCGGTGCCTCGGCCATCGTCAGGGAGAGGTGAAAGTGAAGATGAAATACGATCCATAAGCAGGGAATCCCCTGGCTACCGATCCTAGATCTTTCGTCCTTTTCCCCTCCGCAGGCTGAGACGAAAACCTGCTCATTGCAGGTCACTTGTCGGAAGCAAACTAGCAACGAGGATCGAGATATCCAAACGAACCCGACGATTTTCTCAAATTTCCCTGAACTCTTACGGCGACCCGACATGGGAGAGTGCCGCATCCTCTTTGGCCGGTGGGCCACTCCTTCGACACCAACAATGGAGTACCACTGCCAGCGATAGGATTACTCCTCCCAGGGTCTGATGAGCGGTGGCTGTCAGCGTCTCCGAGATCCCGCTGGAAGCCGCCCGAACCTCAGTTCCTGTCAGGGCCAAAGTCATGAATCCCAGCGACACCTGCAGAATCGTCGCAAAAACAAGTCCCAGAGCCAATCGAGTGCGGGATTTTGACGATGTGTCGGAGCCCAGCAGAGAAGAAACGAAGAACACCAGCGCCAGCATCACCAGCCCCGTGACCAGGTGGGTCATCACCCAGGAGCGCGAAATATGCCGGGAGAGAGCTCCCAGCAGCAGTTGTCCCGTCAATAGCAGCACCAGCCAGCCACTCCAGCGCTGCCAGGAGCGCCGATGAACCGGCCTCGGAAGGTCATTCCAGGCGGACGAGGCGAGAGTGGCCATGACTGCCAGGACGGCGAGAAAGACCTGCCCATGAACCCCGTGGACCACCCGAAGGACCAAACTGAAGGTCGATTCGACCGATTCTGCGACCTGGCCACTGACCACCGTCACCGATTCCGCTCCGGTCACTCGATAGCCACCGAGAACTCCCTGCACCACCACCTGGACCGAGGCGAGTAGGCCGAGCCCGCTGAGGGTTCGATCTGGTGCGACTCTCCAGCAATAGAATGCCGTCGACAGCGTCACCAGCCCGACCAGCGAACCGAACAGTCGATGGGCATGTTCGTAGTAGATTCCACCGGTCATCCGCGACAAGGGCAGCAAGAACATGTTATTGCCAAAGGATCCTGGCCAGTCCGGTACCGCCATCCCGGCTTCTTCGCTGGTGACCAAACCACCGATGCCGATCAACATCAGCGTCGCCCAGAAAGCGGTGCGGGTCATCGATTCGACTCCGCGCCGACCAGTGGAGGTCCCGGCGGCGGCGGTCGCTGCCCCGCAGGCGGAAAGTCCCATGCAAACCAGCACGAAACCGCTGGCCATCAGCACCAGCGAGAAGGCAGAGCTATCCTCCGGCAAAAGCCAGGATCCGACCACCAACAGATCGACCACTCCTGTGATCGCGCCGGAGAGAAGTGCTGCACTCCAGCGCTGACGGCAGCGGCCGGCGGCCACCCTGCCCGACAAGATCAGGATCGCGATCAACGCGAAAAATAGCAGCCAAGGTGGCGCCATCACGAAGGGCAAGCGGCTACAGTAGCCGGCGCTCCACATCGTCACGGTGGTGGCAATCCCCACCGGCATCGCCACTTGCCACGTTGAACACTGTTGCTCGATGCTCTTCACCGACCCTGACTTTCCGGTCAATTTTCCCTGGTGCCCGGCCACAGCAATGGACTTCGGGATCCGAGACTCCCGATCCCTTCAGGCCAATCCTCTGAATTTCAGTTTCCCGGAGCGCCCGATGCAAGGGATTTGATGACACTTAATGTCGAATCTAGCACTTCACGAATCCGCTTCCCTGTGAGAGAATAGCGGGTGTATCCAGAGTTTGATGGAAAGAAAGAAAAACTGACGGGTTCCACTAGATGGCCATCCCAGGCCTTCTGGAGAGCCGCTCGTTTCAACAGCCCATAGAATCCGAATCGTGCATGACGGCGAGCCTCCTGCGGAATCAATTTCCCTCCTCGCTTCCAGCCAATTCGAATTCAGAGAGGAACAGTATCGTGCGTTCATTCTTGAGTTTGATGGCTCTGATCGTTTTCTATCCGGGGATGGCCTTTGCCCAACCCGATGTGATCGTCGGCGACCTTCCTAGCACGAACAGTTATGGGACCAATGCGGGCACCGGCATTTATGCGTACTCGGTGGCCACCACCTCTTGCAATATTGGAACTGCGAACCTCAACTGGCAAGCCAACAATAATGATCACCCGGTGATCGGCCAGGACATGTGGATGCTTCATGAGGGTCGCTTTTCAATGATCGGCACCTCATGGCTGAAACATGGATTCTGCGCACTGCAGAACACCGGACTCTGCCCGGGCTGCCCCGGTGGAGGGGGTTGCCTCACTTTCCTCCTTCCAGGATGTGCAGATCCGTACTCTGCGGGACTCAACGGCAACCAAAGCAATCTGGGTCCCCGCTCACAGGTCAATGCTTACACGGGCATCTTCCCCTACCCCTACAATGCACCCCCCTGCCCACCGGGTGAGGGAACCATCTGTAGACGGATGCAGGTTGCAGAGAGTGACCTGGTCGGAAATCCCGGTGCTCTCTACTTCGTCGGTGGCCAGTACGTGGCTAAGGACGATGCCAACTTTAGCAACCAGGGCAACAACGCCTCCTACCGGAGAGTCAATGTCTCACCCTCGGGAAATCACAACCTCTCTTTCGTCGGCTCCACTCAACAACAACAGCCGGGGATCCAGGCGTGGCAGGACAACCAACCTTCCGTCACTCTGGTCGATGTTCAGATCCCCAACGAGGGGCTCTTCATCGTCGGCTACGACGTCACTGATAATGGAAATGGCACCTACAACTACGAGTACGCGGTCTACAACATGTACTCCGATCGTTCCGCCAACAGTTTCACCATCCCATACCCGGCCGGTGCCACCATCCTGAGCCATGGTTTCAGGGATATCCCTTGGCATAGCGGAGAACCCACCGATGGAACCGATTGGGCTGCGACGCTCAATCCGGGAATCGGCATCACCTGGGAGACCGATACCTTCGCCGAAAACCAGAATGCCAACGCCCTTCGCTGGTCGATGTTGTTTAACTTCTACTTCACCAGCGATGCTCCTCCAGCGCCGAA
>CAVOEM010000104.1:0-9467 GCA_963694575.1 Planctomycetes bacterium UBA1146 | reverse complement strand
GTGCTTCTTGTCGTCGGTCATATCGACCTCCCTTCTTGAGTTTCGTTGACCCGTTCAGGATAACCGCTGCAGCAACAAATACGACCACCAGGCAGCCCCGTTGGTCACGGCATCCGGCACCATCAGAAACACGGCTGGCACCACTGACTCGTGAGTCAGAGATCCAATCCGTGTTGCGTGAAGCGTTCCACCAGTTACGAGATCACTTCGCCCGTGAAGACGAGTAGTGGTGTCGATGCGGTGATTATCCCTTTCTGAACGTTTCCAGACGGATATCAACGAGTTGCGCGTCTACCGACCCTCTCCCTACTCACACAAGGCACTGATGAGAATAGCCTCAGCGGCAACCGCTTGCTTCTTCTTGCGAGTGCCGCCGCCCTTGCTAATGCTATTGTCGCTCTCAATGGCGATGTCCCCGGTTAGAATCGCTTCCGCAGCAACTGCTCCCCCCGCAACATCTTCCATCTCCTCGTCGGAGAGTATCTTTCGATCCTTGTCGTCAGTCATGTCAGACCCCTTTCGTGGGTTGGTGTTGAACCTTGTATCCGGTTCCTGAGCCGCATCGGACAGAAGAATATACGGCAACTGAATCACTCCCGCTCCTCGCAGCAGCGGCACCATCAGAAACACGGCGGGTACCGCTGACCCTTGAGTCAGAGGTCCAAGCCGTGTTGCCAGAAACGCTGCATCCGTGACGAGATCTACCACATCGGAATTTCTCAGGGTAGAATCTGCGCCGTGGGCGATTAGCTCAGTTGGCTAGAGCACCTCGTTTACACCGAGGGGGTCGGGGGTTCGAGTCCCTCATCGCCCACCATTTTTTTCTCAAAGACCCGCTTTCCGGAGTCAACTGCAACGAATCGAGCAGTGATGAAAAAACTGTCTCTCTTTCTTGTAGCACTGACGGTTTGTTCTGGAACCCTGACTTTTCTAACCGCAGGGTCGATCCCAGCAAAGATAGAGGATCCCCATCCCGCGACACTTCGTGTTTTGACCTACAACACCTGGTTCACCTTCAATGAACAGAAGGCCAAGGCCAGAGGCATCCAGCTCATCAAAAATGAAACGCCCGACATCACGGTGCTGCAGGAGCTGGTAGACATTCAGCCGGATCTACTGCAGTCGCTGGCAGAGAGCTGGGGGCATCCACACAGCTCGTTACAGAAGACCAAAGGATACTCTGTCGGAGTCACCTCACGCTGGCCGATCCAGGTTGTCGAAAAGGTCGTCACCGATGAGGGGCATGGCTATCTCCATGTCGTCATCAAAGAAATCCACGTCTTTTCCATCCACCTGCATCCTTTTGGACATGACAAGCGCCAGCGCGAGGCGGGTGTCCTGACCAAAAAGATCATCCCCCTGCTGAAGCAAAAGAAGAAGGTCATCGTGGCTGGTGATTTTAACGCCCACAGCCAAGACGACGAGGAACTACTGAATGCTCAACCCCAGTTGCTCAAGAATTACAAGGACAGCGACACCAAGCATGGCCTGAATAACCTGCGAGACGGCAACTTTGATTTCCAGGTGATGGATACCTTTTTCAAAGCGGAGCTCATCGACTCCAGCAGGAACCTGCTGGCAAAAACTACTGCTGCCAGAACCACCTACGGCGATCCTTCAAAAACCGGGCAGCGAATCGACTTCATCTTGACCGACCCGACTCTGTTCAAAACTGTCCAAGCGTCCAGAGTCATCATCCCCGAACCGTTCAATGGGCCGGCAATATCTGATCACTATCCGGTGGTGTCCGATTTCAGGAGCAAAGTTCCCGAATAGGGCAACCTGATCGATCAAACTTCAATTCCACTCTGGACTGAAATGATCAGCGCCCGTTCTGGTCTGCTGTGATCCCATATGGTTTTCGTCGTCAGAGAGTCACTATTTCAGTCAAGTTTCCGAACACCAATTTACCAGTAGTTATACAGCCTTCGACGATACCGGGGCCGGTTTGGGGCGGGTGAAGACCAGCGTCGAGTCGCTGCTGCTGCTCTGGTCGAAGCGATAGCCCTCGCTGTCGAAATCAGCCAGATCGGCGATGCTCTTCGGTCGGTGGTCTGCCATCCAGCGTGCCATCAATCCTCGTGCGCGCTTGCCGTAGAAACTGATGAACTTCGCCTCGCCTCGATCGACCTGGAGGAACTTGACGGCGATCACCGGCACATCGAGTCGTTTCAGTTGCGCCGCCTTCGAATACTCGGCGCTGGCCAGGTTGACCAGTGCTGTAGCCCGACAGTCGGCCAGATCCTTGCGCAGCAATCGGTGAATCTGATCGCCCCAGAAGCTGTAAAGATCGCCACCCTGGTCGGTTTTCAACCGGGTGCCCATCTCCAGCCGGTACGGCTGGATCGTGTCGAGCGGCCGCAGCAATCCGTACAGGCCACTGAGGATGCGCAGTCGTTGCTGGGCCCACTTCAGCGCGGTCGCCTTCATCGTCCACGCCTCGAGGCCCTGGTAGACATCCCCACGAAAGCAGATGGCCGCCGGTCCCTTACGGTTGCCGCGACGACCAAATTTCTGCCACCGATCGACATTCTGACGCGCCAGATCGTCCGATATCTTCATCAGGGTCGAGAGACGCTGGGGAGAGTAATCCTGCAGATGAGCCGCCAGTTGACGGGTCCCCGAAAGCAGACGGGTACGAGAAGTCTCGGGCGAAAGCGAGTCGTGGGTCGCTTCCATATCGAGGGTCTTCGCCGGGGAGAGAAGTGCTAATAATCCTGCCATGGCGATAAAATAGCGGATTTCCTGTCCGATGGAACGCCCCAGGACTGTTGCTGTGAAGATATTTTCCGGCCGCTACAATGTCCACATGATGACAGGAACCGCCATCCATCCGAGTGAGTTGCTGCCGCGTCTCCTCGACGGGCTGTGCCGACGCTGGTCGGCATTGCGGCCCACTGCCCTACTCGATACCCGCTGGACGATGGCCCTGCTCTGCTTGCTGCTGCTGGGAACGCCTCAACAGGCGATGGCCGGCGAGGGTCCGCAAGTCGTCGATCTCCCGACCGTACGCAAACAACTACGATCGCAAATCCTCGAAGGACGGGCGCAACCCGCCTTGCAGCGCATCCTCGCCTTGCGCAAGGAACACGCCGACGATGGCGGGTTGGCACTGCTGGAGGGAGAAGCCTACTACGCCACCGAACGCTTTGAACTGGCCGTGGATGCGTTCCGCAACGGACTCGAACTCGATCCCGCAAAGCACGGGCAGTTGTTCAACCTGGGTCGAGCGCTCCAGCAACTGGGGCGCGATCGGGAAGCTCTGGTCGAGTTTGAACGGATGCAGCAACGGCCGGAAACTGCCCATCGCACGCGTGGCCACTTCGGAGCGGGTCTCTCCTGGCAAAGTCTCGGCGACATCGAGCAAGCGATGGGTCTCTATCAGCAGGCATTGAAACTGGATCCTCGATTCGATCGGGCCCGCTATCGACTGGCACTACTACTGTTGCCCGCGAAACCGCAAGAGGCGTTGTCGATGCTGGAGCAGATCATCGAACGAGATCCACTTCATCATGGCGGCGCCTACAACCGTGCGCTGGCACTGAGGAATCTGGGACGAGTCGAAGATGCCCGTCAAGCGATGCTCCGCTACCAGACCATCCTCGAGGGGCGCTCTCGCATCGCCATGCTGAAGGAGCGATGGGCGACCGAGCCGAGCAACTTCGATCTGATGATGGAACTGGGACGCACTCACGGACAGCTGGGTGCGCTGTCGGAAGCGCTGCGCTGGTTTGATAAGGCCGGGGGAGAGCGCCCGGAAGATCCGCGCCCACCGCTGGCGACCATCCAGACCTTGCTCACTGCCGGCAAGGTGGCCCAGGCGAGAGTGCTGGTCGGGCGCCTGCAAGGGAGTGAGGTCGCCAGCCAGGCCCGGGCACTGCTCGAAGAATTTGACGCTCGCCCGGTGCCCTCGCCACCGGCCCCGCCACCGGCCCCGCCACCGGCCCCGCCGTCGCAGGATCGCTAGATCAGATGGGCCAGTTGGGCAACTTGGGATCCTTGCGTCGGATCTCGGTTGCTCGCTTCGGTCCGGTCGCCAGCAGCACCACGAGCAGATACAGATAGAAGAGCGACATCGCAATCAGCAGATATCCCGGTGGGATGCTGCCGGCTTCAAACGCCTGCTTGAGAATCTCCTCGAAGGTGCCGTGACTCGGTGCCCGTTCCCACGCCAGCATCAACCAAGTGCCCAGCACGATGAGAAAGAGCCAGATGTAAGTTCGCTGCAAGCGGCGCCCGAGCGCCTCCATTCTCGACATCTTGTAGTTGGGAGCCAGTAGATCGTTGCACAGCATCTCTCGCCAGTTGCCCTCGACCAGATTCTCGCTCTGCAGCAGTGCCGGAACCATCAGGTGCACCTCGAGCATTCGCACTCTCATGCGCCAGACATCGAAGTAGCGATAGCGACGCGCCTCGATGTGCAACAGCAAGTAGAGCAGCATGCAGCAGAATGGCATCAACAGGATCGAGGCGTCCTTCGATGAATAGGCCAGTGAGACCACTGCCATCGTCGAGAGCACGGCCCAGTGTGTCGTGGCATCCATCCGCTGGCGCCAGACGTTCGCCCGAGAAAGTTCACCACGGTAGAAGTGAGCCAGAACCTGCAAGTTAGAGGCGGGAAATCGCTGTAGCAGCGCACTCTCGCCGGCAAATTCATCCGGACTGGAGCCGGCCTCGTCAGCACTATTCATCAGTTCCCCTCCCTTGCTGCGCCACGAGACTGACCTGTGACCTCGCCAGCGTCAAGGCCACGCTTGCCTCCGATCGATCGACAAGACACACTCCAGCGGCACACCAACCCTGATCTGGAGAAGGTATCTCGATGATGCTTCGGCCCCCCTTGACCCGCCTCCTGTGGATCCTGCTGATGAGCCAGGTGGCCCTCTCATCATCCTTACCCACATCCTTACCCACATCCTTACCCACATCCCCCGGCGAGTCCCCTTCCCTCGCCGCCGAGCCGATGCTCTGGCCCTTTCAGCCGGAAGTTTCTCCCGATGGCGCAACGATCGCTTTCACCTGGGAGGGATCGCTATGGACCGCCCCCAGTGATGGAGGAGCCGCTCGCCGTCTCACCGACCACCCCGCCTGGGAGTCCTTGCCACGCTGGAGTTCCGATGGCGAGTCGATCGTCTTCGCCTCAGCGCGCGGGGGCAGTTCCGATCTGTGGCAGATTCCCACGGAAGGGGGTCGCGCTCGCCGCTTGACCTGGTGGAGCGGCACCGATTTGCCATGCGACTTGTCCCCGGATGGCTCGGAACTGATCTTCAGTAGTGATCGCATCGACGGCTGGAAGAAGGGCGCACGGTTGTATCGGATGGCGATCCCCCCGGCCGGATCTGCCCCCGAGGAACCGAGCCGCCTGACCCTCGCAGCATCGTCCCTCGCCCGCTACTCTCCCGATGGTCAGCACCTGTTGACCCAGCGAGAGGGGACAAACTGGACTCGCCAGGGCTATCGCGGATCGCAGTCGGGGCAGATCTGGCTTTACCACTTCAAGAGTGGTGATTGGCGTCCACTCACCCCGGCTGGAATCCCCCACACCTCCCCGGTGTGGATCGACAACCAACGGTTCCTGATGGTCGAGGATATCGATGGTCGTGGGCAACTGGTCGAACGTGACATCGAGAATCGAAATCGACGGGTCTGGACCTCCTTCGAGCAGGATTCTGTGCGATTTCCCAGTGTCAGTGATGATGGCAACATCGTGATCTTCGAACAGGGGTTCCATTGCTGGAAATTGAATCGATCGAGTGGCCAGATCATTCCGCTCGAATTCCTGGCTGCCGAGGACTTGCCCGCCACCGGAGTCGAGGATCTGAACTTTTCCAGCGCCACCTCCGCCTCCCTCTCTCCCGACGGTAAACAGGTCGCCTTCGGTTGCCAGGGCGATCTGCTGGTGAGGCGAACCGAGAAGGGTCTTCCCGCCAATCGCGTCGATGCCCACCCCGCCAGAGATGACGACCCGGTGTGGTTGCCCGGCGCAAAGGAACTGTTGTTCGTGAGCCGTCGAAGTGGCTCCGAGGACCTCTACACCGTCCGCAGCAGCGAAGCGGGTGAACCTCGTCTCGACCGCTGCCTGACCACCGAGGTCACTCGCTTCCCCGGGCCCGAGGTGCGTCGACGCTCTCCAAGCCTCTCCCCCGACGGTCAACAGATCGCCTTCTTGCACGGCGATGGCGACCTGGCGGTCCAGGATCTGGATGGAGGGAACTTCCGCCTCCTTCACAGCGGCTGGGCACCGGTGGAGTTTCGCTGGTCCCCCGATAGCCAATGGATCGCCTACTCCACCCTCGATCAAGATTTCAATCGAGATGTGTGGCTGGTGCGAAGTGACGCGACGATGTTCCCCTTCAACCTCAGTGCCAATCCTCGCCCCGACCTGAATCCCGCGTGGAGCCCCGATGGCCGCAAACTCTGCTTTGTCTCCCAGCGAGACGAGAAGGGCGGAGATCTGTGGTGGGTGTGGCTGCGCAAGCAGGATCACCAGCAGACTAGTGAGGACCGAATTCTCGGCGATGACCCACCCGAGGAACCCAAATCTGCGGCACCGAAAAACGATGCCCCGAAACTGGATCCGCCAAAATCAGACGAGCCCAATTCGGATGCGCCGAAATCGGCGGCACCCGGTTCCGCGCTCGCCGACGATGACAAGCCCGACCCGAAGACTGCAAAGCCTGCCAAGGATCCGCTGAAAAAGGTCGAGGTGCAAATCGACCTCGATGGGATCCGTAACCGCTTCCAGCGCGCCTTTGCATCGGACAAATCGGTCGGATCCCCCATCTGGAGCCTCGACTCGAAGAAGGTCATCTTCAACTCATCCCATGAAGGATCTGCGGCACTGTACTCCCTCTCGATTCCCCAGGACGGCTCCGCCAAGAAGCTCGCCGCCGGTTCCTCTGCCATCGTCGAGTGGAATCGAAAGAGCAAGAAGATGCTTCGCATCGTGGCGGGGGTCCCGACCACGGTCACCGCTTCCGGGAGCAGCGTCGCGCTCTCCTTCGCTCGGAAATTCCCGGTCGACATGCTGGCTCGCCGCCGTGCAGTATTTGATGAGGCGTGGGCGACGATGCGGGATCGATTTTACGACCCGAAGATGAAGGGTCTCGACTGGCAGGCACTCGGCGATCGATACCGTGAGATCGCAGTGGCTCGTCGCGATCCCACCGAGTTCGCCTCCATCATCAACCGCATGATCGGTGAGTTGAACTCTTCTCATCAGCGTTTCACCCCTGCAAAGAGCTGGTCCAAGACGATCCGAGCCACCGGTGTGCCGGGCTGGAGGCTCGAGCCGAACCACCGATCCGATCGCTACCGGATTGAATCGATCTTGCCGGGTACTCCCGCAGCAGCGAAGGAACTCGATCTCCACATCGGAGACGAATTGATCTCCATCGATGGAGAGCCGATTCATGCCGGCGACAATCTCTCGATCCCTCTCGAGGGGAAGGTCGGTTCTCGTGTGGCGATGACGATCGCTCGCGAGGGACAACCGGAGCGGCGCATCGTGATCCGCCCCATCTCGAACAATGTCCTGCGAACCTTGCTCTACAAGGACTGGCAGCGCCAGCGGCGTGAACAGGTCGGTCGCCTCAGTCAGAATCGACTCGGTTACCTTCACATCCAGGGGATGAACCAGAGCAGCCTCGACCGCTTCTCGGTGCAACTCTACGAGGCGGGGCATGGCAAGGAGGGGTTGATCATCGATGTGCGGGAGAATGGCGGTGGCTGGACCACCGACTTGCTGCTGGCGGCACTGACCCGGACCCCGCACGCCTACACGATTCCTCGTGCCGGATCGCGCGGTTATCCCAATGATCGGCTGGTGGCTCCCTCGTGGACCCGGCCCATCGCAGTGATCTGTAACCAGAATTCCTTCTCCAATGCAGAGATCTTCTCTCATGCCGTGAAGAATCTTGGGCGGGGAGTGCTGGTCGGGGTTCAGACCGCAGGGGGTGTCATCTCGACCGGCAGTTCGACGCTGCTCGATGGCAGCCGCATCCGGGTCCCCTTCCGCGGCTGGTACACGATCCCCGGAGGAGTCGACATGGAACTGAACGGGGCGATCCCCGATGTCGTGGTCCGCTCCCTTCCGGCGGACGAGGAGCAACAGCTCGATCGGCAGCTGGAGGCGACCATCCAGCGGCTGCTGGAAGATCTCCCACCAAGGCGTAAACTGGCTTTTTGAGGCGATCTTGAACGATCCTGCCAGGTCTGGTTGACCCGAGCCGACCCATCTCGATAAGATACTCACATGAGCAATAGAAATAACCGCAAGGTCAAAAAGGCCAACCACGGCAAGCGTCCGGCGAATCGTAACCGCCGTGCCGCCAAGTCTGCCAAATTCAAGAACTGAGTCCCTGGTGGACCTGGCACTCGGAAACCTTGGCACTCGGAAACCTTGGCACTCGGAAACCTTGGCACTCGGAAACCTTGGCACTCGGAAACCTTGGCACTCGGAAACCTTGGCACTCGGAATCCTTGGCTCCCGGAATCCGGGTCCCACTATAACCTGATTCCAGGTAGACCTGGCTCCACGTATACCTGGTTCTTCGAAGGCCTCTCCAGAATAAAGCCGCTGGCAAAGCCTTCTGCTCGCGATCTCGCCCCTCTCCAGAATCTATCCCTCACGGGTGTGCTTTGCTGGCACCAGCGCAATCCATCCGTTAATTTTCCGGTTCAGATCCGAGCATCCTGACGATGCCGATGACCGAGGACCACTGGGAGGTACCGACATGGATATTGCACTGCTTCAGCAAACAGCACGACGGATGGTTGCCCCGGGCAGAGGGGTTCTCGCCGCCGATGAGAGCCACCCCACCATCGGGAAAAGATTTGCCGCACTGGGCATCGAATCCTCCGAGGAAACTCGGCGAGTGTATCGTCAGATGTTCTTCCAGAGCCCAGGCATCGAGGAGTTCATCTCCGGAGTTATCCTGTTCGATGAAACGATTCGCCAATCTGATGACCAGGGAACTGCTTTCGCACAGTTGCTCGCATCGAAGGACATCATCGCGGGGATCAAGGTCGACCGTGGAGCCAAGCCGCTCGCCGGACATCCGGGCGAAACGGTCACCGAGGGCCTCGATGGCCTGAGAGATCGCCTCTCCGAGTACTTCCAGCTGGGTGCCCGATTCGCCAAGTGGCGTGCAGTCATCTCGATTGGTGATGGCATGCCGAGCCGTGCGAGCGTCGAGACCGATGCCCATGCTCTCGCGCGATATGCCGCTCTCTGTCAAGAAGCCTCCATCGTTCCCATCGTCGAGCCAGAGGTCCTGATGGACGGCACTCACGACATCGAAGCGTGCGAAGCGGTCACCACCGATGTCTTGCAACGAACCTTCTCTCATCTCTCGGCGCAGGGGGTGATGCTCGAGGGGATCGTTCTCAAACCTTCGATGGTCATCCACGGTACTGGTGCCGCTGCTGCGACCATCGATGAAGTGGCAGAACGTACCCTTCGGTGT
>CAVOEM010000103.1:0-9665 GCA_963694575.1 Planctomycetes bacterium UBA1146 | reverse complement strand
CTTACCGACTCCTACTTACCGACTCCTATTACCGACTCCTACTTACCGACTCCTATTACCGACTCAGTGCCGCCAGACTTCCGACCAGGTCAAAGTCTCCGGCCAACGCATCTTCCGGAGAAGCGCAACGCCAGCCCTGTCGAAGATCGACCAGTTTCGGGTTCTCTCCAATTCGATATCGCCTCACCACTTCAGCGCTCTTCGAATCTACTTTCATCAACTCTCGTGCCTGTTGATACACTCCCGACTCCCCTGCGGGTGATTGGCCGAGAGGACGAGGCACGACATCGATTCGCGCATGGAGGCGACGGTCATTTCGACTCTGCTCCGGCCGTTCGAGTTCGTGGACCCCAGTTAGCGGCTCCAGCAGTGAATAGGCAGCAAAGCCGGTCACTGCGGCCATCCAGGTGCCTTCCGGTTCCTCCGCTGCCGAGGAGATGTCGAACTCGATCAGGGTCATGTTTCTCTTCTTCGCCCAGGTCTTGACCATTTCAACGACCTGTTCCGACCACACCGCCCCATCCTTCACCGATTCTCGATCTCGCTGGACCGGACTGATCCGGATGAAGGCGTCTTGCGGCAATTCGTCATCCAGTACCTGGAGTGCGCTCTCGAGCAGGTGAATCTGCATCGCGAGCCGACGAATCAGCTCGGGAGGATATCGATCTCTGGAATTCTCTGCGTCACCTCCGAGGCGATCGAGCAACGACCGTGCAGTACAGGTGCCGGAATCGATACGGTCCCTCAGTTCTGACGAAGCCAGCACCGGCAGTCGTTCATTGGAGTTCCAGAAGTCTGCGGCAGACATCCGTTCAAGGTCCTCCTTCTTGGCCATCCCCCACGGATCCGACTCGATCCGGCCTTCCAGCTCCTCGACCCGTTCGGCGAGAATCAACACCTCTTCCAGTCGTCCCGAACCACGCAATGCAACTCTCGCCACGGCCTCGGCGCCGATGCGAAGATCACCACTGGTGATATCCACCGGAGACAACTCCGCTTCCTGCTCCTCCGGATCCGGCACATCTGGATCGACAAAATCGACCTCAATCTTTTCTCCGTTGCTACGCACGAACAGGAACTGATCTTCTTTCGGGATGTCGTGGAGCAACATCTCCTGCGCGATGGGCGTCAGTGCATGTTTTTCCACCGCACGGCGGAGCGGGCGCGCTCCTAGTTGTGAGGTCAATCCTCGCGACAGCAGGAAATCGATCGCAGACTCTTCCCATTCCACTGCCCACGGTCGATCCCTCAGCCCACGTCGCGATAGAACTCTCTTCAGTTCCATTTCCAGCAGCGCACGTTGTTCCGAACGGGAGAAGGGACGGAAGGTCACCACATGATCGATTCGATTGAGAAACTCGGGTCGAAATGTCTCTCGTAGAGCTCTCTCGTAGAGGTTTTCCTTGCCCGAGTCTGGATTGAATCCGAATGCCCCCTGCGCAGCTTCCCTCGCCCCAACATTACTGGTCATGATGAAGACCACATGACGGAGATCGACCGTTTGTCCACGGGTATCGGTCATCCGTGCGTCATCGAAGGCCTGCAAGAACATGTCCCAGACCTGCGGATGCGCCTTTTCGAACTCATCGAGAAGAACCACACAAAACGGCTGCCTGCGGATGGCATCCAGCAGACTGTGATGCGACCCGTGGTGGCCATCATCGGATGATCCGACCAGCCTCCCCAGGTCTCCTGCAGTCTGCAGTTCGCTCATATCGATCCGCTCGAGCCGTTCCTTCGATCCAAACAGGTACTCGGCAAGTACCTTGGCGCTCTCTGTCTTGCCCGTTCCTGTCGGCCCGGCAAAGAAAAACACGCCCAGCGGCCGTCCCGGATCGGTGAGACCCGCCTTGAGCAAGGTGATCCTGTCCGCCATGCACTGGATCGCCTCATCTTGGCCAATGATTCTCTCCCGAAAGAAAGACATCACCTGATCAGGATCCAACATCTCTTCATCATCGACGATCACACTGGGCATTCCTGAGCGTTCGGTGATCGCGCTCACCGCGTCGGAATACTCGATCTTCGACTGCCCTGCCTGCCTCTTTCTTTCCATGATCGACTTGAACAGATCAAAAGAAGATCCAAAAACAGCCTGAGATGTGAGGTACTGCTGAGACAGGGTGACGATCTTCTTGAGAATGTCATCGGAAACTTCAATCTTCGTGTCCTTGTAATTGCAGTGCTGTCGCACCAGGACTTTCAGCCCCTCCACTGTCTCAGCGATGCCAGGTGCTTTCACCTCGACCAGGTCGAACGCCGTTCTGATGGTTCGGTTCTTACGCAGCAGGGTCTCGATTTCAGCCCCTTCTACAATTCCAACCGTGATCAATCTCTTCTTTCTGATCTCGATGATCATCCGATCGAGCAGGCTGACGGGGTTATTCATGTGTCGTCCCGCTGATTCCATCTCGATGAAATCCGGGATGAAGAGGATGGTTTTTTTGGCAGAAAGCTGATTGACCAGCCCGGTCCAGCGTTCTTCCATCTGACCTACATACATCATCCCTGCGACCAACTCCTGAGCGGACGCTTCGACGATGCTCCAGCCATCTGCCCCCAGATCGGCGAGGATCTTGCAGATCAAAGTTTCCTTGCCTGCGCCCCTGGGCCCGACCAGTAACAGCGACCTGGGGGCTTCTTCTTCGAGGCGCTTGAGGATCCCATCCTTGTACTCCTTGAACCCCGGCAGTTCGATACACTCCTTCTGGTGCTTCTCGATTTCGTCGGTAGTCCAGGGGCTCGTCACCGAGTTCAAAGACGATTCCTTGCCTTCATTCATCTGATCACTCAATTCTTTCAGGAAATCGTCATCCAGAAATGTAGCCATAATTGTCAATGCCGGACCTGAGTCTACATCCCATGACTGGATCCACTCTGCGACAATTTTCGCTTCTGTTTCTCGAGAAGACCTTCGGTAAACCACGTCCAGGAGTTCGCCGATGATCTGGCGTATTCCCTCATCGGAAGGCCAGGGGAACAACTTCAGACTCTCACTCAGCGTGATGCCGGAATCACGAATCAAGATCGCTCTCACCGCGAGTTGGTCCCATATCACCGGTGTATGTTCCGTGAGGACCAGGCCTATCAGTTCGGCATCTCCACGATCGGGATCTGCCAGAATCAGCATTGCGGATGCAGAGGATTCAAAGTTGTCATAATCATTCGCGATGTTGATCAGGATCTCATCGGAATGATTCGCTTCCTTCATCTCCAGGAGAATCGATTCTGAAATGGACACTCCATGAACCTCTACCATCGGAACATCCCGCACTTCCGATTCCTGCTCTTCCGATTCCTGCTCGACGACATCATCTGGCTGCTGGATGAGAAGATCGGATCTGAAAATAGAGACATAGAGGAATATCGATCCAGCTCCTGCGTACACGATGATGTTGAGCACCTGCAAACTCATGGACCAGAGAGTCGGGTTGGGGGCAGCGTCGGCAGGAGGGGTGAAGATCCACCCCCTCATTGATTCACCACCAATTGCCAGGAGGGCCACACCCAGCAAGAACAGGAACATGGTTTTGGTGATCAACATCTTGGCGACCATTTCTTCTGTCGATTCGAGAAGACCGAGTTCCCAGAACTCTCATCCGCGCACTCGAAGTTAAGAGAGGTAAAGGAAAGGCCGATTTCCTTCATGGTATTGATCATGCCACATCCACATCAAATTATCCCGCATCTGCTCAAATGCTCTCCAGTCCCCCTGCATGGGCGAGCAATCGCACCGGCGAGATGACCTTCTTGACTCCCAATAAGCTTTCCCAACGCAGCATGCATCCCGGATTTCCACTGACAATTTGATCTGCTTTCGAGGAAACAAACCGATCGCGAGCCACTTTTCCGATCGAGCGCGAGAGCTCGTGCCGTCGAAGCATGTACATTCCGGCAGCTCCACAGCAATGCTCTGGTGCCGGTAACTGGATCTGTTCTTCCAGGCAGCTCTCCAGTAATTCTGTTCCTTCATCGAAATCGAGTGATGAATGCTGCTGGTGGCAAGCCAGCGAGAGGACAGATCTTCCCGACAGTTTCTGTTGGATGATAAAGTTGCCGCCTCGTGCTAACAGCGTCGCAGTGTCGGTGATAAATCCCGCTTCATGACCGCTGGTGGAATTCAAATGTGCAGCACAACCCGCAGATTCGATGACCACATGATCCACTCCTCCAGATGCCAGGTCTCTCCAGCGCAGGCGCATATGATCCCGGGAGTCTTCGATCATCCCTGCATGATGATGTAATGCACCGCAACAGCCGGCCTCGGGGATGACGACCTTCCAACCCGCTTCAGTCAGTAACCGGGCAGACAGATGAGTCTCTGCCCGAAAAATTCGGTCCGCTACACAGCCTCTCAGCAGTGATACGGTTCCCCGACAACTTCCGACCGCTTCCATCACTGCGGGTACTTCAGGAGCAGGGCGTAAGCGCTCAGCAGACGGCAACTCCCTGGCGAATGGAAGCCACCTCAGCCACGGGGCGATCCATCTCAACCCGCTCACCAGTGCAGAAAGTCGCCCTGGATGTGGAATCACTTCTCTCAGGAGCCACGACTCCGCTCGCGCCGGAAAGTCGGATCTCTCCCGGCGACTCTGCTGGCGATAGCTGGCCATCAGCTGTTCCATCGAGATACCCGAGGGGCAGGCACTTTCACAAGCACGACAGACGAGACAACTTTCCAGACCATCGTGGATCGCATCGCTGACTTGGGAACGATCCTCGACCACTGCTCGAAGGGCAGCGATTCTCCCCCTGGGAGACTCCGCCTCCCTTCCTGTGGCCAGATAGGTGGGGCATTCTGGAAGACACAGACCACAGTGAACGCAATCCTTGAGCGCTGGAATTTCGCTGAACGGACTCTTCATTCCCGGTCCCCATGCCAATCAAGATTTTTCTGTGGATCCCAGTTCCTCCGCAACTTTCGCGTCAGGACATCGCTGGGATCTGCAGCGACGAGGGGAATCCCCGATCTCTTCTCTGCTTGAAGATCCTCTGCGGTCACCCTTCCCTCCAGTTGCTGAACCTGCTCGATCATCTGGTCGAGCGAGTCCCCTCGCTGCCACCCTTGCAGCAGTCCAAATCCAGCAGCAGGAAAGACTGCTTTCCACCCTCCTCCCGCAGTGGAGAGCAGCGTTCTCCAGTCTTGCCAGCGAGCTCGCACCCGTAGTGCCTGTCCCCGGTCCGCTCTCATCCGAGCATGGATCGCCACCTGTTCCTCTCCATCGATCTGCCGAGAGGTCGCCTCGCTGGAGAGATCCACGATGAGTTCCTTCTTTTCTTCCACACTGCGATCAGTGCCCGAGAGCAAGATGACCACCTGCTGCTGTTGCGGTTCGATGCAGATCAAGTGAGGCTCAAAAGGCAACGACCTCAATCGATCGAGCCGCTTCCAGCACTGCTCATCGTTGTGGAACTCCCAACGGATGATGTTCCAGCAGGGAGGAGCCGATTCCAGCCGCAGATGAAGTCGGGTGACCACTCCCAGTGCCCCCATCGCCCCCCCCAACAAACGGGTCAGGTCATATCCAGTGACATTCTTCACTACCCTTCCCCCCGATAAGATGGGACCACCATCTCCACGAACCCCTTCGATTCCGAGCACATGGTCTCGGAACCTCCCGGTGCAAGAGTCTGCGGGCCCTTCTCTGGGATCGCTGAAGAGCCCTCCGACGGTGCCCTCCTCATCGGGAAGCACTCCACTGACGATGAGTCCCTCCTTCTGCACCTCTTCCCGGAGAAACTTCACCGAAGTCGCTGCCCCGACCGTCGCGACCATCTCTGCGGCATCGAGGTTTTCAATCTGATCGGAGAGAACGCCGGTCGATGATGAGGGGGATGATGAGGGAAATGAGTGGTGGGCTTCCGTCGATGACAGGCCTCGACTGCCGCTTCCGTAACTCCGGGTCCAATCGCAACTCGCCATTCCTACCCCTTCCACGCCTGTCGATCGGTGGACTTTCGGCACTCTCTTGACCATCTTGAATCCAAATATATGCAGCCTGGAAGGTCTCTGGTCGGAGCCTAAACCCTAATCTCTGCGACGATTAGGGAAATTTTGCTGGGTTGGGACGGTTCCCATTGGCCGAGTTGTCCACTTCCCCTGCATCCCATAAGATGGAGTCAACGTCGGATTGGATCAGGATTCCCCATCAGGCGCAGGTGAATCACCTGTTCTGGATGCAATCTTGCTTGGCTTCCGACACTTGGGTTCTGCGTTAACGATAAAAATTTGGGATCTCTTCCGGCAGACATGCTCTGTGATTCAAGCCTCCAGCGGCAGGATCGCCTTGCTTTCCGTCGGAGTGCACATTCTTACATCCAAGAGGGGGACTTCCCCTGCTTCCATCTCCTGAAAGGAGACTCACGATGAGGATTCGCAATTTGCCGGCTCTGGCAACGGTATGCCTGGGACTGGCAATCTTTTGCACTCCAGCAGTTCATGCGCAACTGCTCGATTTTGATGACTTCGAAAGCTATGCGGTCGGATCGGGAATCGCAGGACAAGGGTCCTGGGATACCTGGGACGGTGCCGCGGGTGTCGATTCCGATGTAGTGGACACCTACAACTCCACCGTTGGTGGAGATCGTTGTATCGAGCTGACCCCAGCCGACGATGTGGTTCGAATCTTCGGAGGACTGACCTCTGGCGCATTCTCCTTCACGTCAAACGTGTATATTCCTTCGGGTCAGGCCGGAGATTACTACTTCATCTTGATGAACACTTATGACGGTAGCGGCTCCGGCTACGACTGGTCCGGACAGATTCACATGTCCGATGCCACGGGCGTGTGCAATGCCGATAACATCAGCGGTGGCGGCGGAACCTTTGGCGATGCGCCGCTGGTTTACGATGCCTGGACCGAAGTGCGCGTTGACGTGGATCTGGATGCCAATCTGTACCAGGCCTACTACAACAACGTCCAGATCGTCACCGATGGCGTCTGGTTCGGTGCGGGTGGTCAGCAATCCATGCAGTGCCTCGACCTCTACAACGCCGGTGGTGGACAGTTTTACTACGACGACGTGCAGGTCTCCTGCATCGGTTCCTGTGGCTGCTTGCCCTTTGATGCGTTCAACTGCAACATCGATTGCGCCACCAATGACGTGACCATGGACTGGACCACATTCCTCAATGTTCCCGGTGGATACGGCGGCGGCATCCAGGTGCTCCGTAACGGTGTCGTCCTCGACACCCTGCCCGGAGACGCGCTGTTCTATGACGATCTCAACGCCCCGTTGGGATTGAACGAGTACCAGATCATCGGCGACTGTACCGGTGGTTCCACCACCACTGCGAGCTGCATCGTTGCGTGCACCGGAGGGCCTTGCCCACCGCCAGTCGCAGGAGATGAGTGCTGCGATGCATTCCCTGCAGTCTCTGGCGCAAATGCTTTCGATCTGGAGTTCATGACGGATAGTCCTGACCCGGTTGCCGGAGGCAACTGCACGGGCAGCTTCCTCGGCGGCTTCTACAGTGACATGTGGTTCACCTACACGGCGAACACCAATGCCTTCCTGAGGATATCGACCTGCAACAGCATCGATACCGATCTAGCCATCTACGAGGCCAGTGGTGCTTGTGGCACCAAGATTGATGTCGCATGTAACGGAGACTCCTGTGGAGTCAGTTCCGATCTCAATTTCTCCTGCACTGCCGGAACCACCTACATCGTTCGTTTGGGTTCCTGGGATGATCCTCAGGCAGGAGCGATCCTGACCGGCGACCTGGTCATCGAAGAACTGTGTGACTTTGGTCTCACGGGCGTGATCGGCATCGTCGATTGTGGCACCGGAGATGTCGCCCTGGGCTGGAACCCTGCCGGTTTCAGTAACTACGACGTCCTTCGCGATGGAGTGGTACTGGCCAGCGCGCTGCCCTTCGGCACTACCGCATATGACGACATTGCTGCGCCTCCCGGACCGCACGTCTACGAAATCGTCGGTAACTGCACCACTCAGGGCACCAGTGTTGTGACTGAAGTAAATGTCAATGTCCAAGGCGGTGGTGGCTACAGCGATATCATCGTCATCGGCGAAGCAGTCTCTGGAATCGACAGTGCTGCGGCATTGCAACTCGCCCTTGAAGCAAATGGTCTGGTGGTTGATATTCTTCCCGGCGGACCCGCGGATCTCCCCTGTATCACAGATGCCTCACTCGAGCGCCTCTGGTACATCGGTGGAACCTACCCCGCCGCCCGTGCCCTGACTGCCGCCGACGGCGTTGCCATCGTCATCGCTCAAAGCGCAGGTAAGCACATCTATGTTGAAGGTGGAGACATCTGGGGTTTCGACGCTGCAACCGAATTCAACCTCATCGACGGAATCTCGGATACCGTCGCTGATGGAGGTGACAACTTCCTGATCATGGATGGCCTTGATACTGGCTCGGGACTCGATGTGAGCGACCTTCTGGACATCGCCTACAACCAGGATCAGGCCACTGGCAATGACTGGACCGATGAACTTCAAACCACCGACCTGGATTCTCTCGGCCCCAACTCAGCTCTGGTCTGGGAGCCCGATGCGCAGGCCTTTGGTGCGGGTGTCGGTACCGGTGTCCTCTACGACACCGACTCCGGTGGAAAGGTCCTGTCCCAATCCTGGGAGTTCGGTGGATTCGGCGGAGACCAGGTCGATCTTGCCGGTCGGTACGTTGGTGTCCTCGGTGGAGGCCCCTCCTCGGAGCCTCAATTCCGACGCGGCGATAAGAACATGGATGGCGGTTTCAACATTGCCGATGAGATTTACCTGTTGGCAGCCTTGTTCTCTGGTGGCGCACCGTGCGCATGCCCAGACGCCTGCGATGAGAACGATGATGGAGCTGTGAACATCGCAGATGCCATCTTCGGACTTGCTGCACTCTTCTCCGGAGGAGCAGCGCCGCCTGCCCCGGGCCCGAATACTTGTGGTGAAGACCCGACGCCAGACTCCCTGGCCGAATGCGTCTACACCGGTGCTTGCTAGATAAACTCCACGACCCGTCCTGGAGGTGTTGTTAGAGGGGTGTCTCTTTCCCGGAGACACCCCTTTTCTTTTGCTCCGGCAGGCCGAGAATCGACTCGGTTCTCTTCAGCTGATCCGAGTTTCGAAATCCAGACTCGGTACATCCACGACCAGCAGGAAGTATCTTCCCTGGATTCGCAAGACCGAGAGGATCGACAGCAGTTCTCAGGAGTCTCTGTGTCTCCAATTGTTGTGGTGAAAAGATCAGCGACATGTGATCTCTCTTTTCCAGACCGATCCCGTGCTCACCCGACAAGGTGCCCCCCAGGGCCACGCACAACTTCAAGATCGCATCCCCCGCATTCAGAACCTGGGCCCGTTCCTCAGGAATGTTGGCGTCGAAGGAGATATTGGGATGAAGGTTGCCATCGCCGGCGTGGAACACGTTGCTCAACACCACACCATGGTCACGACCGATCTGCTGGATTCCGGTGATGGCTTGCGACAGTTTGGATCTCGGTACCACGGCATCGAGAACATACAGATCGCTGGCGATTCTCCCCATCGCTCCGAAAGCTCCCTTTCTACCGCGCCATAGTCGCTCTCTCGATTCTTCGTCGAGTGCTTCCTCGATCCCGATGGTCTGTTCGCCCACCACAGCACTGCGAACCGCTCCTGCCGCTTCCTCCACTTCACCAGTGAGGCCCTCGAGTTCGATCAGC
>CAVOEM010000102.1:0-9683 GCA_963694575.1 Planctomycetes bacterium UBA1146 | reverse complement strand
CTCGGCCTGCTATTGCTGGCTTGCGGCTGCCAGAAAAAGAGCGCCATCGCTCAGGCATCTGCCCCGATCATCGAAAACTTCACCGTCGAAATACAGAGCAGTTCCGCTACCGTTAGGTTCGATGTGGTGGATCCGGCAGCTCGGACCTGGGACGCCTGGATCTTTTACAGCGACGATCTCGGCCAGCAGTGGCAATCCGTCACTCCGGCCTCAGGAACTGAAGCCGTCATCGAATTGAGTCCACCTTTCGAGTCGGTACAAACCGAATGGTCCTTCCGCGGAGATCTCACGACTCTGCCACAGGCAGACATCCTGATCGAGGTACGACTCCTCGACCTCGAAGGCCATATTCATGCAACCCGACGCAGTGACCCCCTCTCCATCGGAGAGACCTCTCCTCCGGTGGTCGATTCGGTGACCATTCCAACCGGTGCCGTGGGAGGCCCGATCCCGGTCAACAGTCTGATCTCGGATGCGGATGGGGATTACCTCACGATCCACCTCGAATGGTCTCTCGGCGGCAACGAGCCGTGGAGCATCGCCACTCTCGATACGGATGTCGAGGTGGTGATTCCCGGGACCAAAGGAGTTTCGCAGATCGAGCTGATCTGGAACTCTCACATCGATACTCCCGGAGTGGTGAGTCCCTTCGCCAGGGTTCGAGTGGTGGTTTCCGATGCGAGCGGATCGTCCTCAGCCGTCAGTCCCTACATCGCACTCAACACCATCGCCCCGACCGTCGACTTGATCACCATCGGCGAGATCCCCCCCTACCTCAATGGCAGCGAGCCTTACAGCGATAACAGCGCCTCAACCATCCCCTTCACCCTGTCGATTCCCGCCATCGGAACACTGTTACAGGTCCGCTGGAGCGCAGGAGCTGGAGGAGCCGCCGCCGATCCGCAAACCTTATCGATCGTGGCGGACCAGCCATTGGCCAATCGAGATGCCGGGACCAACCTGGCGGACCTGTTCACCATCGATGGAAGTTCGGCGAGCTGGCAAGTCTCCGCCGCACAATCATTGCCCACGGGCCCCCTCACCATCACCGCTGTCATCGATGATGTGCGGGGTAACCCTGCCGATGCACAGCAATACCAGTTCCAGGTTCACCCGGCGTCCAGCGCTTCCCTGCCCTTCGACTGGCAGGATCGCTGGCACATCGACTTCACCCGCGATCATTACAACATCGGTTGGCAACTGGACTCCGCAGGAGACCTGGTCCCCTTCTCCAGTACCGGAGCCGATGGGATCGCCGATCACCAGCAGGACCTGGTAACGATCGGGCTGCAATCGGATCAACCCACCACCGCTGCAGTCGCTGCCGGTTGTGATCTGAGGGTGCAGTTTTGGGTCAGGCAATCGATCCTCGAGCGAATCCAGCACCTCTATGGCGAGGGCTCACTGCTCGATGGGCAAGACCTACAACCACAACTGAGATTCCAGCTCAGCCCGGTCGACTCGACCAGCGCCCTCGGCATCGGCGGAGACGACTTCGATTCCAACAGTTATGCACTGGGTCGCGCCTCTTTCGATTTCAGAAACAGCAACACCAACGATGAACGAGCCCCCAATCGTGGGGTCTTCACCAGCAACATGGTGCAGTTCTACTGGAACTCCTGGACCTTTCGGAATCGATTCGAGGAGGTGCTCCCGGGACTGGGAGTGGCGGTCGGAGAACACCCCATCGATGCCGTGGTACTGGGAGCAAACTTTGAGCGCCTCGATCCAGCCAATAGCAGCGCTGAGAATCAGCGTTATGACGGAGTCTGGAACGCCGTCGACGCATGGAGTCGGGTCGTCGCTGTGGTCGCAGCACACGAGATCGGACATGCGGTGGGCCTGTGCGCCAATGGAGCCCCACCCAGCGGGTTATTCGGCGGAGTCTCGGGTGCCGACTTCACCGGCCCCTTCACCACCGCTTATCACGTCGACACACCGGGACTGAATGTGATGTCTTCTGCACTGGGCCTGACCTCGGCACTGGTCGAGGGCGAATCGGGTTACCGTTTCAACGAACTGAACGAGGCGTACATCGCCGAGTGGACCACCCTGGAGCCCTAGATGCTGAATCCGAAATCAATCTACAAGATCATGATACTCATCGTCGGCAGCCCACTGCTGGGATTACCGCTATTGGGGGCCGAAGACCCCTGGCTGCTGTTTCACAGATCGGATCAGGTCCTTCACGGGACCGTGGTCGAACTGCGCGAAGGAGAGAGGGACCGCCTCTATCACATCACCACTGATCGCCAGCGAGTTTCTGGTCGTGAAAGTTGGTGGTTGAGAGAGCCGGAAGGAGAGGGCACCGAAGGAATCGGTGCCCTCATCGGTCAACGCGGAGCATGGCTCGTGGTCACTGAGGTCGATGGAGAATTTCCGACCGCAGATGCCACGGTCCTACCCGGCGGATATCTACCGGTGAAGGACACCTCGGTGCTACAGTCTTTACAGCAGTTGTTGCAGGAAAAAGCAGATCCAGCGATCTCCCTGGCACTGATGGAAGCGACCGACGAGGTGGTGCGTAGGATTGCCATCGGTTGGTGGCGCACTCATGGGCCGGATCCCGATGCACATCAGTCGAGGATCATCGATTCCGCCTTCGGTCGCGAGAGCGCACCGGCAGTACAACGATCCTTCCTCGAACTGTACCTGCAGAAAAACTGGATCTTTGCTGCGCCCGGGATGGCAGATCTGATCCCCCACTCGCAAGATCCAGCGGTGGCGATGCTAACGATCGAATACCTGAAGAAGCTCGGCACAGTACGCCAGAAGGCACGACTGGTCACGGCTTGGCCCGCCAGCGATCTGGTCGGCAAGAAACGCCTCGCGCAGGCGTATCGAATCCTCTCTCTCGAGGAGGCGAGCCCTTGGCTACTCCAGGGTGTCACCTCGGAACACCCGAGTTTGCGCTGGAGTTGCATCGAATCGCTGGCCAGTTGCATCCCGGTGGAATCTCGCAGCACCTTGCAATCGCTATTGCTCTCGACCAATGACCAGATACGAACCGCAACAATGTTCGGACTCGCTCGTAGTCGAACCCCCGGTGCGTGGCAACTTCTGCGGGAAACCATCGATCAACTCGACACTACAGACCCTCTGTTGCCGCTGGCGACACAGTTAAGAAAACATCCATGGAAAGTCCTCAAAAGCAGAGGGAGCCGCTGAAGATGAATGCCGACCTGAAAAAAATTCTCGAACAAAAAGTAGCGAATAAGACCGCAGGAACCTTCCATCTGGGTCGCGGTCAAGACGCCCAGAGGATTCTCTTCGATGGGAATCTCTTTCAGTTCTACTCCGAGCCCACCGCCCGGCACTTCCCCGATGTCAGTGACTGGTCCGATGCGATGGCACCGGAGCAACTCGACTCCCTGCTGGCTCTCTGGTACACCGAAAGTCGCGATCTGGAAGTGCTCCTATCCTCGGTAAAAGACCTCGATGAGGGTGTCCGGAAAACGATCTGCGAGCAACACGCGGTCTCGATGCTGATCGACGCTTTCACCGGAAATGGCGAGGGTTTCCTCTTCGAGGAACAATCAGGCAGCACGGTGGAGATCATCAGTGGTATCGACGCCAAGACATTGATGGACCAGTTGGATCAGCAGTTGGGGATACTGGAAAAAGCCAGGAACTTACTACCCGCTCCTGAGGAACTCTTGCTGCTCTCTCCCGGGGGAATCCAGGCTCGAGACGAACAGGGTCACTGGTGCTTCGCTCGCATCGCCATGCTGGTCGACGGGTTCAGAACCATCCAGGAGATCGAAGCGGACTCCCCCTTCTCTCCCATCTGGACCCTGCACTACCTGGCAAGAGGTGCTCGCCAGGGTTGGCTCTTCAAGAAGAAATTCCCCGAACTGGCCCGGGTCAGACTCGACCAGATCGACGAGGCTTCCCGATCTGCACTGGTAGAGAAACTGGAACAAGCGACACCGATGGCAGCGGAACCGATCAAGATTCTCGAGAAGTTGCGTCAATTACATCAACTGAGCGGCGATCGTCATGCCAAACGATCGGCGGAGATCCGCATCGTCGAAGCGCACCGTACCGCCAGGGACCCAGAGTCCGCCATCGCCATTCTCGACCAGATCCTGACAGAATCACCCGAGGATGATCTGGCCCACAACACTCGCATCGAGATCCTGGTTGAACGCGCCAATCAATTGCTCGGTGGCAGTCAACCGGAGGAGGGTCGACGCTACCTCAGGAGAGCCATCGAAGTCTCCGATGAAGACCAACTGAGGCTCCAACTGATCGCGACCCATGAGTCCCCCTCGATGCAGATCCGCGAAGGAGTTCGAATCGCTTCTCACTTGCACAGGGGGTCACACCGCCGCAGGGCACTGAGGATCATCGATAGCCTCGAGGCGTTGCACCCGGAAGATCACGCGATGCAGCAGGCTAAAATTGATTTCCTGCTCGACCATGGCGAGGAACAGGCCTCCGAACAGGCACTCGAACGCCTCGCAGCACGCCAGGCTTCCGAGGGTAACATTCACAGGGCGCGCGAGATCGCAGAGAGCGTGCGGATGCTACGACGAAACAGAGGAGTCGAGGAGACTCAAGCTCGAACGGGGCAGAAAGCTCTTCGCCACATCCGCCGGTTCTGCATGCTTGCACCCTTCTTGGCCACCGCTGTGATTCTCATCTATGCAGAGTTTTCGTTGCAACATGTGATCGCCTCCGCAGACACCTTGCCCACGGAACAATGGCGAAAAGAAGCCCAGCCATGGCTCCAATGGCTCCCCCCCGGTCCATGGAAAGAAGGTCTCGACAGTGCGGAAGCCCTGGTCGAGAAGCGCAGACAAGACGGTCGGAGCCGCTACTCCACACTCGCCCAGAGTGCCATAGTGAATGCCAAGGGTGCCCGCATCCTCGGCAACTCCGAAGCGGTCCGCCAGCAGTTGAAGTTGGCGAGCCAATACGGTGCTGTCGCCGAAACCCGAAGTTTAAGGGAACAGTGGGAAGCGGAAGATCATCAGGCCGCGGCACTGCGCCAGCGGGCCGATGAGGCACGGATCCAGCACAATCTGACCGAGGTGAGGCGCCTCAATTTCCAGTTACTCGAGCAGTATCCATCGAATGACGCCACCACGGGCCTGACGATTCCGGTTCGGATAGAAACCAGTTCACCGGCCCGACTGATCCTCGATTCCGGCGAAACGCTGGTGCCACCCGGCTGGCTCGAGGTCCCCGCCTTCGGATCGAGGCAGATCCGCCTCGAAGCCAACGGCAGGCACAGCACCTTCGTGATCACCTCGGAGGGTCCCGAAACGATCGTGTTGCCGACCCCCTGAGGCGCAGCAAACTCACGGGTTACAGAAATTCAGTCGTGCTGAATCAGCCGCTGGAGGATTTGCTGAACCAGGCGAGGGTGGGCCTGCCCGGAACTGGCCTTCATCACCTGCCCCGTCAGGAAGCCGAGCGGTTTACTGTCGCCGGCGCGGATCTTTTCCGCGGCATCGGGGTTGGCGTCCACGACCTGCTGGACCCAACCGATCAGAGCAGCCTCGTCACTGACCTGCTCACCGGTTTGTGCAAGGATTTGCGCCGGAGAGCAACCTTGATCGAGGGCCACCTGGAGGATTTCCCGCCCCTTGGCCACGCTGATCCGATCCCCCTCCACCGCCTCGACCACCTCTGCGATGGAAGCCGCAGTCAGTGGATAATCCTCGATCGATTCCTCTCGATCATTGAGATGCTTGAGGACCTCGCCGCGAAACCAGTTCGAGGCCGAGGCGGGTGAGAGTCCAGCCGCCACCAACTGATCAAAGAAATCACCGAACTCTCGCCGTGCCAGGATCGATTCGGCATCTCGCGCATCGATCTTCAACTGATCGATGTATCGAGTTTTCCTGGCGAGGTGGGACTCCGGCAAAGAGTCCCGTTCCCGATCGATGTCTGACGATTCGATGATCAGTACTGGTAGATCCGGATCGGGAAAATAACGGTAATCTGGAGAGTCTTCCTTGCCACGCATCTCCTCGGTCTGCTCCAGGTCCTGATCCCACAGACGAGTCTCCTGACGAATCACGCCTCCCGCTTCCAGTACCAGCGCCTGGCGAGCCGACTCCACTTCGACCGATCTCTCGATGGAGACGAACGAATTGAGGTTCTTCAGTTCCGTTCGAGTTCCCAGGACAGTATCCCCTTGGCGATGAATCGACACATTGACGTCAGCTCGAAGGTTTCCCTTCTCCATATCACCATCGCAAACACCGATCCACCGCAACAGTTCTCGGGTCGATCGGACGCAGCGTGCCGCCTCGACCCCGCTCATCTGCAGCGGTTCTGTGACGATTTCCAGCAACGGACTGCTGCATCGGTTGAGATCGATACGACTGGTGCCATCCTCGGCATGTACCGACTTGCCGGCGTCCTCCTCCATGTGGATTCGAACCAGCGGCAGAACCCCAGAGGAACCATCGTCACGCTCAAATGGGATCTCTCCCCCGAGGGCATAGGGGCGATAGAACTGGCTGATCTGGTAGCCCTTGGGAAGATCGGGATAGAAGTAGTTCTTGCGATCGAATCGACTCTCTCGTTGTACCCCGCAGCCGAGGCTGATCGCGGCACGGATCGCCCGGCGAACCGCCGCCTGATTGATCACCGGTAATGCGCCAGGCCAGCCGGTGCAAACCGGACAGAGGTGCTGGTTCGGAGCAGTTCCCGTCGATCGCACACAGGCACAGAACATCTTGCTCCGTGTCGACATCTGGGCATGGATCTCGAGACCGACCACTGTTTTCCAGCTCATCGTGTGCTCCCTTCCGGGAGTGCCCGATGCTGGTCGTTCCAGCGCTGCCACCGCTGGCCAAACTCCAGTAGCGCATGGTCGCTACCGTGGGGCCCCATCAGTTGCATTCCGATCGGCAGTTGTTCTTCATCCAAAGCACACGGCAACGCCAGTGCCGGAACTCCGGCCAGGTTTGCGGTCACCGTCAAGATATCGCAGGCGTACAACGCCAGTGGGTCGTCGATACGCTCACCGATGGGGAAGGGAGCAAAGGGCGAAACCGGCAACAGAAGCGCATCGCAATCTTCCAGCACCTGGTCGATCCCTTGACGGATTAAGTCACGTACTGCCAGTGCACGGTTGTAGTACGCATCTTGATACCCCGCAGAAAGAACAAAGGTACCGAGCAATATTCTTCGACGAACCTCGCTGCCGAATCCTTGGTGCCGACTGGTCTCGTACAGTTGCTGGAGATCTTTCGACTGCCCTCGCACCCCGACGTGAACCCCGTCGTAGCGAGCCAGATTCGACGACGCCTCTGCGGTGGAGATCACCTGGTAACAGGCGTTCGCAGCCTCCAGATGCGGCAACGACCTCTCGATGATCTCGATCCCCTGACTGGCCATCTGCTGTGCCGCAGATCGTACCGCCGTGGCGATGGAAGCATCGATGCCCGGCCCGAGACCGTCGCTGATCAGGGCGACACGACCGATCGGTGGGTGAGAAGAGGTGCCTTGGCGCAAACTGGTGCTATCGAGCGGATCGTGCCCCTCCATCACCTGCAAGACACTCTGACAATCGACTGCATCCCGGGCAATTGGACAGATTTGATCGAGGCTCGATCCAAAGGCGATCAGGCCGCGTCGGGAGACCTGGCCCCAGGTCGGCTTGATCGCAGTGGCATTGCAGAAAGCCGCTGGTTGCCGGATTGATCCTCCGGTGTCGCTACCGAGATGGAAGGACCATCCGTGACTCCCGGCCAGTGCCGCGGAACCACCGCTCGATCCCCCCGGTACCCGCTCTCGATCCCACGGATTGGAGACCACTCCGTGGCAAGAGGTCTCGTTGGAAGCGCCCATGGCGAACTCGTCACAACTGGTCTTCCCGACCAGTACTGCGCCGGCAGCACGGAGGCGGCGAACCGCAGTAGCATCTTCTTTGGCCTGGAATCCTCGGAGCATCGGACTCGAAGCATCGCTGCTGCCGAGTTGTGTCGTGATGTTCATTTTTACGGTAAAGGGGATTCCATCGAGAGGTCCGAAGCACTGTCCCTGGGCTCGCCTCTGGTCACTCTGATCGGCGGCTTGCTGAGCGGACTCGACGAAGATCTCGACCACGGCGTTCAACTCTCGGCCCACCCCCTGGAGAAACTCGAGGTAGCCGTCGATCAGTTGTCGCGAGGTGCAGTGGCCATCGGCGAGCCACTGCTGCGCTTCACCGACCGTGGCATCCATAGGAGGTAGGGATGATCGATTCGACATGGTCCCCTAGCCGACGACTCTTGGGGTGACAAAGGAACCATCTCGCCAGTCGGGAGCATTTTCGCCGAACGCTGCCGGGTCTCTTGGGCCACCGGCATCGGTCGGGTTTGACGATTGATCCTCACGGGTCATCGAGACCGTCGCTTGCGAGACGTGAAGATCGGACCGATGCCCCTCGGGAATCTCGACCGATCGCAGTATATCGACCAGATCAAGAATCTTTTCCAGGTGCTCGACCAGTCCTGGGATTTCATCGTCGGAGACTTCCAGACGCGCCAGGTGAGCGGTTTTTCGCACCAGCGCCTCATCGATCACCGGCCGATCAGGATCCTGCTGAGGATGTTGAGAAGGCCCATCTTGTGCCATGTCGGTTCCCCTCTCAATTTCATTCCATGGGTCCTCGAGTTGCAGTCCCCCCCGGGTTCCTCGCCAGCGATGGTGCAACGAATGAGCACCGATATCGAAGAAAAACTCCCGACCGACCCGGTCGGTCGGGAGTTCACATTGAAAATTGGTACCGGCGCAGGGACTCGAACCCCGGACACAAGGATTATGATTCCTTTGCTCTACCAACTGAGCTACACCGGCATGGGCACCGACGATAGCGGCACAAGCGCTGGCTGTCCAGATCGACCGTCCACTTCTGGCTCAGAGGACGGCCGGAGACCGCCTCCGGCCCTGGCAGCACTGTCAGCACTGGCAGCACTATTGTGGCCGGAGCAGTGCCGTCTCTGTGGTGAGAAACCGCTCCCCGCCAGGGCTCTATGCCGCACCTGCCTCGGGGATCTGCCGCCGCTGTCCCCCACCTGCCCCCGTTGCCTCCAGCGACAGGAGCGGTTCGAGGAGCGTTGTGCCGCCTGCCTCGTCACGGCTCCGCAACGCCCGCTGATCCACATCTCGACTCATGAGGGTTCTCTGCGAGGTCTGATCCTCAAGGGAAAGAGCCAGCAGAGGGACGATATCGGCGGGCTCTTGGCGTCCACACTGGTCGATCGGTGGCGCTCGCTGGAGCGTGAATCCCGCTCTCCGCACCTCGAGCAGTGCAGCCACTCGACGGTGGTAGCGATACCCCGACACTGGCGCCGAAGTTGGATCGAGGGGATCTCCTTCGCCGAACGGCTGGCAATCCCGCTCGCTCGTCAGCGCGGTCTGCCGTACCGAAGGCTCTTGAGGAGGAACCCAGGTCGAGCGCAGGTCACGCTCCCGGCGCACCGACGGCGAGCACTCGCTGCCAGTGCTTTTCGCTGTGATGCCCCGGCAAAGACTCCGACCGCTCCATCCATCGTGCTGGTCGACGATGTTCTGACCACCGGGGCCACGATGCGTGCGGCAACCGCAGCCCTCGAAGCGGCAGGATATCCGGTGGTGTTGTGGCTGGTCGCCAGCGTCAGTGGAGCGAATTCGGGAACTCCGACTGCAGTGAATCCGACGGCGCCCTAAGGAATGGCCACCAGGTAAGCGATCCAGGC
>CAVOEM010000101.1:0-9727 GCA_963694575.1 Planctomycetes bacterium UBA1146 | reverse complement strand
ATGGCCACGGCCATTCTCCGTATCAGGCACACCACTTCGACACCATGCGCCAGCAGTTCGAAGCGGGAAAGCTGGGGATGTGGTTATTCCTGGCCACCGAGGTGCTGCTCTTTGGCGGCCTCTTCTGCTTCTACACCATCTACAAGGCGAATGACCCCGAACTGTTCAAGTGGGGGCATCACTTCCTCGACAAGCGCTGGGGAGCCACCAACACGATGGTGTTGCTCTTCTCTTCCTTGACGATGGCGCTGGCAGTTCGTGAGGCACAACTGGGCCGCAAGAAGAGGATTATCTTCTTTCTCGCGGTAACCTTCCTCTGTGGTGCTGGCTTCATGGGAATCAAGTACGTCGAGTACTCGAAGAAGTTTCATGAGGGATTGTTCCCGGGAAAATATTTCTCGTATGAAAATGTCGTCGACGCCGAGGAAGCGCGAATGCATCAGCAGGAGCAACAAAAGTTGGCTCATGCGGAGTTGGATCTGCCTCAGGCATCGGTCGTGACTGAAGTTCCCAAAGCTCAGGGCCTGGTGCTTCAGCCGGCTGCTCCCCCGGCAGGACTGGCCCCCGAGCCGGAGCCGGATGACCACGGAACCGCCAGTTCCGAGGGCGAAGATGCCGGACACGCTCCAGGATTGGCGCTCGATCCTTCGCACCTTCCTCCGGGCCCCCGTCCTGCCAATGCACATGTGTTCTTCAGTATCTACTTCTGCCTGACCGGGCTGCATGGAATTCACGTGCTGATCGGGATGGGCGTGATGCTGTGGTTGATGGTGCTCGCCATGCAGGGTCGATTCGGGCCTGGTTACTTCACCCCTGTCGATCTTGGTGGACTCTACTGGCACCTGGTGGATCTGATCTGGATCTATCTTTTCCCACTGCTGTACCTGGTGGAATAGAGGATCCGATGGAAGCCATACTGAATAATGTCGATCTGTTGATCCTGTCTGCGGCATTCATTTGCCTGTTCGTGACAGTTGCAACGATCCGCAAGGCCCGTGGCCAGGATGTTCCTCATCCGGAGTTTGGTCACATGACCGGTCCGCCGCTGCTTCTGACGATCCTGACGATGCTGCTCTTCTTGACCTGGGCTACAGTGGCGGTCTCTTACATCGATCTGGGAGGAATGAACGTCGTCGTGGCGATGGGAGTGGCCACCCTCAAGGCATCCCTGGTCGCGCTCTACTTCATGCACCTGCGCTGGGATCGCCCCTTCAATGCGGTGATCTTCGTCGGCTCCCTTTTCTTGTTGGGACTGTTCCTCGGATTTGCCTTGCTCGACACCGGTGAATACAAGGAGGATATCCTCGATGATCCTTTCCAGCAGATCCAGACGACCCAGTACGGTTCTCCACAGGGCTAGTTCGGTGACCTCATGACCTCGGATCGTTCCAAGACGGGGCATGGTGGCGAGCGGCATGGTGGCGAGCGGCATGGTGGCGAGCGGCATGGTGGCGAGGGAAATGGTGGCGAGGGAAATGGTGGCGAGGGAATCCAGCCCGAGCCAGCCCCCGAGATCGCACGGATGGGTATGAACCTGTTCCTGCTGTCGCTGGCGGTCCTGTTCAGCGCCACCATCATCGCCATCGTAATCGTTCGCGGCCAGAATCCCGCTTGGGGTGAGAATGCACCGAGGATTCCCGATCTGGCGTGGCTCAGCACCGCAGTGATGGTGTTGGTCAGCGTAGTCTCGCAGGTCGGTTGGATGGCGGTGCAGAGAGATCGGATGCGCATCTTCATCGGCAGCATGGCGCTGGTGTTGGTTCTGGGTTTTCTGTTCTTGTACCTCCAGGAACAGGTTTGGACCCAGATGCTGAACTCAGGGGATGGCCAGTCGTTCAGTGCTTCCAACAGCTTGCATGGCTGGAGTATCTACGCCCTGGGTTTACTGCACGCCCTTCACATCGCCGGTGGATTGATCTTCCAGGGTTATGTCACGATCCATGCCATGTTGGGCGGTTACTGGAGTCTTCATTGTGAGCAGGTGCGGCTGGTGAACCAGTACTGGCACTTCCTCGACGCCATCTGGATCGGGCTCTTTGCCTTCTTGCTGTGGTTGGCCTAGCGCTACTGCTGTTCCAGTTGCCGCGCATGGACGGCGAACCAAGCGGTCACCACATGGGGGAACGGGGTCGAATCGAGCGGTAACTCCTCAATTGCGCGGCGGGAGACCTGTGCTACCCAGAGTGGCGACTGTCGCATGACAATGACCCGCGAGAGATTGGCACGTGACCCCTCCGGCGGTAGAGGTTGGTACGGATACCGGGGGCGATCCATCAGCCGATAGGGGCTGTACGGTTCCTTCTTGTAGTAGCGTCGGTGACTCTCGACCATTCCGACCACCTCCGTGTCGGGATGTTTCTCTTTCCATACCTTCCAGCTGGTCAGCACAAATGGGACCAGTTGCAGCGGCTCCCCGATGCGAGGCCCGGAGATCGCCTCGCCATCGGTGGGACTCCACAAACTCTCCTCGCTGCGACGCCCGATGCCGAGACGATCGTGGATCAACAGGCAGCAATCGACCAGCAATCCACTCGAGCCAAAGACGAGCGGCTCCTGCGGCGCCATCAGCGGTCGCTGAAACACGGTGCTGGTCTCGGAGAGTGGATGATAGAGAACACAGATCGGCACTTCACCGAGAGTGTCATTGATGACTTCATGCCACTGCAAGATTCTCAGTGGATAAGCTCGGGGTTTCCCATCGATGAAGACTCCGATCACTTCGCTGGAAGGGATGAGGAATCTGGTTCTGAAATTTGTAGCCAGATCATCGACTTTATTCACGTCCCAGATGGGTGGGGTGTCGATGGGAATCACTTCCTCTGGAGCTCCAAATCGCACCAGGGTTGGATCGGAACGAAGTGCATCGGAGAGTCGGAATCCATTGGTGATGAAAGCGTCTGGACCGAGTCTTTCTCGCTCCTCGATCGATTTCAGCAGCGGAGGAATCCGCCAGGCGAGTACCGCACCACAGAGCAGAAACAAGATCCCCAGCAACCAGAAGGGAGGTCTCAGCGACGGACCGGGGGAGGGGTGAGAATCGCTCATCCGCGCAGGCTCGGATTCGCAACCAGAGCACCGAGGACGATGGGGAGGTAGATGATGCTGGCAAAGAAGAGTCGACGAGCCGATGCCCGATCGCGCTGATTCGCCAGTCCCAGAGCACGGATGGTCATGAAGGCTCCCAGTGCCACGGCGGTGCCCAGGTAGACCACGCCAGCGGAGCCGGAAACTACCGGTATCAAGCTCACGGCACAGAGGAAGAGCGACCATGTCAGGGCGGCGCGGGCGGTGCGATGCCCCTCGGGGTCGATCACCGGAAGCATCCGGAAGCCGGCCTTTTCATATTCATCTCGGTACATCCAGGCGATCGCCAGGAAGTGGGGGATTTGCCAGGCGAAGAGGATGCCGAAGAGGGACAGTCCCACCGGATGAAACCAGGGAGCACCCGCTCCGCACCAACCGATGAGTGGGGGAAGCGCGCCGGGTATCGCACCGACCAGGGTGTTGAGAGATGTACGTTTCTTCAGTGGTGTGTAGATCAGCACGTAGAGGACCAGGCTAAAGACTCCAAGGATGGCCGCGAGTCGATTACCTGCCAGGCCCAGTAGCGCAGTTCCGCTGACTCCGGTCACGACGCTGTAGACGAAGATCACACCCCCGCCGATCCGACCCGTTGCGGTCGCTCGATTGGCGGTGCGTTGCATCAACCGATCGGACTTTCGTTCCCAGAATTGATTGAGTGCATTGGCCGCAGCGGCGAGCAATGCGGTTCCCGCCGACAGTCCGAGCATCTGCAGGATGCGGTCGAGTATTTCTGGAGTGGTGAGATCTCTGGTATATTCGCCGGTGAAGGGCCATGCAGCGCCGACGCCGAGAGCTGCGGTGATCACCACCAGCAACGAGAGTCTCGGCTTCGCCAGCTGATACAGATCGGAGACGATTCCGGGATCGGCCTGGGGCGGACCGTCATGTTCTCCCGGGGGCTGATTCACTTCCACTCCACTCTTCTCCTCTTCCCCCTGAGACCGGGAGTCATGTTGTTCAGGAGAGTGTAGGGCCTGGCAAGATGGGTCACCACCGTAGCCGAGAAGCGGGTCGGGATTGCTTGACGAAGCCCCACGTTGCGGCGAAACTACTAATGAGTACTGAATCGGTCCTGATTCGCAGAATCTGGATATGTGCCGTGAAAGCGAATAGATACGCTCCCGCAGCGGGAAGGGGGATCCCATCTTCAAGATCACAAGACAAACCGATTACGGGATCTTCATCCTGACCTCGATGGCCAATCGTCGGGAGAGTGTCGAGGGGCAAAAGCAGATCTATTCTGCGCCCGAGATCTCGAGTTTGACTGGCCTCGCGCTGCCCAATGTGAGCAAGATTCTCAAGGCGCTGGTGCGTGGCAATCTGCTCGAATCGCGACGCGGTGCCCGGGGAGGATATCGCCTCGCGAGGGATCCCGGGATGATCACCGTACAGCAGATGATCGAGGCTTTGAACGGGCCCATCTCGCTGACTGAATGTGTAGATACCGGCCCGGAAGATTGTGGCATTGGATCCCTCTGCCCACTCAGTTCGAACTGGAAATTCATCAACGACAGAATCCGAGTAACGCTCGAGTGCATCACACTCGAACAGATGGCAGTACCCGGAGGAGTTCAACTCGCCGCGGTCTCTGCGCAGAGCAAGGAATCCTAGGAGGAGAGTGATGACTGAAGCTGAAGAGTTGAGAGAGTTCGCTGATCGTGAATACGAGTTTGGCTTCGTGACCGATGTGGAATCGGATTCTCTTCCACCCGGTCTCGACGAGTCGACGATTCATCAGATCTCGAAACTCAAGGGTGAACCGGACTGGTTGCTGGAATATCGACTCAAGGCATTCCGGCATTGGCTGACCATGGAGGACCCCTCTTGGTCCAAGGTCGAACGAAACAGCATCGATTACCAAAAGATCATCTACTACAGTGCTCCCAAGCCGAAGAAGACTCTCGATAGCCTCGATGAAGTGGATCCGGAACTGCTCGAGACTTTTGAAAAGCTCGGAATCTCACTCGATGAGCAGAAGAGGCTGAGCGGAGTCGCAGTAGATGCTGTATTCGATAGCGTCTCGGTCGCCACGACCTTCAGCGACAAACTCGCAGAACTGGGCATCATCTTCGGTTCCTTCTCGGAAGCCGTGAAGGAACACCCTGATCTGGTACGCAAGTATCTCGGATCGGTGGTGCCGTACACCGATAACTTCTTCGCGGCGCTCAATGCTGCGGTCTTTTCCGATGGATCCTTTTGTTACATTCCAGCCGGGGTCCGCTGTCCGATGGAACTCTCGACCTACTTCAGGATCAATGCTGCAGGAACGGGGCAGTTCGAGAGAACCCTGATCATTGCAGACGATCAGTCCACCGTCTCCTACCTCGAGGGATGTACTGCTCCGATGCGTGATGAGAACCAGCTCCACGCCGCTGTGGTGGAGTTGGTAGCACTCGAGGGTGCGACCATCAAGTATTCGACGGTTCAGAACTGGTACCCCGGAGATGCGGATGGGGTGGGCGGAATTTATAACTTCGTGACCAAGCGCGGGATGTGCAAGGGGAAGCGATCGAAGATCTCGTGGACCCAGGTCGAAACAGGATCGGCGGTGACCTGGAAGTACCCATCCTGTGTATTGCTGGGAGATGAATCGGTGGGAGAGTTCTACTCTGTAGCCCTCACCAACAACATGCAGCAAGCCGATACCGGGACCAAGATGATTCACATCGGCAAGTCGACCAGTAGCACCATCATCTCCAAGGGAATCAGCGCGGGTCGTGGACAGAACACATACCGTGGTTTGGTCGATGTGAAGAAGGGTGCCACTGACGCGAGGAACTTTTCTCAATGCGACTCGATGTTGCTAGGGGATCGTTGCGGAGCACATACCTTCCCCTACATCGAGGTTCGAAATCCGACCGCCAAGGTGGAGCATGAAGCGACAACATCGAAAATTGGTGAAGATCAGATCTTTTACTGCAATCAAAGAGGAATATCGACCGAGGACGCGGTCTCGATGATCGTGAATGGATTCTGCAAGGAAGTATTCAGTGAACTACCGATGGAATTCGCCGTGGAAGCACAAAAATTACTCGCGGTGAGCCTCGAGGGGAGTGTCGGTTAGATGTCAGGGAAGAAGGAAAACAGCATGCTCGAAATAAAAGGCCTTTGCGCCTCCGTCGAGGGGACCGAGATCCTCAGGGGAATCGACCTCGAAGTGAAGGCGGGGGAAGTGCACGCCATCATGGGGCCTAACGGCTCAGGGAAGAGCACGCTTGCAAACGTGCTCGCTGGTCGAGAAGAATATTTGGTGGATGCGGGAACAGTTCAGTACAACGGGGTCGACTTGCTGGAACTCGCTGCGGATGAGCGTGCCTGTGAGGGCATTTTTCTGGCATTTCAGTATCCAGTCTCGATTCCAGGGATTTCAAATGCTTACTTCTTACGCTCTGCATTGAATGCGATTCGTCGCTACCGTGAAGAATCGGAAATCGATGCAGTGGACTTCTTGGAACTGGTGAGATCCAGGATGGATCTCGTCGGCATGGATGAGAAGTTGCTCCATCGCGCCGTCAATGACGGGTTCAGTGGTGGTGAAAAGAAGAGAAACGAAATCCTTCAGATGGCGGTTCTCGATCCGAAGCTTGCGATTCTGGATGAGACGGACTCCGGATTGGATATCGATGCCCTTCGCATCGTTGCTGAAGGGGTCAACAAACTGCGCAAGCAAGAGAGAGCGATCATCGTCGTCACTCATTACCAGCGCCTCCTCGATTACATCGTTCCCGATCAGGTTCATGTTCTTTCTGAAGGGAAGATCGTTCGCTCAGGAGACAAATCGTTGGCGCTTGAATTGGAAAAAGAAGGCTACTCATGGCTTCAGGCGGACGACGCCAAGGCCGGAAATAACGCCTAGGAGGTGACGTGGTGGCGGAAACCTGGAGTAAACAGGTACATACTGGCAGCTTGAACTTCGATGATCAGGGCGCCGAACTGAAGAAGCGCCGGGGGCGAGCGCTGGAACAGTTCGAGCAGCATGGATTCCCCGGGCGCAAGCACGAGGAGTGGCGATACACGCCTCTTTCTCGCCTCGCCGATGGACCCTGCGCACCACTTCTGGAGCGTTCCCAGGAGATTCCGTTCTGTCCCGATCTTCCGGGCGACATGCTGGCCAAGGTGGTGATCGTCAATGGTCAGTTCAGGGCTGATCTTTCAGATCTGAGTCGACTGCCTTCAGCGATCCGAGTTCAATCTCTCGCCCAGCTGAGACACTCCGATCCGGACCAACTGGCATCTCTGCTCGATCTGTACTGGACTCAGGACTCGCATCCTTTTCACGATCTCTCCGATGCATTACTGGATGACGGAGTGCACATCGAAGTGGTGGAAGAAGGAGCCAAGATCGATGCGCCGATTCACATCCTGCATGTCCTCGATGGACAGGCTCGATCGGGATCTGCACATGTGACCGGCTTGATCCAAATTGCCGCTGGGGCTCAATTGCAAATGGTCGAGGAGATCAGATCGGTAGGGGAAGTTCTTGGTAATCTACGCTGGGGGGTCGGTCTCGATCCCCGGTCGATCTTGAAACGAGTTCGCGCTTTTCGTCCGGAGTGCGCTTCGATCTTTCATGGAACCCGCGTGGTTCAGCAACAGGACTCTCGATTTGAGGATCTGTTCTGTTCCTCAGGCGGAGAACTGATTCGAAATGAACTGCATGTGAGTCACGAGGGAACCGGCTGCCACTGCGATCTGCTGGGAGCGTATGCAGGACGCGGCAAGGATCACATCGACCACCACACCACCATCGATCACAAAGTCGAAGATTGCACCAGCAACGAGATCTATCGTGGGGTCCTGAGTGACCAGGCACGCGGTGTTTTCAGCGGAATGATTCATGTCCATCCGGATGCTCAACGCACCGACGCAAAACAATCCAATGACACCATCTTGTTGTCAGAAGGAGCAGAAGCGGATGTCCGGCCTCGGCTTGAAATCTATGCCGACGACGTGAAGTGCACCCATGGGGCAACCATCGGTGAACTGGATGAGGATGCCATCTTCTATCTTCGATCCAGGGGAGTGTCTCCAGATGAAGCGAGGAAGATTTTAGTTCGAGCATTTACATCGGAAGTGTTTCTCGGGCTGGAAGATCGACAGTTGAGTGATTTTATCGCAGATGAGATTCAGCAGTCGATTAATCCTGAAGGAACTGATCGCTAATGAATGGAACTCCTCAGACCAACGAGTCCTGTCCATCCTTCCCTAGCTTGGATCAGGTCCGGAGAACATTCCCCTGTCTGCAACAGGAGATCCATGGGAATCCACTGGTCTATCTCGACAGCGCTGCCACGACTCAGAAGCCGACCCAGGTGCTGCAAGCGGTGGAGTCCTTCTATCAGGAGGACTGTTCCAATGTGCATCGGGGTGTCCACACCCTCAGCGAGAGGGCGACGATTCGCTATGAGGCGGTTCGAGCCAAGGTTGCGCAATTCATCCATGCACCCGATCCCCACGGTGTGATCTTCACCAGCGGGACCACGGAAGCCATCAATCTGGTCGCTCAGACCATCGGTAGAGATCGAGTGAATCAGGGAGATCAGGTCCTGATCAGTGCGATGGAGCACCATGCCAACATCGTCCCCTGGCAGATGCTGTGCGAGGACCAGGGCGCAAAACTGGTGATCATTCCATGCACCGATGATGGAGATTTAATTCTCGACGATTTGCATTCCTTGATCACCGAGCGAACCAAGGTGGTCTCCATCGGGCATGTGTCCAATGCCGTCGGAACGATGCATGACATCCAGAAAGTGATTGCGGTCGCTCGTGAGAAGGGTGCGATCACCATGATCGATTCCGCTCAGGCGATTTCCCACCTGCCGATCGATGTGGAGCAACTCGGTTGTGATTTTCTCGCCTTCAGTGCACACAAGATGTACGGACCGACCGGGACCGGCGTTCTGTGGGGGAGAAAGGAACTGCTCGATCAAATGAGCCCCTGGCAAGGGGGCGGAGACATGATCCGTACAGTGACCTTCGAGAACTCGACCTTTGCCGATGTTCCATGGAAGTTCGAGGCGGGAACTCCACATATTGCCGGAGTCATCGGGCTCGGTGCTGCGCTAGATTTCATCGAGGAAGTCGGCTTCGAGACGCTCCAGGCTCATGAGCGGCAACTACTGGAGGCGACCGTCACGAGACTCGATCAGGTGGATGGTTTGACCATCATCGGTCGGCCTAAAAATCGGATCTCGGTGGTTTCGTTCGTCCTGGATCAGATTCACCCTCACGATGCGGGAACCATCATGGATCAGCAGGGAGTCGCTATTCGAGCGGGCCACCACTGTGCCATGCCCCTGATGAGTAGATTCGGAGTCGCTGCAACGATTCGCGCCTCCTTTGCCATCTACAACACACTGGATGACATCGACGCACTGGCGGCAGCGATCGAAAGCGTCCAGGAGGTCTTCAATTGAATGATATTCGTGAACTTTACCAGGAGATGATTCTCGACCATTCCAGGTCTCCCAGGAACTTTGGTCCGAAGGATAATCACAACCTGTCGGCAAAGGGTCATAACCCTTTGTGTGGAGATGACGTGGAAATTTATGTCCTTCGAACTGCCGATGGAGTGGTGGAAGAAATCTGCTTTGAAGGTTCGGGTTGTGCAATTTCCACTGCGTCGGCTTCGATCCTCACC